>NZ_AGUD01000213.1 GCF_000240225.1 Patulibacter medicamentivorans
CGGCGGTCGCCGCCGGCGGCGCGGGCCCCGCGGCGTAGGGGCCTCGGCCGCCCCGCCGCCGGGCACCCGCCCAGGCGCCGCGCCGGAGCGTTGACTGACCAGTCAATCCATGGCGTAGGATGCGGGAGGAGCGGCCGCAGCGCGTCAGGAGCCGCTCCCCAACCGGAACAGCAAAGCGAGAGGTTCTCCCATGCCCGAGGTCGTCATCGTCGACGCCGTTCGCACCCCGATCGGCCGTGCAGTCAAGGGTTCGCTGAAGGACGTCCGTGCCGACGACCTGGCCGCGATCCCGCTGAAGGCGCTCCAGGAGCGCAACCCGGGCGTCGACTGGTCCGAGACCGTCGACGTGCTGATGGGCGCGGCGTCCGGCGAGGGCGAGCAGGGCTTCAACATCGCCCGCAACGCCAGCCTGCTGGCCGGCCTGCCGTTCGAGGTCCCGGGCGTCACGTCGAACCGCTTCTGCGCGTCGTCCCTGCACACCATCCGGACCGCCTTCCACGCGATCAAGGCCGGCGAGGGCGACCAGTACATCGCCGCCGGCGTCGAGGCCGTCTCGCGCTCCGTCCAGGGCGGCGCCTGGGAGTTCCACCCGCTGCTCAACGGCTCGGAGGGCTCGATCTGCAACGTCTACCTGCCGATGGGCCTGACCGCCGAGAACGTCGCCAAGCAGTGGAACGTCTCGCGCGAGTCGCAGGACGAGTGGGCCGCCAAGAGCCAGCAGCGCGCCGTCGCCGCCCGCGACAGCGGGCACTTCGACAAGGAGATCACCCCGGTCACGCTCGCCGACGGCACCGTCGTGACCCAGGACGACGGTCCGCGCCCGGGCACGACGGTCGAGAAGCTGGCCCAGCTGAAGCCGGTCTTCGACCCCGAGAACGGCACCGTCACCGCCGGCAACGCCTGCCCGCTCAACGACGGCGCGGCTGCGACGCTGATCATGAGCGCCGAGAAGGCGGAGAAGCTGGGCCTGAAGCCGCGCGCCCGGATCATCGCGACGACCGTCGCCGGCGTCCGTCCCGAGATCATGGGCGTCGGCCCGATCCCGGCGATCCAGAAGCTGCTGGCCCAGACCGGCAAGAAGATCGAGGAGATCGACATCGTCGAGATCAACGAGGCCTTCGCCGCCCAGATCGTTCCCTGCAAGGCCGAGCTGGGGATCTCCGACGAGCAGCTCAACCCGTTCGGCGGCGCGATCGCCCTCGGCCACCCGTTCGGGATGACCGGCGCGCGGATCATGACCACGCTGATCAACGGCCTCGAGACGACCGGCGGCCGCTACGGCATCGAGTCGATGTGCGTCGCCGGCGGCATGGGCATGGCGGCGCTGATCGAGCGCATCTAAGGCGCGCCGCTCCCACGAGGCGGGCCGATCGGGTGGGGATTGCGCCGATCGGCCTGCCACGGCGGCCGGCGGCGTCCGTATGGTCGGGGCGTGCGCATCGGGATCCTGACCGCCGGCGGGGACTGCCCCGGACTCAACGCCGTGATCCGCGGGGCCGGTCGCCGGCTGCTGCGCGAGGGCCACGAGCCGATCGGGCTGCGGAGGGGCTATCGCGGCCTCGCCCACGCGGATCACATGACCCTCGACCATCCCGCGCTGTCGGGGCTGCTGCCGATGGGCGGCACGATCCTGTCGACGTCCAGCTACGACCCGTTCCGTCACGACGACGGGCCGCAGCGCGTCCGCGACGCGATGGCGCGCAAGGACGTCGACGCGGTGATCGCGATCGGCGGCGAGCACACGATGGAGATCACGCGCGAGCTGCACGCCCAGCTCGACCTCCCGGTCGTCGGCGTCCCGAAGACGATCGACAACGACATCGTCGGCACCGACCGGACGTTCGGCTTCGACACCGCCGTCCACGTCGCGACCGAGGCGATCGACCGGCTGCACTCGACCGCGCAGTCGCACGACCGCGTGATGGTCGTCGAGGTGATGGGCCGCAACGCCGGGTGGATCGCGGTGATGGCCGGGATCGCCGGCGGCGCCGACGGGATCCTGGTGCCCGAGGTCGACGTCACCGTCGAGGAGCTGGCCGCCAACATCCGCCGCCGTCACGATCGCGGCAAGGACTTCTCGATCATCGTCGTCTCGGAGGGCGCGCGGCTGGCCTTCGCCGACGGCTCCAGCCGCAAGGTCCGGGCCAGCGACGACACCGACGAGTACGGCTACGAGCGGCTCGGCGGGATCGGCGCCGCACTGGCCAAGGAGCTGGAGGAGGCGACCGGCTACGAGACCCGGGTCGTCGTCCTCGGCCACATCCAGCGCGGCGGCACGCCGACGGCCAGCGACCGGATCCTCGCCACCCGCTACGGGGTCGCGGCCGCCGATGCGGTCCTCGACGGCGCCTTCGGCACGATGGTCGCCCTCGACGGGAGCGAGATCACCCGGATCCCGCTCAGCGACGTGGTCGGGGTCAAGCCGGTCGACCTGCGGCTGCTGGAGCTGGCGAAGACCTTCTTCTGAGCCTTCGAAGCGCGGAGGGGCCTCCGGATAGCGCGCTTATATTGCCTCTTAATGGCTGTAAAGTGCTTTATAGTGACGCTGTGCGAGTCACGCGGAGCTATCACCCCATCTCGCAGGAGGCAGGCCGACTGCTGGGTGCGCAGGTCCACGCGGCGCGAGTCGCGCGCGGCTGGACGCTGCAGGAGCTTGCCGAGCGGGTCGGCGCGACCCCGCACACGGTGCGCAAGGTGGAGCACGGGGATCTGACGGTCGGGCTCGGCGTGGCCCTCGACGCCGCAGTGCTCGTCGGGGTTCCGCTGTTCGTCGAGGAGCGGGCCCGCCTGGCGTCGGAGGTCGGGCGTGCTGAGGAGCGCCTGACGCTGCTGCCCCGGCGCGTGCGGAGCGATCGGGACGTGGACGATGACTTCTGAGTCCCTCGACCGCGCCTTCGTCTGGTCGTGGCCGCCCCGGGCGAGCGAGCCGCTGGTCGCCGGCGTGGTCGAGCAGCGCGGTGATCGGATCACGTTCGCCTACGGCCAGAGCTACCGCGGCGGTGAGGTGGCGCTTCCGCTGTACCTGCCAGAGCTGCCGGTCCGACAGGGCGTGATCGATCCGCTCCCGGGCCTGCGCGTCGCCGGTTGCATCGCGGACGCCGGTCCCGACGGTTGGGGACAGCGGGTGATCCTCAATCGACTGTCCCGGGCACGCGTGACCGACGACCCCGGACGTCTGAGCCTGCTCACGTACCTGCTCGAGTCGGGGTCCGATCGGAGCGGAGCCCTGGACTTCCAGCGGTCGGCTACGGACTACGTCCCGCGCAGGAGCGACAGCGCCTCGCTCGACGAGCTGGTGGAGGCAGCCGATCGGGTCGAGCGCGGTGTGGCCCTGTCGCCGGCGCTCGATCGAGCCCTCCTGCACGGAAGCTCGATCGGTGGCGCACGGCCCAAGGCGCTCCTCGAGGACGGTGGCCGTCGCCTGATCGCGAAGTTCTCGTCCAACGGCGACACGTACCCGGTGGTCAAGGCCGAGTTCGTCGCGATGGAGCTCGCCCGGCGGGCCGGCCTCGACGTCGCACGGGTGCAGCTGACCCGTGGTCTCGGCCGCGACGTCCTGCTGGTCGAGCGCTTCGACCGGGTCGGCGGCGAGGCGATCCGGCGACCGATGGTGTCGGCGCTGACGATTCTCGCGTTGGACGAGCTCGCTGCGCGCTACGCGAGCTACGCCGACCTCGCGGTGCAGGTGCGAGAGCGCTTCAGCGAACCGGAGCGGACCCTGCACGAGCTGTTCGCCCGGATCACCTTCAACGTCCTGATCGGCAACACGGACGACCACGCGCGCAACCATGCGGCCTTCTGGGACCCGGTCGCGGAGCTGCTGACCCTCACGCCGGCCTACGACATCTGCCCGATGCTCCGCGGCGGGGGAGAGGCCTCGCAGGCGATGGCGATCGCGCCGGACGGCTGGCGGATGAGCCAGGTCGAGGGGTGCGTTGCGACGGCGTCGACCTACCGCCTGTCCGAACGCGAGGCTCGAGAGATCGTCCAGCGGCAGGTCGAGGTGATCCGGAGCGACTGGGTCGAGGTCTGCGAGATGGCGGAGATGGGCGACGCCGAACGCGACCTGTTGTGGGGACGAGCGGTGCTGAATCCGTACGCGTTGCGGAGCACCTGAGAGGCGACGCGTGATTCCTCGTCGTCTCGGCCGCCGTTGCGGTGGATGACGCGACGAGGAGCGGCTGGGAGATGGCGACCACGGGACCGGCTCGCCGCCGTCCCTGCGAGCATCCCGGCCGATGCGGATCCTGACCGTCGTCGGCAACCGTCCTCAGTTCGTGAAGGCGGCCGCCGTCTCCCGCCCCCTGCGCGAGCGCCACGACGAGCTGCTGGTCCACACCGGCCAGCACCACGACGACGCGCTCTCGGCTGTCTTCTTCCGCGAGCTGGACCTGCCGGAGCCGGACGTCGAGCTGGCGCTGGGCGGCGGCACCAACCTGGCCCAGACGGCGCGGATGATCGCCGAGCTGGAGCCGCTCGTCGCCGACGCGGGCGCCGACGCCGTGCTGGTCTACGGCGACACCAACACGACCCTCGCCGCGGCGCTGGTCGCGGCCGACGCCGGGATCCCGCTGGCCCACGTCGAGGCCGGGATGCGCTCGTTCGATCGCCGGATGCCGGAGGAGCGCAACCGGGTCGTCTGCGACCACCTGTCGCAGCTGCTGCTGGTGCCGACGCCGACCGCGGCCGGCAACCTGCAGCGGGAGGGCCTCGGCGAGCGGGTGGTCGAGGTCGGCGACGTGATGACCGACATCACGCTGCTGGTCCACCCGCGGGCCCGCGAGCGGGCGGCGACCTGGCTGCCCGAGCGCGACCTGGCGGCCGGCGGCTACCTGCTGGTGACCGCGCACCGCGCCGGCAACGTCGACGAGCGGGAGCGGCTGGCGTCGCTGGTCGAGGTCCTGCGCGCGGTCGCGACGCCCGAGCGGCCGGTCGTCCTGCCGCTGCACCCACGGACCCGCGCCCGCCTGCGCGAGCACAGGCTTTGGGATCGGCTGGCGGGCGAGGCCACGACCGCGATCCGCCTGATCGATCCCGTCGGGCCGCTCGACTTCGCGACCCTGCTGGTCGGCGCCGCCGCGGTCCTGACCGATTCCGGCGGGGTCCAGAAGGAGGCCTACCTGGCGGGCGTTCCGTGCGTGACGCTGCGGGACACGACCGAGTGGACCGAGACGGTCGAGGTCGGGTGGAACGTCCTGGTCGACCTCGACCCGGCCGCGGCCGCCGCCGCGCTCAACCGGTCGCCGCCGGCCGATCGACCGGAGCTGTTCGGCGACGGGCAGGCCGGCCGCCGCGTGGTCGCGGCCCTGGAGCGGGCGTTCGGCTGAGCGGCTCGGGCGGCGCCGGCCGGGTCGCGGCCGGCTAGGACGCCGCGACGGCGGGCGGCCGATCAGCGGCGGGGGG
>NZ_AGUD01000212.1 GCF_000240225.1 Patulibacter medicamentivorans
GGCGCGCGGCGCCGGTCCGGCGAGGCTCAGGCTGCTCCGGTGGAGGGTCAGGAGTCCCGGGGCGGCGGGCGGGGCCACCCGCGGCGCGACGACCTCGCGGCAGCGGCCGCGGACGCAGAGGCGGGCCGATTCGACGACCGCCGCCCGGGCCCCGGCCGCGCGCAGGCGGGCCGCCTGCTGGATCACCGGCGGGCCGTCGCCGGGGATCGTCCGGCAGATCCGGTGCCCGCCGTCGCGGCCGGAGCAGCGGACGGTGAGCAGCGGTTCGCCGCGCTCGTCGACGGCCCGCACGTGCTGCGCGTCGCCGAGCACGACGTCGCGGACCGCGGGTAGCAGCCCGGTCGCCGCGGCGACGGCCACCAGCAGCGCGAAGGTCAGCACCACGAGCAACAGCAGCCGCATCCGGCGGAGCCCCCGCGAAACCCGCAGCCGGGCGGCGTCGTTGCTGCACGCCAGCCGGCCGGCGACCTCCTCGTAGGGCAGCTCCTCGATCACCCGCAGCTGCACGGCCTGGCGCTGCTCCGGCGGCAGCGCGGCGAGCGCCGCGCGCAGGTCGGCGGCCGTCGCGGCGGCGTCGAGGCGGGCCGCGACGCCGTCCTCGGCGGCGGGCGCGGCCGCGGGGTCGTGCCGTCGCAACCGCCGCTGGGTGCGCCGCTCACGTTCGGTCCGTCGCCAGCTCTGGCGCAGCACGTTGGCAGCGATCCCGAACAGCCACGGGCCGGCCGAGCCGTCGGCCTCGTCCCGGAACCGCCCGGCGTGCTGGAACGCCTGGGCGAAGGTCTCGGCGAGGACGTCGGCGGCGTGCGCCTCGCCGTCGGTGCGCCGCCGCAGCCAGCCCTCGAGCGTAGGCGCCCAGCGGTCGCGGACGACGAGGAACGCGTCGGGATCGCCGGCGGTCCGCCGCAGCAGCTCGGCGTCGTCGAGCGTGGTCAGCGAAGAGGCCATCGTCATTGCATGCCCGGAGGGCCGAGGTCGTGTCGGACGATCAGCTGGAACGTTCGTGGATCCACCACGCGGCCAGCGCCAGCAGCACGAGCGTCAGAGCGAGGAAGATGCCGGTCTCGATGCCCTGGAACTCCCAGAAGCGGCTGGAGGGGTGGTGCATCCGGCCGTCGACGATCCAGCTCGTGTCGAGGTTGGTCCCCGGTCGCGCTTCGAGTGGCGAGGCGAAGTGGGGGCGGACGGAGGTCTCGATCGTGATCCGGACCGCGAGGAAGGCGACGATCGAGACCGCGATCGCGGCGATCGTGCGCCGCAGGACGGCGCCGAGGGCGATGATCAGCGCCGCGGCGAACACGGCGTAGGCGATCGGGGCGATCCCCTCGAGCTGGAACGCCCCCGGCTCGATCCGGCCGTGGAAGTGGTCCAGCGGCCGCCGCCACCACGTGAGCAGCAGCGCGATGCCGGCCGCGGTCACCGCCGTGCCGCCGAGCGCGACCGCCAGCTTGGCGGCCAGCCAGCGCTGGCGGGTGATGCTCTGCGTCCACGCCAGCCGGTAGGTCCCGCGCTCGAGCTCGAGCGCGAACGGCGCGGCGAAGACGACGGCGATCACCACCGGCAAGAAGGCGAAGAACCCGGTCACGCCGATGACGGTCGAGAAGCGCCCGTCGAAGGCGTCGAGTAGCTGCTCGCAGCCGCCCGCGGGAACCGCGACGCAGGCCGCTGCGCCGTCGCTGCGGTACGCGTCGCTCATGTGCAGGCCGGCCGGGACGAACAGGACGACCAACGCCGCGAGCAGGAGGGCGCCGAGCAGCACTTCGGTGCGCTGCTGACGCCAGGCGACCCAGATCATGCGGCGACCTCCTGGTCGGGCCGTCGTTGGAGGTAGGCGAGCACGACGTCCTCGAGGGCGACGTCCTCGATCTGCCAGCGGGCGTCGTAGACGTGCCCGTTGGCCCGCACCAGCAGCGTGGTCTGCCGGGGCGTGTGGCGCGCGTGCACGACCTGGTGGACGCGGGCCACCGCCTGCTCGTCGCCGGGCGGCCCGACGAGCAGGCGGTGGGAGGCGGCGATCTCGTCGATCGGGCCGACCAGCTGCACGCCGCCGGCCGCGAGGACGACGAGGTGGTCGCAGACGCGCTCGAGGTCGGCGAGCAGGTGCGAGGACATCAGCACGGTCAGCTCGCGCTCGGCCACGGCCTCCATCAGCGACTGCAGGAACTCGCGCCGGGCCAGCGGGTCGAGCGCGGCGGCAGGCTCGTCGAGGACCATGACCTCCGGGCGCTTCGCGATCGCCAGCGCCAGGGCCACCTGGGCCCGTTGGCCGCCCGAGAGCGCGCCGACCCGATCGGCGAGGGGGATCTGCCGCTCGCGCAGCCAGTCGCGGGCCAGCGACTCGTCCCAGCGCGGGTTGAGCCGGCGGCCGACGGCGAGCATCTCGTCGACGCGGAAGCGGGGCTCCAGCGGATGATCCTGGGCGACGAAGCCGATCCGGGGGAGGACGTGGGTCGGGTCGGTGCGGGGCGACGCGCCGAGCACGCTGACGCGGCCCTCGGTCGGCTCGGTCAGCCCGACGAGGAGGTGCAGCAGCGTCGTCTTGCCGGCGCCGTTGGGGCCGACCAGGGCGGTGACCGATCCGGTCGGCACCTCGAGCGTGCAGTCCTGGAGCGCCCAGCGGGCCCCGTAGCGCTTGCTGACCTGCTCGACGGTGACGGCGGCGCTCATGCGCTGCGCCTTCCGAAGTCCTGATGGGTCCCGAAGACCTCGTGCGTGGCTGCGGCGAACAGCGCGACGACGTCGTCCTCGTCGCAGCCGGCGCTCTGCGCCTGCCGGATCCAGCGCACCAGCCCGGCCGCCAGCCCTGACCGGTCGGGCGGTGCGATCGCGTTCTTCGCCGCGATGAAGGTCCCCTGACCGCGCCGGCCTTCGGCGAGCCCTTCGCGGTCGAGCTCGCGGTAGGCCTTGAGCACGGTGTTGGGGTTGATGGCCAGCGTCGCGACCACCTCCTTGACGGTCGGGAGCTGGTCGCCGGGGTGCAGCATCCCGAGCCGCAGCGCCTGCTTGACCTGGAGCACGAGCTGCAGATAGGTCGGCACCCCCGACCGCGGATCCAGACGGAATTCGATCATCGGCCGTGACTATACCTATATATCTAGATAAAGTGCCAATAGGCGTCGCGGGCAAGCGCGAGCTGCTCCGGGCGGTCTGCGAGGAGGAGCGGGAGCGGCTGACGGCGGCGGTGATCGCCGCCGGCGACACGAGACGAGGGGGAGTGCGGGAGCGGGGCCGACTCGCGGGACCGGTTCGAGGTCGTCTGCGTCGCCTTCTTCGATCGCAGCCGCGACCGCCTGGTCGAGCCCCTGAGCCGGATGGGCGCGCGCCGCGGGAACGCGAAAGCCCCGCAAATGCGGGGCTTTCTGCAGCGCGCCCGATAGGATTCGAACCTATGACCTTCGGTTCCGTAGAGGGATTCGGGCCGGGACGCCGACCGCTGGGGCCGGGCGGATTGTGAGGCAGGGCCGGGGGCCTTCCGTCCACGTGGTGTCCGATGGAGACCAGGAGCGCCCGCTGCTGCCCTTGGCGTGAAGGGCGCGAGAAGGGCGTGACTGATCGGCGCGCAACGAGCTGGCCGAAGCCCCGAGGTTCGCGGCTGGCCCTAGGCGATCTACGCGGGGTAACCGTCTACCGCCGCGATCGACGCGACATGCTCGAAAGCGCGATATGCTGCCGACCAGGCGTCCGTTCCGCACCTGCATAGCGCGGAACATCGATCCGAGATAGAGGACCGGAAGGCTAAAGGTCCCGGGGCTAGGTAGCCGGGAACTGGCTGGAAACGAGCTGACCAGCTCGGGGAATCTATCGGTAGGCGTCAGGCACGCGTAGTGGTCATCCGCGTGCTGTCGGGCTCCTAGCGCCCTGAGATGGGATCGACTCGAACCGCTTCCAAGGCCACCAGTGGGCTGCCTCGGATTCGGTTTCGAGTCCGAAACGCCCGCTCGTAGTTCTCGGAGGATCGATGTCCAATATCTCGTCTGGCGGCGTGTCTCTCGGAAGCGCTCGTCTGTGCACGTTGCACGAGGCTGCCGCCTATCTCGGTGTCACCGAGCGGTGGATGCGCCGGGCCGTTGTCGAGCGACGCTTGCCGTTCGTCAAGGTCGGTCGGCTCGTTCGGTTCGATGTGGTCGACCTGGATGCGTATATCGCGTCGCAGCGCGTCGAGTCGGACAACACTCAGTGAGCGACAAGAACGCGGGTCGATCCGGCAAGGCAGCAAAGCGCCGCAAGAAGAAGACACCGTCCGCCACCCGCAATGAGCAGACGGGCGAGACGGCGAGCGCTTGCTACGAGTACGTCGGCTCCGGCGGCGAGCGCGTGGGGCGCGTGGTGCGCCGAGCCGACCCGAAGAGGTTCTTTCAGGAACGGTGGGATTCGGTCGGCGAACGCTACGCGCCTGGTCTGAACGGCGCGGAACTCCCCCTGTTCCGGTTGCCTGCTGTCCGGAAGGCTGTTTCGGCCGGCGAGGAGGTCTACGTCGTCGAGGGAGAGAAAGACGTTCTTGCTGCCGAACGGGCAGGCGTCGTAGCGACGACGAATCCGGGCGGCGCCGGCAAATGGCAGCCGAGGCATACCGAGGCCCTGCGGGACGCCAAGAAGGTTGTGATCGTCGTGGACCGCGACGTTGCCGGCAAGTCACACGCCCGCCACGTGGCGAGCGAGCTTGGCCGGATGGGTGTTCCTACGAGGGTCGTGCGGCCGAGGCCGATGCAAAAGGGCGCGGACCTTTCGGATCATCTCAGCGCCGGGTACTCCCTGGACGACCTGCGCCCGATCCGTCTCAAGGCGGGAGCTGACGCGGCGCCCGAGCAGCGAGGAGAGGAGGGTGCGAAGGAACGGCCGCTCCCGGCCGTGGTTCAGCTGCTGATTCAGCGATCCGACGGGAAGGCCCGGGCGACGGGGAAGGGTTGGCAGGTCATCTGCCCCGCGCACGCCGATCAGGAGCCGAGCCTGAGCGTCGGCCTGGGAGACAGCAAGCCAGTCGTCGTTCACTGTCATGCGGGATGCCATCTGAACGACATCGCGGATGCGCTCGGAGTCGATCCGCGCGAATTCTCGCGCCCGCTACCGGGGGACGCCAGGGAGCAGGAGGTCGAACGGCTCGTTGAGCAGCTCGAAGTGCGTCGGGAGGCCGAACGTCGGATCGCTTTCGGCGCTACGGGGATCGCCGTGGAACTCCCGCCATTGGGCGAGACGCTCGCGGACGCACTTGAGGCAATCCCCGCGGAGCCTCCCTGGGCGATCGAGGGTCTCTTGCCGGAGGACGGGAACGCGGTCCTTGCTGCGCAGTTCAAGGTCGGGAAGACCACCATGCTGCAAGACCTGGTCGCGGCTTGGGTTGACGGCCGTCGGTTCCTAGGGAGGTTCAAGATGCGTCCACTCACTGGCCGGATCGCGGTAGTGGACTACGAGATGGGGACTCTTCAGGGCCTGTCGTGGTGGCGGAGGCTGGGCATCGAGAATCCAAAGAAGGTGGTCGCGCCGGTGTTCCTGCGCGGGCAGCAGCTCAACCTGGCCGATCCCGTGATGCGTGCCGCTCTGGTCGAGTGGCTCCGGGGGTCGGAGGTCGAGGTTCTGATCCTGGACCCCGCTGCACGGGCAATGCGCCCGACGGTGGAGGACGAGAACTCCAACTCGCAGGTCGGCATCTGGACCGATCTCGTTGACGAGGTGAAACGCCTCGCGGGCGTCCGTGAGGTCATCGTCGCGACCCACCTGGGCAAGTCCGGCAATTCGACCCGTGGTGCCTCTCGGCTGAGTGACTGGCCGGACGCTCTCTGGTCGCTCGCGAACAAGGCCGGAGGGCGCTACTTCAGTGCCGAAGGTCGGGATGTTCATGTGCCGGAGACGCGGCTCGTCTTCAACAAGGACCTGCGTCGCCTGTCGACGGATTGTTCGGACGCGCTCGTTTCGACAGTGAGGAAGACGCTCCTACGTGACGGAGATGCGAACGCCCGTGAGGCGGTTCGTGCTGTCGCTGAGGCAGGTGAGAAGCCTGCGCCCCGCGCCGTCCGGATCGGCATCCAGGGGAACAAGCAGGCACAGCAGGCTGCGCTGCGGGACGCGACCGCGCGCGGGCTGGTCGAGCAGCGCTACCGCAAGGACGATGCGCTCGTACGTCCCGAAGATGGCCGCCGACCGAACGAGGGCCGGTACTGGTTGGTCACTGAAGCCGGACACCAGATGCTCGCCGCCGACGCCGAGTAGACGCGCTGGGTCGGTACGGCGAGCCCTAAACCCCGTAGGGGTAGGGCGCCGTACCGACGACGTGCCGACACGGAAGGCGCCATGCATGTATTTCAATTAAAATTAATGAACGATGGGAGTGAGGTGAAATAGTGGCAGGTCACGTCAAGCGTCGCCGGTATGAACGTCCCGATGGAACGGTGCGCGAGACGTGGCGTGCTCGCTACCCGGACCCGATCAAGGGCGGTACCGCTCAGATTGAGAGGAGCTTCCCGACGAAGCGTGAGGCGGAGAACTGGGTTCGTCGGCAGGCGTCGGCGGTGCTCGATGGCATCCATGTTGATCCGCGGGGTGCCGATCGGCTGGTGCGCGACGTGGCTGATGAGTGGCGGGCGACCTGGGTTCATCTGGAGCCGAAGACCAAAGCCGGCTACGACAACATCTTGCGCAAGCACCTGGTGGGCTCCGGCGGCGACGATGGCGTAGCTGCGGTCTTCCATCAGGCGAAGCTTGGTGCGCTGACGGCCGACGCGGTCCAGGCGTTCGTGAACGAGCTGTCGCAACGTCGAGCTGTGAACACGGTCCGGCGGGTCTTTACGGTACTTCGCTCGGTGCTGCAATTGGCTGTCGAGAGGCGTTACATCGGTGTCAATCCGTGCTCGACCGTGCGGTTGCCAAGAAGGCGGCCGGCGACTGGGTCGGGTCCGTCACGGATGCTCTTCCTCACGCCGCCGGAGATTCGGGCGCTCGCTGGCGCAATGCCTCGGTCGTCTGACAGCCTCGCCGTCTATGTGGCGGCCTATTGCGGTCTGCGCGCAGGGGAGTTGTGGGCGCTCCGGCGTGATGACGTCGATCTTCTGCGCGGCGTACTGCGGGTCCGGCGTGCGGTGAAGGAAATCAGTACCAGCACCGATCTTCCCGGCGTTGAGCGGGGCCTTATCCTCGGGCCGACCAAGACGCACGCGGATCGCTCGATGCGACTCCCGGGGTTTCTCGTAGGGATGCTGGAGGAGCACCTCGCGCAGCCGTCCGGGTGTGTTGGGAAGCCGGCGGTCATCGTCCAGGACGTTGATGGGGTTGCGAGCTTCGCCGAATCGTCAGATCCCTTCGACCCTGGCGCGCTGATCTTCTCGACATCGACCGGGCGTCCGGTTCGTCACGGCCTCTTCTATCGCCGCGTCTTCCGTCCGGCGGTGGTCGGCGTCGCGGGGCGGCAGGCTGCGCCCGTGCTCCCGGAACGCTTGCGCGGCCTGCGGTGGCATGACTTGCGGCATACCTGCGCGAGCCTCAGCCTGGCCGTTCCTGGTGGGACGCTGCACGTCGTGAAGGAGCGCCTGGGGCACGAGGATATCCGGACGACGATCAACATCTACGGGCATTTGCTCGACTCCGTGGATGCTGCCTTGGCCGACGGCTTGGATGTCCTCTACGGCGAGGCGTTGGACGCTTCGAACGTGGTCGAGATGCGAGGGCCGCACCGCGAACAGTTCGTCGCTGTCTAGCGAACGGCCGCGACGAGATCGGCGTCGATCAGATCCTCGATCGGCCCATCGAGCGCGGCGAGTAGTTTCAGGATCGTCGTCAAGCGGACCTCGCGGACGCCGCGTTCGATCCTGGAGATCTGCACGACCGCAAGGCCTGATGCGGCGGCCAGGTCTTCCTGGGTCCAGTCGCGGGCGCGGCGGGCGGCGCGGACCTTCCGTCCGAACTGGGTCGCCGCGTTAGCCACGTCGACCATCGTCCGGTCATCTACCGCTCTGGACCAGAACCAAACCGGTAAGTTTCCTCCCATACGCTGGTCTAGGCGCAAGGAACCGAGCGAAAGGACCCGATGACCCCACCGAGAGCGACAACACTCGCCCTGACGGCAGCCTTGTTCATGGCGGGCTGCGGGACGGATCAGCAGACCGACACGACGGCCGAGTCTGCCGCGGCGAGCGCCAGTTCCGCGGCAACGACTGGCGCCGAAGCGGCGCCGTCGGACAGGACCGCCGTCCAAGCCGGCCGCAGCGGCTGCATCAAGGTGCCGAACGTCGTCGGCAAGGATCACCAGTTGGCCCAGGACACCATGCAGGCCGCCGGCCTCTACTTCCTAGACGAGAAGGACGCGACCGGCCAAGGACGTCTCCTCATCCTCGACCGCAATTGGATCGACGTCCGCCAGGTACCTCGGGCCGGCTCCTGCGTCGCGCCCGATACCCGGATCACCCTCTACGCCAAGAAGGACCACGAATGAGACTCGCCCCGCCCCGCCGAATCCTTCCCAGTTGCATGAGCCTGGCGCTGGCGATCTTCCTCACCGCCTCGGTGACGGTCGCCCCGCCGCCGGCCCAGGCCGCCGGGCGGAAATGCGGTGATACCGCTCCGTGGAGCGCCCATCTCCGTGCCTACGGTATGAGTTGCGGGTACGCCGACAATCTCCTCTGGGTCTGGAATCACAAGTGGCGCGGAGGCCGCCGAGCGCTGCCGAAGCGCATCTCCTGGCGCACCGCCGATCCCGTCTATTCCTGCACCTACCGGCTCGACAGGACTCGCGGCCCGCAGGCTCGCTGCCTGCACCGCCGCTCCGGCCAGGCGATCACGTTCTCCTTCCCCCAAGGCGCCCCTTAAGTCGACCTGTGACCGTTCGGCGCGGATTCGGGGTTCCGCGGCGCCGAGCGGACCCTAGAAGGGCCGAGCCGTCGCGGCTCCGCCGGGCTTCGTCGACGGCGTCCTCGTCGACCCCGACGGAGCCGTTCCGCTTGCAGCGCCACGAAGTCCCTGCTAATCGCAGTCTTCGTGCAACGGAGCCTTCTCGGCTCGGTTTCTCCTCTAAGAATCGTTCCTAACAGCCTCCGGGGCCCGGCGGCACGAAGATCCCACCTGCGACCCCGACGCGGCTGTCAGGAGCGAGTTCTCGCAGGTCCCTGTGGCCGCCGTCCTCCGCGAGAACAACTAGGACGTTCGTCCGGATCGCCGGTTGCGGCTCGTGCCGTACGTGTGTACGTTCGGGCGCGTGCCAGCGTCCCGGTCCGTGGCTGTCAAGAGCCTTGTCGTGTGTGGGCGAAGTCGCTCGGTCGCTTTCGCGCTGGTGGCCGTTGTGGGCGGTTTGACGATGCCCTCCGCTGCCTTGGCGTGGGAGGCCGGTGTGGATGGCTCGTCGTTGCGGATCGTGGCGGCGGCGGGTGAGGCCAATCGGATGAACGTCGATGTGGCCCCGGGCGGGAATCTGATCGTCACCGACGAGGCTGGCCCGGTCACCATGCTCGGCGCGGGCTGTTCGGATCCCGACGGTGAAGGCACCGCGACCTGTGCGCGGGCGGGCATCACGCGGGTGGTCATCGACACCGACGACTTGGATGACGCGGTCAGCGTCGGCGATATCGGGCTGCCGGTCGAGGTTCGTGCTGGGGCGGGCAACGACCAGGTCTCGACCGGCGCCTCGGATGACCTGCTGGACGGCGGCTCGGGCAACGACACGCTGGACGCCGGCGCCGGGAACGATCGCCTCATCGGGGGCGATGGCGATGACCAGCTCCTCGCCGGCACCGGTCAGGACCACGTCGACGCCGGAGCGGGGGACGACACGATCGATGGCGACCTTGGTGCCGATGTGATTGTGGCGGGTGCGGGTGACGATCAGGCCGATGGCGGCCCGGGGAACGACCAGGTCGATGGTGGCGACGGCAACGACCAGCTGACCGGCTCCGACGGCGACGACGTCCTGACGGGCGGTGCGGGTCAGGATCGGATCAGCGGTGATGAGGGCAGCGACCGGATCGATGGTGGTGCCGACGCGGACGATCTCGACGGCGGCGGTGGCACCGATCAGGTCCTCGGTGGGTCGGGCAACGATCTGTTGCAGTCCACGGCGGGCGGCGATCTGCTGGACGGCGGCGAAGGGGACGACCAACTCGAGGGCGACGACCAACCCGGCACGCTGACCGGTGGTCCTGGGAACGACGTGCTGAACGGCTACGGCGGCGCCGACCTCTTGGATGGCGGCGGCGGGGACGACCAGTTGGCCGGCGGCACCGGGGCCGATCAGGTCGTGGGTGGTGGTGGCCGGGACACGGTCTCCTACGACGACGCGCTCCAAGGCGTGAGCGTGTCGTTGAACGGTCTGGCCGATGACGGCACGCCCGGCGAGGGCGACAACATCGCCGGGGACACCGAGGTCGTGATCGGATCCCCAGCCGACGACACGCTGAACGCCGGGGACGCGCCGGTCGAGTTGCACGGCGGCTCCGGGAACGATCGCCTGACCGGCGGGCCTGGCGCGGACCTCTTGGACGGCGGCGATGGCGACGACCTTCTGGACGGCGGCGCCGGTCCCGACGTGCTAACCGGTGCGGAAGGCAGCGACACCGTCAGCTACGCGGCCCGCCCCAGCCCGGTGACCGTGTCGATCGGCACCGCCGCTGACGACGGCCAAGCCGGCGAGCGCGACGATGTGCGCTCGGATGTGGAGACGGTGATCGGGACCGCCTACGCCGATCGGTTGACCGCAGCGGCGAACTTGTCGGTCACGTTGGACGGTGGCGCGGGCAACGACCTGATCACGCTGCCGAAGATCGCCAAGAGCAGCGATGTCGGCAACGGGCAGGCGCTGTGCGGCACCGGGACCGACACCGTCACCGCGGCCGGCGAGGACACGATCGGTGGCGATTGCGACATCGTCACCGTAGGCGGCCGGCTGGCCAGGTTGGGGGTCCAGGGCGAGCCGTCGCCACGGCTGCGGGTCACGATCAGCAAGGTGCGCCTGGGCAAAGACCGCGTCCTACGGATCCCGATCTACTGCGGCACCGAAACATCGGTGCGATGCACCACCACGGTCAACATCTCGCGTAACGGCAAGCGGCTCGGCAGCACGCGCGCCGTCGTTGGCCGTGGTCGCAGCGCCACGGTCCGGGTCAAGCTGAAGGGCTCGCAGGTCACGCGGTTGCTGCGCTCGGGTGGCGCGGTCGTCGTCGGGCTGTCGGTGAAGGACAAGGCCGGCAAGACTGCTAGTGGCAAGGCAGCCGTCGCGGTCAAGCGTGCCCGGTGACCTTGCCGATGCGCGGCTCGTTCTCCACTCGGCGCCTGGCGGCCACCGTCGTCGCCACGCTGGCGCTGTCCGGGATCAGTGCGAGTGTCGCCGGGGCTCGTCCCTGGACGGCGACCTATGACTGGCAGGGCCAGGCGTCTACGGGCTATGAGAACTGGACGGTCAACGAGCAGCCCGCGCCGGGTGGCCCGGGCCCGTGGTACCAGGCGTCCTTGGGTGGGGCGTCGCAGGGCCGTGGCCTGGTGATCGCGCCGACCGGCGGCCGCCTCTACGACAACGGCAACCCGTCCAGCCAGCTCGGCGGGCCGGCCACGATCCTGCGCTGGCAGGTGCCTGGGGCCTCGACGATCACTCGCGGGGTGTTCTCGACGCTCAGGTATCGCAACGAGGACGACGATCAGTACCTGCGGGTCCGGATCTTCGGTGGTCCGGGGGCGGATGCGCGGAAGGACTTCGGCCCCGCCTACGGCCAAACGGATCCGGCCACGACCTACACGCTGCCGACCACGACCCTGACCCCGACCGGGCCGGGCACCACCGTCGAGGCGTGGCTGTTCACCGTCTGTCACCCCAACCCGCCCGGCTCCGGCGTCTACGCCTGCCCCAACATCCCGGCTGACACCGGCACGTTCAGCCGCGTCGGCTCGGTCGAGTTGACCTTGGATGACCCCGACCAGCCCACGGTTGACGTCGCCTCGTCGCCACCGATCACGGACGGCTGGACGAACAAGCGCCGGCCGCAGAAGCTCACCACCACCGCCACCGATCCCTCCTCCGGGATCCAGCGGATCCAAACGCAGCTGCGCCTGGGGACCTCGACTAGGACCCTCGGCGACACCACGATCACCTGCGACCCGCTGCACCGCACCAGCGGCCGCAATGGCTTGGTCTGCCCATCGACCGCTTCCGCATCGGCGACCGACCGTGCCACGGACTCCGCCACCAAGGACCGCACCTACATCGTCACCGCCTGGGACTACGCGGGCAACCAGACGACCAAGACGTTGGTGGTGCGCCGGGACATCACGAAGCCCAACAGCGGGTCGATCGGCGGGCAGCTCAACAGCGTCAGCCGCAAGTGGACCAACCGCCGCGACACGATCCCCGTGACCGTTCGCGCCAGCGACAGCCACTCCGGTGTTGGCCGGGTTGCCCTCAGCGCCCAGCGGGTCGGCTCCGGTCGCACCATCGACCTCGGGACCGCCACCCCGCCCTGCGACCGTGGCTGCAAGACCGTCTCCTCGGCCGTGCCGGTCGACCTCTCGCGTCTGGACCGCGACGGCCGCTACCGGTTGAAGCTCCAGGTCATCGATCGCGCCGGCAACCTGCGCTCGTTCACCGTCGGGCCGCAGATCAAGATCGACCGGACAGCGCCGCGCCCGATCGGGCCTGGGCCGACCTACACCGTCCGCAACGACGGGTCGGTTCGCGTGCTGTTCACACCCTCGCGCGACCCACAGCCCGGATCGGGACGGATCCGGCTCTACATGGTCCGCTACTACCCAGCGCCGACGGCAGACGCTCCGTTGGCACCCGCGGCCGCGCGGTTCGCCCGGATCCGCGTCGCCTCGGCACGCGCGGCGACCGCGAAGGAGAACCGCTTCCGCAAGTCCCGCTCGCGAGCGATCACCTTCCGCACCGCCAAGGACGGGATCGACACCGACCGGCCGGTCGCGCTGGTCGAGCTGGACGACACCAGCGGCGCGTTCGCTCCGCCCGAGCAGGTCGACGGCGAGCAGAGCGTTCCCCGCGAACGCCAGGCAACCCTGCGATCGACCGAAACGAAGGTCGATGCCTACAAGGCGCAGAACTGGGACGAGTTCTACAAGTACCTCCGTCAGGCCGAGGCCGCCAAGAACGCCCCAGTCCTGAAGACCGCGCTCAAAGCCGGCCTGAAGCGTCTGTCGGCCGGCGCGGTGGGCGCGGTCGTCGGCTCGCTCGTCTTCCCGGACTCGCTCGGCTGTAGCTCGGTCCCCGTGCCGACCGCTCCCAACGGTCGCGCCAAGACCTACAGCGCCGCCCTCAGGAACCTCATCCGCGAAACGCGACGCGCGCGGCCAGGCCAGACCACAGTCGCGCGTCGGTGGTACGGCGGCGCACGCGGCAACAAACGCGAACTCGAACTCATCACGGTGAAGACGCTCGACGTCTACCGGGGTTCCGCCAAAAAGTGCCGCGTCTTCGCCGAGGTCGCACGCGAGATGCTGCAACACACCACGCCGCTGCTCAACTCGATCGACGCACGCCTCGACCAACTCGAACGCGAATGGCGACGCGAACTCCGCTACCGCCGCCAAGCAAAGCGCAAGCAGGTGCCCGTGGCGCTCTGGAAGGCCCGCGTCCAACAGAGCCAGTGCCATGAGACAGCGAACTCTGCGGACGGGGGCGGCAGGTTCTACGCCTATTACGTGAAGGCAGTCCCCAGCCCGTCGGTCACGAGCGGCGTCATCTACGTCGGCATCTCCAGCCAGAAAGGCAATCGTCGCTGCCGCCAGCACGTTCGAGATGTCAAGAAGTTCCCGATCCGGAAATACCCGCGCCTGTTCCTCTACAAGTATTACCTCGGCAAGCTCGTGAGTAGAGACCAGATCGAAGGTGTCGAGCAGGTGCTCATCGACCACTACGGCCGCACGAATCCGGCCTACAACTACAACTTTGACCTGAGGCGTCGAGCTCGCCGCCCCGGCACGTTGTTGAACAAGCTCGACGGGTACCGCAACGTGGCCAACAGCAAGATCGGCTACTGCCTCGCCCGACAGCGAGGGACTGCGGCGTTCCGCGCCTCCGGTAAACGGGCCTACGATCTGTATTGGCGGAACCTGCCTGGCTTCGCACGATGGAACTGCTAAGGAGGCACGATGAAGGCGGCCGTTTCGACGCTCTACGTCGGTGAAGAGGAGTTCCTTGTCGAAGACAACGGGCGGGGCATGGCTGAGCGCGTGCGCCGGGCCGTGGCCGAGGTCGAGCCCGCCTTGGCATCGAAGCTCGCCTTCGACGCCGAAGCAGGCGGCGTGGCGATCGCTGCTCCCGACCGAGACGCGCTGCATCGCGTGATCGAGCTCTCAATCCACGCCGGACTGCTCGACAGCGAGACCAGGGAGCGACTGCACTCCGCTGCCGGAGACGTTGAGGACGAAGAATGGGATGTGGAGCCCGAGGACTTCGAGGCGCAGGATCCCGACGGTCACCCATGGCCAATGGCGCCGCACGGGACCACCGAGACCGGCTTCGTCGGCAGTATCTCTCCCGGGTGCTACGCCATCGACGCCCAACCGGCGGCAACCAGCGAAGACCTCGTCACCTATACGCAGCAGATGATCGCCGACCAGCCGTGGGCGGACGCGGTGGAGGTCTCCGCGCTCGACTGGCTTACGGTGCTGGTTCACGCTCCCACGATCGCCCAACTGGACCTCGTCGCCCGGCTCATCGGCTTGCCTGGCGTGAGGACCGAAGATCCGGAGGAGTTCGAGGCGCTGGACGCTCTGCCGGCCAGCGAACCACTGCCGCGCTCGCAGCCAGCATGGGCACTACACGACGCCGGAGACTGGCTGTCGATAGGCGGCTGGGCCGCGCGCGGTGTGCTCCCCGGCACGACTCCGTCCGGTGATCCTGGCGGCACCGTACGCAAACTCCTTGACCGGCTCGAAGCCGTCGACCAACGGCGCTCCGCGCAGATCGATATCCACCTCCTTCCGAACGGCGAGACGGCGATCGTCGCCGACGACCCAGGGGACGTCACCTGGGCACTCGCCGCTCTTGGTCTGGCGGCCACCGAGACATAGCTAAGGATCGGTCGGTGGCGAATAGCGCCAGACAGCGAGAAGCGCCTGGGCGCTATACGGGAAGCGGAGCTGGCGCATGATGTGCCGGACGAGCAGGACCCAGGACGAGCGGTTCTCGTAGCCGCTTGCGTAGAGCGTGAGACGAGTTGCGTGCGCAACGACGTGGCGGAAAGGGGGCGTTCCGCATCGGCGCGAGGCCTCCTCGAGAGCGCTCACCAGTGCGGCGACGAAGGCTTCACGTTCATGGTCTTCGAGATCGCTGCCGAACCACGTATAGACCAGGAGGGCGTGTGCGAGCATCTCGTGCGGGCGGCCAAGGGCGCGAGCGGCTGTGTTGAGGATGCGAGCTGTCCAGGTGGGGAACACCCGGGGTTCCTCGCGCCACACCACGATCAGAAACCGAAGCGACTCGCGGAATCGCATGCCGGGGTCGTGGCGCCAGCCGAGTAGGTCGTGGAGCGCGCTTGTCCAGCTCTGAGGCTGGAACCCGACCTCTCCTGCGGCTTGCGCCAGCTCATCTCCGGTCGCTCGGATCCCGAGCGCGCCGTCTCGGACGAGTTGGCGTCGCACTTCGATCGCTTCGTCATCGGTAAGCGTCCCCACCTGACGCATCGCGTCGATCAGCGCGAGGGTCCCGAAGGTCTCGATGCCCTCGGAGCGGGCCAATCGCCGGACGGTGCGGTCGTCGGAGAAGATCGGCAAGCCGGTTCGGCGGCTGACGAGAAGCGTCGTGGCAACCGTGTCGAACGGTCGCGAACCGTGAACCTCATCAATCAGATCGTCGTAGCGGTCGGGATGGCCGGGATCTAGGTTTGGGAGTACTTGCAAGGTTCGTGCGATCTCCAGCGCCTCGGTGAGCCGGGCCCGCTCGCGATCGAGGTAGTCACGGCCAAGGTTGGTGACGTGGAAGCCATCGTCTTCGAGGTGGTAGCGCTGCTCACTGTCACGATCAGTCAGCGTGCCGGCGGCGTCGGAGCAATCGTCGAGGCAGGCCTGCGAGACGACCGACGCCGGTAGCTCCCGTTCGATCTGCGCCGCAATGGTTTCTGGGAGCGAGGCGACCACGACGATGCTTGTGGAATCCCAGGTAACTGGGCTCCCGAGTGCCTGAGCAGCGACCTGCGTCTCTTGGTTGTGCTCAGCGGGGTCGCCGAAGCTCAACGGTGGATGTTGACGGCGTCCCCAAACCCAGCAGACCGGATAGCCAACCGTGTCAGCCAGGAACGCAACAGGCATTTGTCCGTCGTTGACCTGCTGGTTCGCGCCTTCTTCTGCCGACCGCTCAGGACGTACATGCTCGCGGAGCGCCTTGAGAAGGCTCTCCCGATCGTCCCCGTCTGGCCGGATGGTGACAATGGCTCGCGAGGTCGGAAACTTTACGGCGAAGGTCTCGACGGTTTCCGTGATCCTTGTCCGTAGTGGAGGCTCAATCTCACCGGGGATCTGGCTTGCGGTGCGAAAGAGAAGGGCTTCGAGGGCTTCGACTTGTCGGTCGAACAGGTCGGAAAGCTCGGCGAGTCGCCGCGTCGCTTCGACGGGCGACTGCGTGCGCATGTAGATCTCGGCAAGAAGCTGCGCCTGCTCGGCTCGGGCAGGCGTGAGGTCGCGACCTTCTGCAAGTGCCAATGCCTCTGGATGGCGGGCGAGTCGCGCGAGGGCAAACGCTCGCTGCCACGCGGCGTCGACGCTGTCGGGGTCAGCTTCCAGCCAATCGGCCGTAAGGCGCTCCAACTCGCCGTAGGCGCGAGGTGCCAGTTGAAGGGCGAGGCCTGCGAACGCCAAACTCCGGACAAAGACCGTCTCTTCAGCATCGTGCGCGAGCGCGCGAAGTTCCCGCTCCGACTCAGCGGCCTGGCCCGCGCCAGCAAGGGCACGGGCCAGCAACAACCGATCGTCGCCGGCGCCCGACGCGTGGGCGAGTCGTCGAGCCATACCGATCGCTTGAGGCCACCGCTCGTCCTGGATCAGCCGCTCGATGAGGACCCGCGCGATGTCCGGGTCGTCGCTCGCATGACGACGAAGCAGTTGATCGGCATCTGCTTGGTTGCCTTCAAGTTGCAGCCGCTTGGCTTGTGCATACGCCACGGCGGTAGGGTGGTCCGCCTCGACCATGGTCGAGGCAGCTTCAGGCCAAGGAAGGTCGAGATCGGACGCGGCGGCGATCATCAAGGTGTAGGCGGCCGCTTGCTGGACGTCGTCAGTATCGAGCAAGGTTCGAGCCAATTCGGTGGCCCGTTGGGGGTTGCCAGGCTCATCGATGAGGGCGAGCGCCCGCGCGGCGAGTGAACGCTCACGGACGCCCCAGTCCGCCTCGTACGGGGTCAGAACGGACAACGCAGCGCTGGGCTGCATCGCGTGTAGCCGTGCCTTCGCCAGCAACGGTCGCGTTGATGAGTGCTGCAGTTCCTCCTCGGTAGCCTGGTCGAGCAGCTGACGCCCCCGCTGGACATCGTGACCCAGGACGGCCAACTCCGAAGCCCGCATCAACAAGGAGGCGGCCTCCTCGGTTCTGCCTCGGGCGAGCATCTCGTTCCGCAACGCCAGCACGTCGCCAACGGCTTGCACCAGCCTCGCGCGTTCATCCTCGTTGCGCGCACCTCCGCGCCGCGCTGCAACGATTTGAAGGATCCCGGAGCGTCGGTCCTGTACGAACAACACCGAATCGGTCTCGCCTTCGAGGAGCCCGAGCACCGCCAGTGCTTGCTCTGCCTGCTCGAGGTCGCTCAGCGCATCTACCCGGGCTCGCAAGACCGCGTTCCGGCCCTCGTGATCGATCGGCTGGAGTTCTTCCAACTTCCGTAGCTGCTCGCTCGGTGGTAGCGCGCCAATCTCGGCGATGCGCACGAATACGTCATCAGGGGCGAGATCCTGGGCGCGTCGGAACAGTCTCTGAGCACGACCGGTGTCGCCAGCGGCGAGCGCACTATCACGAGTTCGAAGCGCTAGGCGTGCCCGCGATTCCGGCGGTGCAACACTGTCGGCTCGCTCAAAGGCTTGGATCGCCGCTTCGTATTGACCAGCGGCGGCGGCGAGGCGACCGAGTGCGACGTGTAGCTCGAACCGCCCGTCCGCGACCCAGGGCTGTGGGTGCCGGATCAGGTCCGTGGCTCGCCGCGGATCTCGATCGATGTAGGCCGTGAGAAGCGCGGCCTCGCGGACGGACGCTTCTTGAAGATCGCGCAGGATGCGCTCAACGTCGGGCGATAGATCGCCAGGATTGAGAACCTGGTGCAGTAGCGCGTCGGATGCGTCGGGACCGGTGCCAGCGAACCCGATCGCCGCCGCCGGTTGCATCGGGGTGAGGTCGCGGGCCGAGATGCGCTGGACCTCGGTCAGTACATCCTCATCGTAGGCACCGGGCAGGAACCGCCGCAGAGCGTCGAGGCCGAAGAAGTCGCGCACAAGATCCGGGTGGTCCTTGAGCTTCAGAGACGTCGCCACGCGGTCCCAGACATCGAAGGTGATCCCCTGCTCGGCCAATTGGTCGGTCTGAACACGGATTTCGTCCTGCACGGCCGTTCGCGATGCGTCAGCGCTCGTGGCCAGCACAAACTCGCTGCACCGCTCGGCCCACTCTCCATTGAGGAACTCCGTAACCGCCTTCCGGACCCCACCCGCCGTGATCCCCCGTACGCGTCGCGATTGCAGCGTGCGATAGGTGCCATCAGGCAGCCTGAAGAGAATGTCGATGCCTTGCTGAGCCTCACCCGGAACGCCGTAGAGCGAGGACTGCACCACGCTGCCTTGCTTCTTCCCGAGCCGGTGTAGAAGCCGTTCGTGGTTCTGCCAGCTCAGTTGATCCGTCGGCAGCTCTTGGAGGCTGCTCTCGGGCGGCAGAGCCACCTCGGGCTGGGGGTCCGGACCGTCATCGAGATAGGACAGTGGGTCGTCACTCACAGCCGACGCAGCCTACGTTCGCGTCCGGCGGGACAGCCACGGCTCCAAGCCGCTACGGGTGGTCAACGCGCGGTCGCTTTGACACGCGCAAGGGCGAAACAAGGGCGCCCACCCCGTCCGACCTGCTCCGCTCCCTCCGCACAACGCAAGAAACCCCCGCTAGTCGAGGGTTTCGTGCAGCGCGCCCGATAGGATTCGAACCTATGACCTTCGGTTCCGTAGACCGACGCTCTATCCAGCTGAGCTACGGGCGCAACGGCGAGCCAGTGTAGCGGTCGGGCGGCCGACGTGTCGTCGCGAGCGCGGGCGATCGGCGCGCGGGCCGCGACGGGGCGCCGGGAGGATCGCCCGCGGCGGCGGCATCGCGGGCCCGGCGGTGTAGACCTCCTCCCATGAGCCTCACCCTCGGGACCGGGCCGCTGGCGGGAACTCCGGGCGGCCGCTTCAACTTCGACCTCAAGGGCGCGAGCCCGGCGCACCAGCTGTACCTGCAGCCCTATGGCCCGCGGCTGCGGGCGGTGATCGGTGGCCAGGTCGTGCTCGACAGCGACCGGGCGCAGCTGCTCTACGAGACCGGGATCCCGCCGCGGGTCTACGCGCCGCTGGAGGACTTCCGGACCGACCTGCTGACGCGGACGGCGACGAGGACCCACTGCCCGTTCAAGGGCGACGCCTCGTACTGGTCGCTGACCGTCGGCGGCGGGATCGTCGAGGACGCCGTCTGGGGCTACGAGGAGCCGCTGCCCGCCACGCCCTGGCTGCGGGGGCTGGCCGCCCTCTACCCGGACAAGGTCGACGCCTGGTTCGCCGAGGAGGACCGCCTGGTCGGGCACCTGCGCGACCCGTTCCACCGGGTCGACGTCCACGACGGCTCGCGGCCGGTCGAGGTCCGGATCGGCGACCAGCTGGTCGCGAGCACGCAGCGGCCGAAGCTGCTGTTCGAGACCGGGCTGCCGGCGCGCGTCTACGTCCCGGCCCTCGACGTGGTGCCGTCGCTGGTCGCGCCCGGCAGCGGGCTGCGGACGATCTGCCCCTACAAGGGCGAGGCCTCGTACTGGACCGTCGCCGGTGTCGCCGACGTCGCCTGGAGCTACGAGACGCCGCTGGCCGAGGCGAGCCGGATCCAGGCCCACCTGGCCTTCGACGACGGCGTCGAGGGCGTCCGGATCGACGTCGGCTGAGCCGCCGCGGCCGGGCCGGCCGGTCCACATCAAGGCCCGATGAACGTTTCCTCAAGTGCTGCAACGCGGCTTGCGGGTGCGCTACGGTGACCTCCGGATTCAACGGCCGAGCCGCGCGCCCGATGCGCGTGGGCGGGGGAACCACCGCGGTCGTCGAGACCGCCGGGGCGAATCGCCGCAAGGCGTAGCGCAGCTCCTGGAGCGCGAGCCCGTCAGCTCACCCCGCAGGCCACCGACAGGAGGAATGCCGGACGTGACCGGACATCACCGCGACCTCGTGCGCGACGACCTGTGGCAGGCGTCCCACGATCGCTCCCGCCAGCGGCGCCAGCGCGCCGTCGGCCGCACCTCAGCCCCCGAGCCCTCGCGGCTCGCTCGCCGACTCGAGGCGACCGCGGCTCGCCCGAGCCGCACCACCACGACGATCGACCTCGGGCCCGACGGGGTCGCCTCGGCGATGGCCGCCGCCGGCGTCCCGGCGAGCGGTGGGGTCGGTGGCCGCGACCTCTCCGACCCGAGCCTCTGGCAGCGCTCTTCGGCCTGGGCCCGCGAGCGGCGGATCACCGTTCCCGTCCAGCGCGCTCGCGAGCGCCGTCGCCGCAAGATGGCGATGGCGATGAGCGTGGCGATGGTCGGCTCGACCACCGGCCCCGCCGTCGGCGGGGCGCTGGCGGCCGGCACCTCCGGCGAGACGCCGACCACGACGACCGCGGACGGGGCCACGACCAGCGGCACGATCACGGCGCCGATCAGCGCCGACGCCCGTGCGCGACCGGTCCTGGTGGCGGGCGCCAACGGCCACGACGTCCGCGAGGCGCAGAGCCGCCTGGGCGTGACCGCCGACGGCATCTACGGCGAGCGGACGATCCGGGCGGTCCAGCGCTTCCAGCAGCAGCGCGGCCTGCAGGCGGACGGCATCCTCGGACCGCAGACCTGGACGGCGCTGCTCAGCACCCAGCGGGCGTCGGTCCGGGCGCAGGGCACGGCGGCGTCGCTGAAGGTCGTCGCGGCGCGGACCACGAGCGACGGCGGGCAGGACCTGGTCCTGGCCGGGCCCAGCTCGGGATCCGGCGCCGGCACGCGGACCGCGGCGGACACAAGCGCCGACGGCGCCGGCCAGGGCGACGCGAGCGGTGACGCGGTCTCCTCCGACGTCGCCGCGACCACCGGTGGCGACGGCGGATCGTCGTCCTCCGCCGGGAGCGGATCGAGCGGCTCGTCGACGGCGGACGGCGGCGACGGCGGCTCGTCGAGCGGCTCGTCCGGCTCGTCGTCGGGCAGCGGCTCCTCGGGCTCGTCCGGCTCGTCCGGCGCCGCGGGGTCGGGCAGCAGCTCGTCGGGCTCCGGCTCGGGCAGCGGCTCGTCGGGCTCCGGCAGCTCGACCTCCGGCACGGTCAGGCCGATCAACGGCACGGTCACCTCGCCGTTCGGTGCGCGCTGGGGTCGCCAGCACGCGGGCATGGACATCGCGGCGGCGATCGGCACGCCGATCAAGGCCTACGCCGCCGGCACCGTCGCCTTCAGCGGGACGCAGTCGGGCTACGGCAACATCGTCTGCATCGATCACGGCAGCGGGCTGCAGACGTGCTACGCCCACATGTCCAAGAACGCCGTCCGGCAGGGCGCCAAGGTCCAGGCCGGCGACGTCGTCGGCTACGTCGGCATGACCGGCCGCACGACCGGTCCGCACCTGCACTTCGAGGTCCGCAAGAACGGCACGGCGGTCAACCCGGCGCCGTACTACAGCGGCGCCGGCAAGGCGAGCTCGCGGACTGCGGCGTCGTCGACGGCGTCGGCTCGCACGCTGAAGAAGGCCTCGTCGACCAGCACGACGGCGAAGCTGCGCAAGGCGGCGGCGGTCCAGAGCGGCGGAACCAGCACCGGCAGCAGCGTCACGGCGTCCGCCACGGCGTCCCCGGCGGCCGAGAACCAGGCGACGGTGGCGGCCGTCCCGGCCACCGCCGGTGCGCCGGCGGCCGCGCCGCAGGCGGAGACCGCCGCGCCCGCCCCGGAGACCGCGCCGGCTCCCGAGACGGCCCCGGTCGCGGACGCCGCGCCGG
>NZ_AGUD01000211.1 GCF_000240225.1 Patulibacter medicamentivorans
GAACCCGCCGTCGGCGGCCTGGCGCGCGAGCAGGGTCGCGCGCGCGACCCGGCCGGCCGCGTGGTCGCCGTCGCCGGCCGCGCGCAGGACCAGCAGCAGCCGCGCCACGTCTCCCGTGTCGCGCAGGCGGTCGCCGTTGGCCCGCAGATAGGCGAGGGCGGTCGTCCCGCTGCGGGGCTGGTCGGCGGGGTGGATGCCGGCGGCGGCCAGGGCCAGCGCCGCCCAGGCGCTGAGCGCGGGATCCGAGTGGCCGGCGTCGCGGCTGGCCGCGAACCCGCCGTCCCGTCGCTGGGCGTCCTGCAGGCGGCGGACGGCCCGGTCCAGTGGTCCCTTCGCGGCCGCCGCCCGGGCGCTGCCCGGACCGTTCCAATCGCCGCCCGGCCCGAGCGCCGCGATCACGGGGAGGGCCCCGCAGGCGACCGCCGCGACCAGCGCGAGGCGACGGGGTTTGGGATGCCTAAGCACGAGCCCGGCGACGGTAGCACAGGCATCCCGACCGGGGACGTCGGAGTTGGGCCGTGCGGTGGCCTGGCCGGAGGCGGCGCCGATCGCGCCCCGGGCGCGCGACCGCCGTCGGTTGGGGCGTGGCTCCAACGAACGTCCACTTTCGGGTCAAGCGGTGCAGTCTCGCTGCCGATGGAACGACATGGACCGTCGCTCGCCCCTGCGCGGACCTGGGACGCGGGCGTGACCGCGGCCGGGCCGTCCCACCCGGTGCAGATCGCCCCGTTCGCCGCCGCGGACGGGGCTCTCGCGTGAGCGTCCCGCCGGCGCTGCGGGCGTCGGCCGCCCCGCGGGTGCCGAGCGACGTGCGGGTCCTGATCGCCGACGACGACCAGCTCAGCGCCCGCTCGGTCGCGCGGGTCCTCGGCGCTCGCGGCTTCCGCTGCGAGATCGTCGCCGACGGCGCGACGGCGCTCGACGCGGCGGTCCGGGGGCGTCCCGACATCCTGCTGCTGGACGCGCACATGACGCCGGTCGACGGCTTCGAGGTGCTGGCGCGGCTGCAGGAGGACCACCGCACCGCGCTGCTGCCGGTGATCGTCGTCACCGGCGACCGGCGCCCCGAGACCCTCGCGGGCCTGCTCTCGTCCGGGGCCGACGACTACGTCACCAAGCCGGTCGACGTCGACGAGCTGGAGGCTCGGATCCTGGCCGCGACCCGGCGCCGGATCGTCCTCGGCGGCGTCAGCCCGCTGACGGGCCTGCCGGGCAACGTGCTGCTGACGCGGGCCGTCCAGGAGCGGCTGGACCGCCGCGAGACGTTCGGGTTCCTGCACGTCGACCTGGACGACTTCAAGCCGTTCAACGATCGCTACGGCTACGTCCGCGGCGACGCGGTGATCCGCGGGCTGGCGAGCGTCCTGCTCGAGGCGGCCGACGCCGCGGACGCCCCGCGGATGCTCCTGGGCCACATCGGCGGCGACGACTTCGGGGTGCTGACCCCGGCCGAGCTGGCGATGCCGCTGGCCGAGGACGTGGTCGCCCGGTTCGACCGGATCGCGCCGGGCTTCCACGATCCCGAGGACGTCGGCCGCGGAGCGATCGCCGTCCGCGACCGTCGCGGCGACGAGCACGAGTACGGGCTGATCTCGGTCTCGATCGGCGTCACGATCTGGACGCCGGAGCACCTGCCGACCACCGAGGCCGTCGCCGACGCGGCCGCCGAGGTCAAGCGGCTGGCCAAGAGCCGGCCCGGATCGCAGGTCGCGCTCGACCGGCGGCGGCCGGGCGCAGACGGCTGATCTCCGGCGTTCACGGCCCGCGGAGAGGCTCAAGGACGGGCGCTGCGCTGCCGATACCGCATCAATGGGTCACGAGCTGCGACCGTCGCGCGGGGGGCTGCGCGACGAGACGAGCGCGGGCGAGCCGCGTCACCCGGTGCACCTCGGGGCATCAGGGTTCGAGCAGTTCCTGGAGTCGCTGCCGGATGCGGTGGTCGGCGTCACGAGGGGCGGCACGATCGTCCTGGCCAACGAGCAGGCGCAGCGGCTGTTCGGCTACGCCCCCGAGGAGCTCGTCGGGCTGTCGATCAACGCGCTGGTCCCGGATCGGTTCGGCAAGGCCCACAGCGCCCACCGCGAGGGCTACTTCCGCGACCCGCGGACGCGGCCGATGGGTGCCCGGCTGCAGCTGGCGGGCAAGCGCAAGGACGGCACGGAGTTCCCGGCCGAGATCAGCCTCTCGAGCACCCGCACCGACGAGGGCGTGCTCGCCTGGGCCGCGGTTCGCGACATCTCGGAGCGGCTGGAGGCCGAGCGCGAGCGCGAGCAGATGCGCCGGGCAGCGCGCGAGACGCAGGCGCAGCGGCTGGAGAGCCTCGGCCAGCTGGCCGGCGGGGTCGCCCACGACTTCAACAACCTGCTGGGCGTGATCATCAACTACGCCGGGTTCGTCCGCGACGAGCTCGGCGACCGCCCCGACCTGGCCGCCGACGTCGAGCAGATCCGCGAGGCGGCCGAGCGGGGCGCCGCACTGACCCGCCAGCTGCTGATCTTCGGGCGTCGCGAGGTGACCGCGCCGGAGATCCTCAGCCTCGCCGAGGTGGTGCGCGCGGTCGAGCAGCTGCTGCGGCGCGCGCTCGGCGAGCACATCGAGCTGCGGGCGCGGCACGAGCCGGGCCTGGCGACGGTCCGCGCCGACCGCGGGCAGCTGGAGCAGGTGCTGTTCAACCTGGCCGTCAACGCGCGCGACGCGATGCCGGGAGGCGGGGTGTTGGCGATCACCACCCGCACCGCCGACGAGGCGGAGCGCGACGAGCTGCCGATGGTCGAGCTGGTGGTGGCCGACACGGGGTCGGGGATGTCCGACGCGGTCCAACAGCGCGCGATGGAGCCGTTCTTCACCACCAAGCCGGAGGGCCGCGGAACCGGGCTCGGGCTCGCGACCGTCTACGGCATCGCGACCCAGCACGACGGGCGCGTGCGGATCGAGTCCGCGCTGGGGGAGGGCACGGTCGTGCGCGTGCAGCTGCCGGCCGTCGGGCAGCCGGCGACCAGCACCGAGCACCAGCGGAGCCAGCGGCCCGCGTCGCGCGGCGAGACGATCCTGCTGGTCGAGGACGAGCCGAGCGGCCGCCGGATCGCGCGCCGGATCCTCGAGCGCGCCGGCTACCGGGTGATCGCCGTCGACGCCGGAGCGGCCGCCCTCGAGGTGCTGGCCGGCGAGGACCACGCCGTCGACCTGCTGCTGACCGACGTGATCATGCCCGGCATGCTCGGCACGGAGCTGGCGGATCGCGTGGTCGCCGGCCATCGCGGGCTGCGGGTCCTGCTGATGTCCGGCTACAGCGACGAGCTCGTCACGCGGCCGCGCTCCCACCATCACCACCCGCTGATCGAGAAGCCGTTCGACGCCACGGGCCTCCTGACCCGGATCCGCGGGGTCCTCGCCGGTCCATCGCCCGGGCCGGCCGGCACGGAGGCGCCGACATGAGCCTCGCGCCGTCCCTGAGCGAGCCGCGAGCGAGCCGGCCGACGGACGTGCGGGTCCTGATCGCCGACGACGACCAGCTCAGCGCCCGCTCGGTCGCGCGGGTCCTCGGCGCTCGCGGCTTCCGCTGCGAGGCCGTCGCCGATGGCGAGGCGGCGCTCGAGGTGGCGGCGCAGACGCGACCGGACGTGCTCCTGCTCGACGTGCACATGGCCCCGATCGGCGGGAGCGAGGTCCTCGCGCGGCTGCAGGGCGATCACCGCACGGCGCTGCTGCCGGTCATCTGCGTGACGGGCGACAAGCGCCCCCAGACGGTGATGGAGCTGCTCTCGGCCGGTGCCGACGACTACGTGACGAAGCCCTTCGACGTCGACGAGCTGCAGGCGCGGATCCTGGTCGCGACCCGCCGGCGGCTGCTGCTGGGCGGCGTCAGCCCGCTGACCGGGCTTCCCGGGAACGTGCTGCTGACCCGCGACGTCCAGGAGCGGCTCGACCGCCGCGAGACGTTCGGGTTCCTGCACGTCGACCTGGACGACTTCAAGCCGTTCAACGATCGCTACGGCTACGTCCGCGGCGACGCGGTGATCCGCGGCCTCGCGGCGGCGCTGCTCGAGGCGGCCGACGCCAGCGAGAGCCAGCGGATGATGCTCGGGCACATCGGCGGCGACGACTTCGGGATCGTGACGGCGCCGGACGTGGCCGTCGCCCTGGCCGAGGACGTGGTCGCGCGGTTCGACCGGATCGCGCCGGGCTTCCACGACCCCGAGGACGTCGACCGCGGAGCGATCGCCGTCCGCGACCGTCGCGGCGACGAGCACGAGTACGGGCTGATCTCGGTCTCGATCGGCGTCACGATCTGGACGCCGGAGCACCCACGGACGACCGAGGCGGTCGCCGACGCGGCCGCCGAGGTCAAGCGGCTCGCGAAGAGCCGCCCGGGATCGCAGGTGGCGCTCGACCGGCGGCGGCCGGGCGCGAGCGGCTGACGGGCGTCGGCTCCGGCCCCCGACCCCCGGCGGGGAAAGGACGGACGGGCCGCCCTGCCGGAGCCGACGCGCGCGATCAGCCGACCGGCGTCGCGGGCCGCTCGGGCCCGTTCGCGGTCGCGTCGTCGTCGATCACCGGCGCAGCCGGCTCCTCGGGGACGGCGGACCGCGGGAACACCAGCAAGGGGCAGTGGGCGTGGCGCACCAGGCGCGAGCTGACGCTGCCGAGCATCACGCGCTGGACCGGGCCACGGCCACGGGAGCCGATCACGAGCAGGTCGAGGTGCTCGGCGACGCGGCCCAGCTCGGTCGCGGGGTCGCCCTCCAGCAGCAGGGTCTCGACCTCGGAGACGCCCTCGATCGCGGCTGCGGTCGACTCGAGCTGGCGACGCGCGTCCTCGCGCATCTCGGGCAGCAGGGCGGCTCCGGCGTAGCCGGCGTACCAGATGATCTCCTTCGGCAGGACGTGGATCACGCGCAGGCGCGCGCCGGTCGTCCGGGCCAGCTCGACGGCGCGGTCGAGGGCGTGCCGGGCCTCGGGGGCGGGGTCGTAGGCGACCCCGATCGTCTGCAGCCGCTGCTGCTCCTGGACCGCGTAGCCGGCCGGCGCGACGACGACCGCGCAGGGCGCTCCGTGCAGGGTCTGCTCGGTGACGCTGCCGACGGCGATCCGTCCCAGCGGGCCGAGGCGGTTCTCGCCGACGACCACGACGTCGGCCTCGAGCTGCTCGGCCAGCTGGTGCAGGCCGTCGGCGGGCGACGAGCCACGGCTGACGACGAACGAGGTGCGCGGGCGCGACCCGCAGATCTGGCGCGCGCCCTCGAGCCGCTCGGCCGCGTCGTCGCGGATCAGCTTGTGCCAGGCGTCCGGGGCGTCGTGGGCGGTGCGCCGGTAGCTGTAGGCGGTCGTGACGGTCAGCTCGGCGTCGGTCGCGTCGGCCAGCACGACGGCCAGGGCGAGCGCGTCGCGGCCGCCGTCGTTGCCGTCGAAACCGGCGATGATCTTCTGCGTCATTCGGGGGCTCCTCGTCGTTCAGGTGACAGGACGGATCGTCGACGGTGAGCGGCGGTGCGCCATCGGGCTCCGCCCACATCGGCGGTCGGTAGTTCTCCCGGAGACGCGCGGCGGATCCGCGGGGATCCGCAGAGACCACGGATGCGGGCCAGGGCCGCTCCCCGATGGCGGTCGCGCGCGGCCGCCGTACGGTCGCTGCATGTCCGCCGAACGCCCGCTCCGTGTCCTCGTCGCCGGTGGCGGCATCGCCGCCCTCGAGCTGCTCCTCGCCGTGCGCGCCGCGGCCGGTGATCGCTGCGCCCTCACCCTGATCACCCCCGATCCGTCGTTGCGCTACCGACCGGAGTCGGTCGCCGAGCCGTTCTCGGGCCCGCGCGCTCGGGCGATCCCGTGGATGCCGATCGCCCGCGCGCTCGGCGTCGAGCTGATCGACGGTCGCGTCCACTCCGTCCTGGCGGAGACCGAGGTGGTGCTCGACGACGAGCGCCGGATCGGCTTCGACGAGCTGGTGATCGCCGCCGGCGCGCACCAGGTCGACGGCGTCGCCCACGCGTCGACGTTCCGCCCCGAGGCCGCGGACGAGCTGCACTGGGTGATCGACGAGCTGGAGCAGGAGGAGACCGAGAGCCTGGTGCTGGTCGCCCCGCGACGCTGCGGCTGGACGCTGCCGCTGTACGAGCTGGCGCTGATGGCCGCGGCGCGCGTCACCGCCGCGTGCGGCGACCCGGGGCGGATCACCGTGGTGACCTACGAGCACGCGCCGCTCGAGGCGTTCCGCGGTCCCGGGTCCGACGCCGTCGCGCAGCTGCTGGCGAAGGCGCGCGTGCACCTGGTCACCGGCCACGAGGTGACGCGCTACGACGGCGAGCGGCTCGAGCTGCACCCGCACGCGTCGCTGCCGGCCGGCCGCGTCGTGGCGCTGCCGGAGCTGGTCGGTCCGCGGATCCACGGGCTGCCGCTCGACGGCCACGGCTTCGTGCGGGTCGACGAGCAGTTCGCCGTCGAGGGGCGCGAGCACGTCCACGCGATCGGCGACGCCGCCAGCTTCGCCCTCAAGCAGGGTGGTCTCGCGACGCAGCAGGCCGACGCCGTCGCCTCGCTGATCGCCGCGCGCGCCGGCTCCAGCCATCCGGTGCACCCGTTCGAACCGCGGCTGCGGGCGATCCTCTGGACCGGCGCCGATCCGCTGTACCTGACCGCGACCGCGATCGGTGCCGAGACCGTCGCCTCGGCGGTCTCCAAGCGCTGCCCGTGGTGGCCGGTGGAGAAGATCGCCGCGGTCCACGCGGCGCCGTTCCTGTCCGACGTCGAGGAGCTCGGGACGGTCGCCGCCGTGAGCCGGCTCGCGGTGGCCGGCAGCACGCCGGCGGCGACGCCCGTGATCCACGCCGCCGCCGGCGATCCCGGCGTCGAGCTGCTGGCGCGGGACGCCTGATGGCGCCGGCACCCGGCACGCCGACCGATGCGGCGATCCAGGCGATCGCGGCCGCCGCGGGAGTCGACCGGCCGGAGGCGCTGGAGCGTCGCGACACCCACATGTCGGTCGTGCTGCTCAGCGACGCGCGGGCCTACAAGATCAAGCGCGCCCGGCAGTTCGCGTTCGCCGACCACCACCGGCTGCGGGCCCGCCGGCGCGCCTGCATGCAGGAGCTGCTGGTCAACCGCGAGCTGGCCCCGGACATCTACCTGGGGGTCCGCGCCGTGGTGGCCGACGGCGCCGGCCACCGGCTGGTCGACGACGACGATCCGGCGGCCGTCGAGTACGTCGTCGAGATGCGGCGCTTCGACGAGGCCCGGACGCTGCGCGCGCTGCTCGACGACGGCGCCGACGTCTCGTCCGAGATCGAGCGGGTCGCGGCGACGATCGCCGGCTTCCACGAGCGGGCTCGCCGGATCCGCCGTCCGGCCCGGACGGCGATGGCCGAGGCGAGCGCCAAGCGGATGATCGCCGCCGACGACGTCGAGCTGACCGGCCTGCTGCGCGGGCCGCTCGACGCGGCGCGCCTGCACGCGATCGACCGGCGCCTGCGGACGTTCGTGCGCGACCACGCCGAGGAGCTGGCCGACCGCGGCCGTCGCGGCATGGTCCGCGAGGGCCACGGCGACCTCCGCGCCGAGCACGTGCTGCTCGACGGCGACGTCCGGATCGTCGACCGGATCGAGTTCCGCGACGACCTGCGCGAGATCGACGTCGCCGACGACGTGGCCTTCCTGGTGATGGACCTCGTCGCGCTCGGCCGCCCCGACGCGGCACGGTCGTTCGTCGACGCCTATCGGGCGCACCACGGCGATCCCGGCAGCGATGCGCTGATCGCCTTCTACGCGGCCCACCGGGCGCTCGTGCGGGCGAAGGTCGCGCTGCTGCGCGACCCCGACAGCGCGCGCCAACGGCCGGACCTGCTCGAGGCGCGGCGGCTGCTGGCGGTCGCCGAGGGCTTCGCCTGGCGCACGCGCCAGCCGCTGGCGCTGATCGTCTCCGGCCCCTCCGGCGTCGGCAAGAGCCGGCTCGCCGCGACGCTGGCGCGGCGCTCCGGCTTCGCGGTCTGCTCGTCCGACGTCGTGCGCAAGCAGGCGGCCGGCCTGGCCCCCGAGGCCCGGGGCGGTCCGGAGCTCTACCGGCCCGGAAGCGGGCCGGCGACCTACGCGGCGCTCGGACGTCGCGCGGCCGAGGTCCTCGAACGCGACGGCGGGGTGATCGTCGACGCCACCTGCCTGCGCCGGGCCGATCGCGACGCCCTGCGCGAGGGACTGGCCGGCTGGCACAGCGCCGCCGTCCACGTCGCCTGCATCGCGCCCGAGCACGTCCTGCAGGAGCGGCTGGCCCGCCGGCTGCGCGAGCCGGACCGCGTCTCCGACGCGACCCCCGAGATCGGCCGCGCCCAGGCGGCGGCCGCCGAGCCCCTGGACGAGGTGCCGGCGGATCGGCTGGTGACGGTCCGGACCGACCGGCCCTGCGACCGGACGGTGGCGGCGATCGCCGCGATCCTCGACGTCTGACGGCCGCGGCGGTCAGGGCACCACGACCGCGGAGCCGATCACGCGACCGGCCCGGAGGTCGTCGAGCGCCTGCTCCGCCTGCTCGAGCGGATAGCGGGTGACGTGCGTGCGGACCGGAACCGTCGGAGCCAGGGCGAGGAACTCGATCGCGTCCTGGCGGGTCAGGTTGGCCACCGATCGCAGGGTCCGCTCCTGCCACAGATCGGCGTAGGCGAACGACGGGATGTCGCTCATGTGGATCCCGCCGCAGACGACGGTGCCGCCGGGCGCGACCGCCCGCAGCGCGAGCGGCACCAGGGCCCCGACCGGGGCGAAGATGATCGCGGCGTCGAGCGGCTCCGGCGGCGGATCCTCCGACGCTCCCGCCCAGGTCGCGCCGAGCTCGCGGGCGAGCGCCTGCGCGTCGTCGTCGCCGCGGCGGGTGAAGGCGAGCACGGTCCGGCCCTCGGCGACGGCCACCTGGGTCAGGACGTGGGCGGCCGATCCGAAGCCGTACATGCCGACGCGCCGGGCATCGCCGCACATCCGGAGCGCGCGGTACCCGATCAACCCGCCGCAGAGCAGCGGCGCGATCTGGTCGTCCGGCAGGCCGTCGGGGAGCGGGAAGCAGTAGCGCGCGTCGGCGACCGCGTACTCGGCGAAGCCACCGTCGATGTCGCGGCCGGTGAACCGCGCCTCGGGACAGAGGTTCTCGCGGCCGGAGCGGCACCAGGAGCAGCGCCCGCAGGTCCAGCCGAGCCAGGGGACCCCGAGCCGCCGGCCGTCGCCGCCGATCTCGGTGCCGACGATCTGGTGCCCGGGGATCCGGGGCGCGGGGAAGTCCAGCTCGCCGTCGCGCAGGTGCAGGTCGGTGCGGCAGACGCCGCACGCGGCGACCCGCAGCAGCAGCTGGCCGGGGCCCGGCTCGGGGATCGGCCGCTCGACGGTGCGGAGCGGCGTGCCGGGTCGCTCGAGGATGGAGGCGCGCACGGGTCCGACGCTAGCGCGGCGGCGGCCGCGGGGATCCGTGGTGGCTACGGAGAGGGGCCAGCGGCGAACGCGGATGTACGAGCCGCTGCCGCGACCTACCGTCGAGGGCATGCCTGCTTCGATCGATCGCCCGACGCGTCTGCGGCTGCGCCCCGTCACGCCGGACGACGAGCCGCTGCTGCGGGAGCTGCTCGGGCACGTGACCGGAGACTCCCGCTGGTCGCGGTTCTTCACCGGCGGCGTCGACCTGGACCGCGTGGCCCGGATGGAGGCCCGCTGCGACGACCCGCGCCGGATCGGGGTGCTGGCGCTCGGGCCGGACGACGAGGTCCTCGGGCACGGGATGTGCGTGCCGCTGGACGACGAGACCCGCTGCGAGATCGCGTTCGAGGTCGCCGACGGCCACCACCGCCAGGGGATCGGGACCGCGATGCTGTTCGACCTGGTGGCCCGCGCGCGGGAGGCCGGCGTCCGGCAGCTGGTGGCCGAGGTGCTGCCCGGCAACCGCGACATGATCGACCTGCTGCGCGACTCGGGGCTGCCGATCGAGCAGCGCCTGGAGGACGGGGTCTCCCACTACGAGGTGGCGCTCGGCTCGCCGGCCGTGAACGGGCCGTCGGCGCCCGGGAACGCGACGTGAGCGCGCCGGGACGCCGTCCGGAGGCGAGCGATCGCGACGAGCCGCCGGCTCGCACCGACGTGCTGATCGCCGGCGGGGGGACCGCGGCGCTGGAGGCGCTGCTGGCCGTGCACGCCCACACCGCGGGCGCGCGGCACGTGACGCTGCTGGCGCCGGACGCCCGCTACCGCTACCGGCCGCTCGCCGCCTACGCCGGCCTGGTGGAGGACCTCGGGCAGATCGTGCCGCTCGACCGGCTGGCCGCCGAGCACGGGGCGGGGCTGATCTGCGACCGCGTGGCGCGCGTCGACGCCGAGCGCCGTGAGCTGGAGACGGTCAGCGGCGGCAGGATCGCCTACGAGACGCTGATCCTCGCCACCGGAGCGGTGCCCCACGCGGCCGTCGACGGGGCGCTGACGTTGGGCGACCCACGGGACGAGCACGCGTTCGCCGCGCTGGTCGACGACGTCCGCGGGGGTCGCGTGTCGCGCCTGGCGATCGTCGTGCCGGCGGGCGCCGGCTGGTCGCTGCCGGCGTACGAGTGCGCCCTGCTGCTGGCGCACGCGGCTCCCGAGGGGCGGATGCGGACGGTCGTCGTGACGGCGGAGTCGCGACCGCTGGCCGCGTTCGGCGACACGGTCGGCGATGCGATCTCGTCGCTGCTGCAACGGCGCGGGATCGAGCTGCGGACCGAGAGCGTCCCGGACGCCTTCGCCGACGGGCAGCTGTGGATGCCGACCGAGGGGGCGTTCGCGGTCGACGCGGTCGTCGCCGTCGCCCAGCCGCGCGGCCCGGCGATCCCCGGGCTGCCGCACGACCGCCGCGGCTTCCTGCCGGTCGAGACGACCGGGCGGGTGGTCGGAGAGGACCGCGTCTGGGCCGTCGGCGACGTCGCCGACCACGCGGTCAAGCAGGGCGGCCTCGCGGTCCAGCAGGCGGACATGGCCGCGGCCGAGGTCGCCCGCGTCCTCGGCGAGGAAGCGAGCTGGCCACCGTCGGTCCCGGTCCTGCGGGCCGCGCTGCTGGACGGTGTCGGCACGCTCTACCTGCGGGCCGAGCGCGACGGCGAGCGCTGGCGGACGACGACCTCGCGCGAGCCGCTCTGGTGGCCGCCGGCGAAGATCGCCGGCGGGCGGCTGGCCAGCTGGCTCGCCGCGGGCGCCGTCGCTCCGTAGTTCCCCGCAGGCTGCCGGCGGGTCGCCCGCAGGCGTTGGCGGCGGAACGCCGATGGAGCGGGGACGCGTGGTTCGTAGCGTCCTCGCCAGACCGATTCGTGGTGCTGCGGCGCCGCCCGACCCGTCACCGGATCCCATGCTCCTGGAACTCGCACGCTGGCAGTTCGCCTTCACCACCGTCGTCCACTTCCTGTTCGTCCCATTGACGATCGGGCTCTCGGGACTGGTCGCGCTGATGCAGACCCGCTGGGTTCGCACAGGGGACGAGCAGTACCTGCGGATGACGAAGTTCTGGGGCAAGCTGCTGCTGGTCAACTTCGCGATCGGGATCGCGACCGGCATCGTCCAG
>NZ_AGUD01000210.1 GCF_000240225.1 Patulibacter medicamentivorans
GCCGCGCTGGTCGGCTCCAGCGGCGCGCTGGTCGGCGGCGGCCTGGCGCTGGCCGTCGCCGCGGTCGCCGCGACCGAGCTGCTGCGGTTCGCCTGGCGCGACCGGGCGGCGGCCGGCGTGGCGGTCCTGCTGCTGGCGCTGGCGCCGCTGCTGGTGCTGCTGTCGGCTCACGGCGGGTACGGCCAGCGCCGGGACGACGTCCTCGACGTTGCCTGCGGCGCGCTCCTGGTCGCGACCGCGATCCTGGTCTTCGCCGGCGTGCGGCGGCTCGCCGTGGCACGCCGCAGCGAGGCGGGCGACACCCCGTGGCGGGCCTTCGTCGGCCGCGACCGCGCGGTCGGCGGGCGACGGCCGGCCGGAGTCGGCCACGTCGCGTCCGGCCTCGCGCTGCTCTCGATCGCGCTGATCCGGCTCGGCGACCAGGCGATCGGCTACCGCAGCGGGGTGCCCGCCGTGGCCGGCGCGCTGCTGCCGCCGGTCCTGGCCGCGGTCGTCACCGTCGTCGTCGCTCCGGCGCTGGCCGCCGTCGCGCTCGTCGGCCGTCGCGACCGCGGCGAGCGCGAGCGGGCGCTCCAGCGTCAGGCCGTCGCGGCCCACCTGCACGACTCGGTCCTGCAGACCTTCGCGCTGGTCCAGCGGCGGCTCGACGATCCCGACGAGGTCCGGCGCCTGATCCGGCGCCAGGAGCGTGAGCTGCGCGACTGGCTGGCCGGCCGCGAGCCGGTCCGCGCCGGCACCCTCGCTGGGGCGCTGCAGCAGATCGCGGACGAGGTCGAGGCCGAGCTGGGACCGGCGATCGAGTTGGAGATGCTCGGCGATCGCCCGACCGACGAGCGGCTCGGCCAACTGCTCGACGCGACCCGCGAGGCGCTCCGCAACGCGGCGCGCCACGCCCGCGGCGCCGCGATCCGCGTCGTCTGCGACGCCGAGGGGCCCACGATCGCCGTCTACGTGCGCGACGAGGGCCCGGGCTTCGCGATCGACGCCGTCCCACCCGAGCGGCGGGGCATCCGCGATGCGATCATCGCCCGGATGGAGGCCGCCGGGGGGAGCGCGGTGATCGACACCGCGCCGGGTGCGGGGACCGAGGTCGTCCTGCGGCTGCCGGCGGCGGGGGCTGATCGATGAGCGCCTATCGCGCCCGTGTCGTGATCGTCGACGACCACGCGATCTTCCGCGCTGGCGTGCGCGCCGAGCTGGCCGCCGCCTGCGAGGTGGTCGGCGAGGCCGGCGACGTCGGCGAGGCGCTGGCCGTCATCCGCCGGACCGAGCCCGATGTCGTGCTGCTCGACGTCCACCTGCCCGGCGGCGGAGGCGTCGCCGTCCTCGAGGGCCTGCCGGGCCTCGACCGCCGGCCATCGGTGCTGGCGCTGTCGGTCTCCGACGCGGCCGAGGACGTGGTCGCGGTGATCCGCGCCGGCGCGCTCGGCTACGTCACCAAGACGATCGTCGGCGACGCCCTCGTGGCGGCGATCGACCGCACCCGCGAGGGCGAGCCGGTCTTCGGCCCGCGGCTCGCCGGCTTCGTGCTGCAGGCCTTCAGCGGCGCCGGCGACGCCGAGCAGGAGGACGACCTCGATCGCCTGACCCCGCGCGAGCGCGAGGTGCTCCTGCACCTGGCCCGCGGCTACGCCTACAAGGCGATCGCGCTGCGGATGGAGATCAGCCCGCGGACGGTCGAGTCCCACGTCGGGGCCGTCCTGCGGAAGCTGCAGCTCACGAGTCGCCACGAGGTCAGCCACTGGGCGGCGCGGCGCGGGATGCTCGACGGCGAGGACGAGTAGTCCCGGCGCCCGGCCGTGGTCGGGCGGGTCGGTACCCTCGCCCGCATGCTTGCGGTGATCACGGCCTACACGGTCGCCAAGGCGATCCACATCCTCGGCGTCGTCTTCGCCTTCGGCGCCACGATCGTGGTCCCGCCGATCGGCGCCTACCTGCAGCGGCACCAGCCGCAGGCGCTGGGCGCCTTCCACGGCGCGGTCGCGCAGCTCGGCCGGACGGTCGTCACGCCGGCGATGACGATCGTGCTGATCGCCGGGCTCTACATGGCCGCCGACGCGTCGCTGTTCTCGAAGGCCTGGGTCTCGGCCTCGCTGCTGATCCTGTTCGTGCTCTTCGGCCTCTACGGCGCGCTGATCATCCCGCGCTCGGAGGAGCTGTCCAAGCGCGCCGAGGCGATCGCGGCCGGGGACGCCGGGGCCGACCCGACGACCGACGGCCAGTACTCGACGATCGCGGCGCTCGTCGCGCGGCTGCACCTGGCTGCGATCGGGCTGGTGATCGTCGCCGTGCTGGTGATGACGCTGAAGCCCGGCAACTGAGCGCGCTCGGCGCCGCGGACCGGCCGGACGCCGCCAGCCGGGTCGCGGTCTGGCCGGCGCCCCCGGAGGGCGGGGCGTCCCACGGCCGCTTGGGGATCGTTGCCATCGTGGCAACGATCCCCAAGCGCGTCCGCGGAGCGGTCGCTAGCGGACGCTCGTCGTCCGCCCGGCGCCGCTGGCCTTGACCGTCAGCGTCCGGCTGGCGCTGCCGATCCGCGCGGTGAAGCGGATCGGGGTCGTGGCGCTGAGCCGTCGCTTGGCGTGGGTGGTGAACGCGAACGAGCGGCTGCTGCGGGTGATGGTGCGCGAGCGCCCCGCCACCCGGACGGTCGCCCGGACCTTCGCCTTCGAGCTGCTGCGGACCGCGCAGCGGACCGAGCGGCGCCCGTTCACGAGCCGGCAGGAGACGGTGATCCGCGGCGTCGCCCCGGCAGCGCCCTTCGCGCCCTTGTCACCCTTGTCGCCCTTCGGCCCGGCGGGACCCGTGCTGCCGCCCGGGCCCTGCGGCCCGCCGGCGCCGTCCTGGCCCTTCGGCCCCTGCGGGCCGCTCGGCCCGGCGGCGCCGTCGTCGCCCGGCTCGCCCTTCGGCAGGCCGCTGCTGGTCCCCGTCAGCGCGACCGCGTGCTCGCGGTCGGCCGTGTTGGTGTCGAACTCGAGCGTCGCGTTGGACGTCGCGTCCTTGCGGCTGGGCGCGAACCGGACCAGCACGCGGCAGGTCGCGTCGGGCGCGACCTCGGCGTTCGCGCACGAGTCGGACGAGGCGAGGAAGTCGCCCTCCGAGCCCGCGTCGGCGGCCTTCACGCGCACGCTCCCGATCTTCAGCGGCTGGTCGCCCGTGTTGCGGACGGTCACCCACTGGCCGGCGCTGATCGTGCCCTGCGGCTGGAGCGTGAACACCGGCACGTCGGCCGAGAACCGCGGGCCCTGGCCGGCGTAGGGCACGACCTGGATCCGCTTCTCGGTCGTGACCGGCGCCAGCGACGCCGCGTCGCTGAACTCGCGCATCGAGTCGTTGGTCACCGAGACGTCGATCGTGCCGGCCCGCAGGCCGGTCAGCTCGCGCGTCTGCGGATCGAGGATCGCGACCTTGCCGGCGCGACGGGCCGCGTCGGCGGCGTCCTGCCCGCGACCGATCGCCAGCGCGTCCGAGCCGCCCCAGTGGACCGACATCGGGTAGCGCAGCGGCACGATCCGCGTCCCGCTCTGCACGCCCGAGGGCTGGACGATGCTGCCCGACAGGGTCGCGCTGGTCGAGACCTCGAGCGTCTCCGGGGCCTGCAGGTCGATCGACTGCGCGAACGCCCGCACGTCGGCGGTCAGCCACTGCTGGTCGGCGCCGGCGTCACGGTCGACCGACCACTTCAGCCAGCCGGTGAAGCCGCCGCGATCGGGCGTCCCGTAGGGCGACTTGCCCGACGAGGGCAGGACCGTGTACGGCACCCCCTCGACGCGGTGGACGTCGGCGATCTGGGCGTGGCTGCCGGTCATCGTCGCGCCCTTGCCCGACGCCTCGCGGAAGTCGGTCAGGAGCTTCTCGATCAGCTGCACCTCGGTCCGGTCGCCGAGCTGGCTCTGCTTCGTCGCCGCCGGATCGTCGACCGGGTGGTGGGCGAAGACGGCCACGTTCTTGACCGCGTTGTCGCCCTCGGCGCTCTTCAGCGCCTGCTGGAGCATCGCCAGCTGGCCGAAGTCCGAGCCGCGCAGCGACCCCAGCGCGCTGTTGAGCAGGATGAACCGCGTGCCCTTGTGGTCGAACGTCCCCGACGTCGGCCCGAACTCCGCGGTGAACGGCGCCAGGTCGCCCTGGCCGGCTGCCCGGTAGGACTCGTGGTTGCCGGGCACGTAGTAGCAGGGCGTCTTGTCGGCGGACGGCGCCGGCGTGTCGTCACGCCCGATCTCGCTGCTGAGCGGGATCAGCTGGCAGCCGCCGGCCTCGAGCGTCTGGCGGGCGAGCGTCAGGTCCTCGGCCGCGCCGAGGTCGGTGATGTCGCCGTTGAGCACGATCAGGTCGGGGTGCTGCTGGCGGATCCGCTGCAGCGCCGCGACGCCGACCTTGGCCAGCTCCGGGTTGGCGGCCGTGAACTGGACGTCCGAGAGGGTCGCGAACGACCAGTCGTCCTTGCCGTTGGTCCGCCCGTCGGGCGAGAACAGCGGGTCGGGCCGCAGCGGCTCCTGCTCGGGGATCTCGACCGGCGCCGCGTTGTCGGCCTCGATCTTCTGGAAGATCACGTAGCCGTTGCGCTGCTTGGCGGTCGCGGTCTGGATCGCCTGCAGCTGCGTGACCTTGATCGGGAACTTCGTGTCCGCCGGCAGGGTCCACTCGATGTTCGTCCAGCCGGCGCTCTTCGGGCCCGCGGTCAGCAGGTTCTTCGACGCCCCGCTGGCATCGATCCAGTAGAGCGATCCGAACTCGAACTCGCCGTCGGAGTACAGGCGCACCCGCACCCGCAGCGGCTGGCCGGGAACGTCCGGACGGGTCTCGATCGGGGTCTTCGTGATCCCCATGTTGCGCCCGGGCGCGTAGGTCAGGCGCAGGCCCTCGGGATCGTTGGAGAGCGTCTTGGCGACGCCGCTGGTGCCGTTGGTCGTCCAGCGCGAGGCCTCGTCGGCGGCGTCGAAGGTGTAGACGTGGTCGGTCGAGACGCCGACGCTGGTCGGCAGCTTCGCCTGCTGGCCCCCGGCCTTGACGGTGATCACGGTGCCGCCGTCGGCGACGGCCGCGACCTTCAGGGCCGATCCGGACGGGGTGATCTTGACGACCCTGCGGTCGTAGTCCAGCTCCAGGTCGGTCGCCTCGATCGGGGCCGTGAAGCCCTGGGCGTCGCGGCCGACGACGCGCAGCGTGGTCGACTTGGTGGCGTCGGCGAACGACAGCCGCTCGCTCGACAGCTCGAGCGTGCGCAGCGGCCCGAGCACCCGCACCGGGGTGTCGGCCTGGGCGCCGTCGGTCGTCGCGCGGACGCGGATCGAGCCGCTCGCGTCGGCCGGGGCGCGCAGCACGCCGTCCGACGCCGAGCCCTCGTCGGCGCTCCAGCGGACGTCGCCGCGACCGATCGCGACCGGCGTCTGGTGGGAGTCCACGGCGGTCGCGGTCAGCGTCCGGTGGAGGCCCGGGAAGACCTTCGCGTCCTCGCCGTCGGGCGTCACGACCAGATCGCGGACGGCGCCGTCACCGCGGGTCACGAAGACGCCGACGCCGTTGGGGTCGCTGCGCTCGTTGCCGTCGGAGGGCACGTTGCGGACGCTCACCTGCTCGTCGCCGAGCTTGCGGCCGACCATCGTGGTCGAGCCGCCGCCGTCGAGGTTGACCGCGGTCTCGGCGTGCAGGTCGGCCATCATCCGCGCGACCTGGGGCAGCGTCGCGCCGCCCTTGCCGGTCCCACCGGGGCCGTCGACGGTCAGCAGGATCATCGTCTTGCCGCCGTCCTTGAACCCGATCGCGGTGCGCGGGGCGATCGAGTTGCCGGACGCTCCCGCGCCGGACTCGGAGTCGGGAACCTGCTCGCCGTTGCGGACGAGCTGGGCGTCGGTCCCGAGCGCGAAGCGGAACTGGCCCGCGATCTCGGGGCTGACGCCGTAGGAGACGGTCACCGGGTCGCCGACCTGGAGCGTCCGCAGCGCGTCGGCGCCGGCGTCGCGACCGACCAGCGCCGAGGTGCCGTCGGGCAGCTGGCCGGCGCCCGGGGCGGCGGCCGCGCGGGTGACCTTGCCGTCGGCCACGAGGACCTCGGCGGTGTTGCCGTTGCCGGCCTGGACGGCGCGGCTCGACGCGCCCCACTCGTCGCTGTAGACGCCGATCTTGCCGGCGGCGACGCCGACCTGGTTGAGGCCGCTGACCGGGTGGTCCTGGCCGCCGAAGGTCGCCTTCGCGTCGAGCGCCAGGTTGGCGAGCGCGCCGACCCGGTCGTTGGTGACGCCGATCGTCTGGCCGTTGTTGCGGGTGCCGGTCTTGCGCAGGCGGCCTCCCTGGTATTCGAAGCCGAGAGCGGCGTTCGAGTTGCCGATGTCGAAGAAGTCGCCGTTGACGCCGGCGACGGCCCCGGCGCGGTTGGCCTGCTCGCTCAGCGGCGAGCCCTGGGCGACCTTCTCGGCGTGCAGCAGGTCGGTGCCGACGGCCGGATCGGCGAGGTCGACGGTCAGCACCTGGCGGTCGACCCAGCCGGTCGACTCGAGGTACTTCTGGTGCTGGAGGACGATCCCCGGGCCGAGCGGCTCGCGGTCGTCGATCAGGGACAGGGGGTCGGCCGCGGCGGCCGCGCCGGGCAGGGCCAGCGCGATCGCCACGGTCGCGAATGGGACGCGCCAATGGCGGCGGCGCGCAGCACTTGATGACTCGGTCACCCGAGCTCCTTCGTTGCGAGGGGGGGGAAACGTTTTCGGCAACGATCGGCCGGAGCCGACGTCGTTGCCGAGATCTCCTAGCCTGAAGCCGCGTACGGAGCCGACTTGTGACGGGTCGGTGCAGTTCCTGTGAACAACCGGGGCCTGCGCCGGCGTCGGCGCACCGCCGCGCGCCACGCGCCGCACAGCGGCCCCTCGCCGGCCTCGTGCCGCCCCGTCGGGGGGTCGCCGGGCGAGCGGTCAGCGGCGAAGGCGGGTGCGGGGATAGCATCTCCCGCCTCATGAGCCAGCGTCTGCATTCGCCCGAGACGTTCGAGGAGAAGCTCGATCTCCTCCGCGACCTCCGCCATCAGGCGATCCACTCGGCGTCCGAGAAGGCCGTCGAGAAGCAGCACGCCAAGGGCAAGTACACGGCGCGCGAGCGGATCGAGAAGCTGCTCGACGAGGGCTCCTTCCAGGAGCTCGACACGTTCGTCCGCCACCGGACCTACGACTTCGACATGCAGAAGTCGCGGGCCTGGGGCGACGCGGTCGTCACCGGTCACGGCACGATCGACGGCCGCCCGGTCGCGGTCTTCAGCCAGGACTTCACCGTCTTCGGCGGCTCGCTCGGCGAGGTGATGGCCGAGAAGATGTGCAAGGTCATGGACCTGGCCGCCAAGATCGGCTGTCCGGTGATCGGCATCAACGACTCGGGCGGCGCCCGGATCCAGGAGGGCGTCGTCTCGCTCGGCGCCTACGGCGAGGTCTTCCAGCGCAACGTCGACTCGTCCGGCGTGATCCCCCAGATCTCGCTGATCATGGGGCCGTGCGCCGGCGGCGCCGTCTACTCGCCGGCGATCACCGACTTCATCGGGATGGTCAAGGAGACCTCCCACATGTTCATCACCGGCCCCGACGTGATCAAGACGGTCACCGGCGAGGAGGTCGAGTTCGAGGAGCTCGGCGGCGCGATGAGCCACAACACGAAGTCGGGCGTCGCCCACTTCGCGTTCGAGGACGAGGACCACGCGCTGGAGGAGACGCGCTACCTGCTCTCGTTCCTGCCCCAGAACAACCTCGAGACCCCGCCGGTCGTGCCGACCAGCGACCCGGTCGACCGCGACGTCCCCGAGCTCAACGACGCGGTCCCGGCGAACCCGAACAAGCCGTACGACATGCGCGAGGTCATCAAGCTCGTCGCCGACGACGGCGAGTTCTTCGAGGTCCACGAGCACTTCGCCAAGAACATCCTCGTCGGCTTCTCGCGGATCGACGGCCACGCGGTCGGGATGGTCGGCAACCAGCCGAACCAGATGGCTGGCGTGCTCGACATCGAGGCGTCGGAGAAGGCCGCGCGGTTCCTGCGCACCTGCGACGCGTTCAACATCCCGATCGTCACCTTCTGCGACGTCCCGGGCTTCCTGCCGGGCACCTCGCAGGAGTGGAACGGGATCATCCGCCACGGCGCCAAGATGCTCTACGCCTACGCCGAGGCGACGGTCCCCAAGGTCACGGTCATCACCCGCAAGGCCTACGGCGGCGCCTACGACGTGATGGCGTCCAAGCACCTCGGCTCGGACTTCAACTTCGCCTGGCCCCAGGCCGAGGTCGCCGTGATGGGCGCCGAGGGCGCTGTCAACATCATCTACCGTCGCGACATCGCCGGGTCGCCGACGCCCGACGAGCGCCGCAAGGTCCTGATGGACGACTACAAGGCCCGCTTCGCCAACCCCTACGTGGCGGCCGAGCGCGGCTACATCGACGACGTGATCGAGCCGTCGCAGACCCGCGCCAAGGTCGCCGGCGCGCTGCGCGTGCTGCAGACCAAGCGCGTCACCCAGCCGAAGCGCAAGCACGGCAACATCCCGCTGTAGGGCACCGCCGGCCCCGGCCTGCGCCGCTCGTCGCCCCGCAGGATCGGGGGCACCCCCGATGCGTCCCCCGGCCCGGCCGGCCAGGGTTCGCGGCATGCCGCCGCACGGGTCGCGAGCGGCGTCGCGCAATCGTCGAACGGGGTGCAGCATGTCGGTGTCGGAGGACCTCACGGTCCCGTACTACCAGCAGGAGACCAGCTACTACTGCGGCGCGGCCTGCGCCAAGATGGTCCTGGAGGAGATCGGCGCCGGCGCGCTCGATCAGGACGACCTCTACAACGACAACCACAGCCACAGCACGGCCGAGTCCGGGTGGTACAGCGGGCCGGACGGCGTGAACTGGACGATGAACGCCCGCAAGCCGGCGACGTTCAACAACTTCTTCGTCCTCTTCGACCAGTCGACCGAGGACTCGATCTCGCGCAAGATCGCCTGGACGATCCACCATTACCAGGTGGCGCCGATCGCGATGGTCTACGGCTCCGCCCACTGGATCGTCGTCCGCGGCTACCAGGCGGACAAGGCGCCGACGAGCAGCTCGGACACCAGCTACGCGCTGACCGGCCTGTTCATCAACAACCCGTGGCCGCCGACCGGGTCGTCGACGTCGGGCATCGCCGACGAGCACATCTCCTACACCAGCTGGCAGGGCACCTACATGACGGGCGTGCCCGGCGGCCACTGGGCCGGGAGCTTCCTCGCGGTCTGCGACCCGGAGCCGGCGGCCAAGGAGGTCGGCCGTCAGGTGCTGGAGCCCGGCGAGCGGCGGCGGACGATCCTCGATCCGCGCGAGGCGATCGAGGCCGGCCTGGCGGGCGTCGAGCGGCACGGCCTGCTCGACCACGACTCGTTCGCGCCGGCCTTCCGCGGCGCCGAGCCCGGCGAACCGCGCCTGGTCCAGCGCCTCGACCGCAGCGACAGCTTCTACTACGTGGTGCCCGTGCGGCAGCGCGACCGGACCAGCGGGATCGTCTCGGTCGGCGGGCTCGACGCGCGCTACCACCAGGCCGCGGCGCTGCCCGAGGACTCCGACTGGGATCTCGACTCGCTCGCGCGCGACGCGATCCGCGAGCGGTTCGTCGGCTCGCGGATCCTCGTCGAGGGATCGCGCGTCCGGGTGCCGATCCGGCCCGAGGCGGTCTGCGTCTACCCGACCCTGGTCTGGCGGCCGTGCCGCGAGTCGTTGTCGCCGAGCTACCCGTTCGCGATGATCACCGTCGGTGACCAGCGCTTCTACGTGCGATCCGACGGCCAGGTCTTCTCGCGGCTGCACACCGCCGACCGCGGCATCTAGCCCGCGCCGCGGGTGACGGGCGATGACCGAGCGGGAGGCCATCGCCCGGGCCCGCGCCGAGGCCGCCGTGCCGACCGACGGCGCGCCGATCGCGCGCCGGGTCGGGCACGGCGGTCCCGCCGGCCCGTACTGGCTGGTGACGCTGGAGGGCGCGAACCGGACGCTGGCCGTGGTGGCGATCGGCGACGACGGCAGCATCGTCGGCGCCGGGCGCCCGGCTCGCGCGACGCGCCACGTCGCGGTCGACGCCGGCCGCGCGCGAGAGCTGGCGGGCGCCGCGCCCGGCGCGACCGCCGAGCTGGTCTGGTGGCCGTCGACCGCCAGCCGCTCGCCGCTGTTCCCGCTCTGGCAGGTGCGGGTCGGCGACCACGACAGCTGGGTCGCGCTCGACGGGACCGTCCTGCGGGAACGCCCCGGCGCCGCGGCTCGGGCGGGGTGAGGCGGCGACGCCCAGGCGCTAATGGATGAAAGCCGATCGGGAATCTGTATATAGTGACGGGCCCACCGAGCCCCGGAGCCCGCCATGTCCTTCTCCGCCCTGATCGACGAGTACGACCGCGCCACCACCGCCGAGCCGGCGCGGGCGACCGTGGTCTTCTCGACCCGCGGCAGCCTGACCGGCCCGACCCGCGTCGAGCTGACCAGCCGCGACCACGCGATCGTCGTCGACGAGCCGCCGACGCTCGGCGGCGAGGACCAGGGCGCCAACCCGGTCGAGCACGCGCTGGTCGCGCTCGCCAGCTGCCAGGCGATCAGCTATCGCTTCTGGGCCGCGAAGCTCGGGGTCGAGTTGGACTCGGTCGAGATCGAGGCCGAGGGCGATCTGGACGTGCGCGGGTTCTTCGGGTTCGACGACGAGGTCCGCGCGGGCTACACCGGCGTCCGCCTGCGCGTCACCCCGCGCGGCCCCGAGAGCGAGCAGCGCTACCGCGAGCTGGCCGACGCGGTCGACGCCCACTGCCCGGTCCTCGACCTCTTCCGCAACCCGACGCCGGTCGCGCGCGAGCTGCTCGCGCCGACCGCCGCGGCGGCGTGAGCGACGCCACTCCCGGCGGCCTCCTCGCCCGCCTGCGCCGCGCCCTGGGCGGCGGCTACGCTCCGAAGATCGCGCCAGGACGAACCTCTGCCCCCGCCGCCGGCGAGGGCCCCGACACCCCGAACGAAAGCAGCCCCGTGTCAGACGACCCGCAGCCCCAGCACCGCCCCGAGACCGTCGTCCTGCACGGCGGCCAGTCGCCCGACAGCGCCACCAACGCCCGCGCGGTGCCGATCTACCAGACGACGTCGTTCACCTTCGACGACACCGACCACGCGGCCGACCTGTTCGCGCTCAAGGTCCCCGGCAACATCTACTCGCGGATCAACAACCCGACGTGGGACGTGCTGGAGCAGCGGATCGCCGCGCTCGAGGGCGGCGTCGGCGCGCTGGTGACGGCGTCGGGCCAGGCGGCGGTGACCTACGCGGTCCTCAACATCGCCCGCGCCGGCGACAACATCATCAGCGTCTCGCAGCTCTACGGCGGGACCTACAACCTCTTCGCCCACACGCTGCCGCAGTACGGGATCGAGGTCCGCTGGGCCGACGCCGACGATCCGGGAGCGGTCGCCCGGCTGGCCGACGAGAACACCAAGCTCGTCTTCGGCGAGACGATCGGCAACCCGCGCCTGAACGTCCTCGACGTGCCGGCCTGGGCCGAGGCGGCGCATGCCCACGGCCTGCCGCTGATCGTCGACAACACCGTCGCGACCCCGATCGGCGCCCGGATCTTCGAGCAGGGAGCCGACGTCGCCGTCCACTCGCTGACCAAGTTCATCGGCGGCCACGGGACGTCGATCGGCGGGGCGATCGTCGACAGCGGCAACTTCGACTGGGACGCCCAGGCCGACCGCTTCCCCGGCCTGACCAAGCCCGATCCCTCCTACCACGGGGTCGTCTGGCGCGAGGCGCTCGGCCCGGCCGCCTACATCGGCCGCGCGCGGGTGGTGCTGCTGCGCAACACCGGCGCGGCGCTCTCGCCGTTCAACGCCTTCCTCTTCCTGCAGGGGATCGAGACGCTGCCGTTGCGGCTCGAGCGCCACAACCAGAACGCGCTCGCGGTCGCCCGGCACCTCGAGGCGCACGACGCGGTCGACTGGGTCGCCTACCCCGGCCTCGAGTCCAGCCCCTACCACGAGGTCGCCCAGCGGGTCCTCCGCGGCGGCGCCAGCGCGCTGGTCACCTTCGGGGTCAAGGGCGGGCAGGAGGCCGGCCGCAAGCTGATCGAGTCACTGGAGCTGTTCAGCCACCTGGTCAACATCGGCGACGCCAAGTCGCTGGCCGTGCACAACGCCTCGACCACCCACGCCCAGCTCAACGAGGAGGAGCTGGCGGCCGCGGGCGTCACCCCCGACACCGTCCGGCTCTCGGTCGGTATCGAGCACATCGACGACATCCTGGCCGACCTCGACCAGGCGCTGGCCAAGGCCGCCGCCGCGGTCGCGGCCTGACCACGCCGAGTCCGGGAACCGTGGCCCGGGGCGAGCGTCGGCGCTCGCCCCGGGGCGGAACCCGCCGACCGCGCCGGCACCGTAGGTTCGACCGATGACGCACCAGACGCTCGAGTCCGGCGATCGGCCGGCGGGCGCCCCCGCCGCCGATCGCGGACTCGGACGGGTGGCCACCCAGCGGGTCGTGCTCTTCCCCGAGGGCGATCCGCTGCGGCTGGACAACGGCGCCCTGCTGGCGCCGGTCGAGGTCGCCTACGAGACCTACGGCACGCTCAACGCGGCCGGCACCAACGCCGTCGTCGTCTGCCACGCGCTGACCGGCGACGCCCACGCGGCCGGCCATCACGGCGACCCCGAGCGGCGCGGCTGGTGGGACGTCCTGATCGGCCCGGGTCGCGCGGTCGACACGGACCGCTGGTTCGTGATCGCGTCGAACCTGCTCGGCGGGTGCCGCGGCACGACCGGTCCCTCGTCGATCGATCCCCGCCGCGGGGAGCCCTACGGGCTCGACTTCCCGGCGTTGACGATCGCCGACCTGGTGCGCGTCCAGCGGGCGCTCGTCGAGCGGCTCGGCGTCCGCCGGATCCACGCGCTGGTCGGCGGCTCGCTCGGCGGGATGCAGGTCCTCGAATGGCTGCTGCAGGCGCCCGAGCAGATCGACCGGGCGCTGATCGTCGCGGCCACGGCCCGGCTGAGCGCGCAGAACATCGCGCTCTCGACGGCCGCTCGCGAGGCGATCCTGCGCGACCCGGGCTTCGACGACGGCCGCTACGTCGGTCGCGGCCCGGGACCGCGGGCGGGGCTCGCGGCGGCCAGGATGCTGGGCCACGTGACCTATGTCTCCGAGCAGGCGCTGGAGACGAAGTTCGACCGCCGTCGACGAGATCCGGACGCCCCTCCGCCGCGCGACGGACACGACTGGTTCGCGCCCGACTTCGAGGTCGAGCACTACCTGCACCACCAGGCGGACAGCTTCCTGCAGCGGTTCGACGCGCTCAGCTACCTGTACCTGACGCGGGTGATGGACGCCTTCGCGCCGTTCGAGCGCGACGACGCGGCCGAGCGGCTGGCGGCGCTGGCGGGTGCCGGCACCGAGGTGCTCGTCGGCAGCTTCAGCAGCGACTGGCGGTTCGGGCCCGAGCACAGCGACCGGCTGGCCGCGGCGCTGGAGGCCGCGGGGGCGAGCGTCCGACGGCGAGCGTTCAGCTCACCGTGGGGCCACGACTCGTTCCTGCTCCCGATCGACCCGTACCTGCGCGAAGTCGCGGCCCTGCTCGAAGCCTGAGGTCCAGGCCGGCACCGCCGTCCTGCTGCCGGGCGATGCCGGCGAGGAGGACGACGGTGCCGATCCCGAGCGATGCGAGCAGCCAAGCGGCGACGATCCCGAGGGCGACCGGCAGGGTTCCGACCAGCGCCGCGCAGGCGGCGAAGGTGGCGACGATGCCGGAGGCGACGGCGACGTCGAGACGGTGCGCCCAGAGGGCATCGATGGCCAGGATGGCCGACACGACCGCCAGGAGGACGGCGAGCGACAACATTGGGGGACCTTGTGGATGGGGGTTGGGGGAAGGTGCCGAGGCACCTGAGACCGGATGGGGACGGTCACGGCCCGTGCGGGGCCGATAGCACATCATCCCCGATTCGCCCAGCGGAAGGCAACGCGTTTTGCCCGATTCGCTCGCTTTCGGCGGTCGATGTCCCCGATTCACACGTGACGGCGGGACAGATCCGACCGAAGTGCAACTGCGTACGGCGTTGGGCGCAGCGGCGATCAGATCATCACCTGCGGCGCCGTCACACGGCCCGCCTCCCAGGCCCGCAGCGCGGCGAGCGCGATCGCCAGATCCTGGATCGCCAGGCCGGTCGAGTCGAACAGCGTCACCGCGTCGTCGGAGGAGCGTCCGCCGGCGTCGCCCGCCAGCACGGCCCCGAGGTCCCGCACGTCGTCGCGCCCGACCGCCCCGGCATCGACGGCCGCCGTCAGCTCGCCGCCGTGGCTGGCCTGCGCCCACTCGTCGCAGAACAGCTCGCAGGCGGCGACCGCGTCGATCGCCGCCTCCTGCTTGCCGGGCCCGTCGGCGCCGAGCATGTTCAGGTGCAGGCCGGGCCGCAGGTCGGCGAGCTCGACCACCGGCGTCGCCCCGGGGGTCACGCAGCAGACGACGTCCTGGCCGAGCGCCTCGTCGCGCGTCCCGGCGCGCCAGCCGTCGCCCAGCTCGGCCGCCAACTCGGCCGCCGCCTCGTGGCGGGGATCGCTGGCGACGCCGGGGCCGTAGCCGGCGGCGGCCAGGCAGCGGGCGGCCCAGCGCCCGTGGAGCCCGGCGCCGATCACCCCGACGGTGCTGGCAGCCGCCGGGGCCAGCGCGCGGGCCGCGACGGCGGCGACCGCGCCGGTCCGCAGGGCGGTGACGGCGCGGGCGTCGAGCAGCGCGCGCGGCTCCGACGTCTCGGCGTCGGAGAGCACCACGATCCCCTGGACCGTGGCCAGGCCCCGCTGCGGGTTGCCCGGGAACGACGAGATCCACTTCAGCATCGCGAAGCCGTCGCCGATCGCCGGCATCGCGCGGAAGTCGCCGAACGGCGGGCTCTCGAGGTAGACCTTGGACGGCATCCGCCAGGCGCCCTCGTGGTGGCGCAGGAACGCCTCGCGCGTGTGGGCCACCGCGTCGGCGGGCGAGACCGCGGCGAGGACGGCGTCGTGGTCGAGGACCGGGACCGTGGGCATCGGGCGAGCCTAGATGGGTTCTCGCTGAGCGCGCCGGGCGCCGGCCACCCGCGGTCCGCCGCTACCCTTCCCGACCATGGCTGGCGACCCGGATCCCGTCCGCATCGACGTCCCGGCGTCGGCGTCGCCCGAGGAGGCCGCGGCGCTGGTGGCGGCGGTCGAGCAGTTCCTGCGGGACACCGCGGTCGCCGTCGGCGGCGAGCCGCGGCTGGACCCGTGGACCCGGGCCGCCCGCCTCGAGGGCGTCCGTCGCGCCCCCGACGCCCATCCGTGGGCCGTCTGAGTTGACGCTCCCCCGCGAGGTGGCGGTGCCGCCGGCGCCGCGCGTGCGACCGCTGCGGACCCTCGTCCGCTCGCGCGTGCTGCGGTTGGCGACGCGCGTTCCGAGCGAGCGGATGCAGCGCTGGCGCACGGCGCGGACCGGCATCGGGCCGACGCTGCTCGACGTGGCCGAGGCGATCGTCCGCTCGGGTCCGATCCAGGTCGCGGCCGGGCCCGGCGTCGGCTCGATCCTCCCGACCGGCCTGCTGACGGTCGACCACGCCCAGGCCGGCCTGCTGGTCCGCGGCTCGGTCGAGCCGCCGTTCGCCGAGGCGCTGCGCCGCCACCTGCCGGCCGCCGGCGCGTTCTGGGACGTCGGCGCCAACCTCGGCTACTTCGCCCTGCTCGGGGCCCGGATCGGCGGCCCGGGAACGCAGGTCGTCGCGGTCGACCCGGTCCCGGCCCATGCCCGCTCGGTGGCCGAGATCGTCGCGCTCAACCGGCTCGAGGACGTCCACGTCCTGCAGTTGGCGGCCTGGCGGGAGCCCGGCGAGGTCGAGCTGGTGCTGCCCTCCGACGGCGCCTGGGCCCACCTGGCCGCGACCGTCGCCGGTCGCGCTCCCGGCGACCGCCTGACCGTCGACGCGATCCCGCTGGACGCGCTGCTGGAGCCGGGCTCCGGCCTGCGGCCCCCGGACGTGATCAAGATCGACGTCGAGGGCGCCGAGCTGGGCGTCCTCGACGGGCTCGCGCGGACCGTCGCCGAGCACCATCCGGTGCTGCTGGTCGAGACCCACGACACCGCCGACCCGGTCAGCGCCTGGGCGGCCGCCCACGGCTATCGGGTCGAGAACCTGGAGCGGCCACAGCCGATCGCCGGCCTCGGCGGCCAGCTGGCCGCGCTGGTCCCGGCGTCATAGCGCCGTCGCGTAGCCTCGGGTCGGTGGACGGCCCGATCGACAGGCCCTGCTGCGCGCCGCGTCGTCCCGCGGCGGACGCGGCGCCGCGTGCGGTCGCCGCGGCCGGCCCGTCGCGCCCGGTCGGCGCCGGCGGTCCGGGCGACCCCGGCGCCCGCCTGATCGCGCTGTCCGGCGGTCGCGTCCGGGTCGGCAACGAGGACGATCGCGCGATCCCCGGCGACGGCGAGGGACCGGTCCGGACGGTCGAGGTCGCGCCGTTCCGGATCGACGCCCACGCGGTCAGCAACCGGCGCTTCGCGGCCTTCGCCGCGGCGACCGGCCACCGCACGCTGGCCGAGCGCGAGGGCTGGTCGTTCGTCTTCGCCGGCCACCTGCCGGAGGACTTCCCGCCGACCCGGGCGATCGCCGCGACCCCGTGGTGGCGGCAGGTCCACGGCGCGTCGTGGCGCGCGCCGGAGGGCCCGGGATCGACGATCGACGGCCGGCTCGACCATCCGGTCGTCCACGTCACGCGCGACGACGCGCTGGCGTTCTGCGCCTGGGCCGGCCTGCGGCTGCCGACCGAGGTCGAGTGGGAGCACGCCGCCCGCGGCGGGCTCGACGGCGCCCGCTACCCGTGGGGCGACGAGCTGGAGCCCGGCGGCGAGCACCGCTGCAACGTCTGGCAGGGCGCGTTCCCGGGCGAGGACCGCGGCGAGGACGGCTTCCGGGGGACCTGCCCGGTCGACGCCTTCCCGGCCAACGGCTTCGGCCTCCACGAGGTCAGCGGCAACGTCTGGGAGTGGACCGCCGACCCGTGGGCGCGCCCCGGTGCCGTCCTGCGTCCGGCGCCGGACGGGTGGGTCGCGATCCGGGGCGGCTCGCACCTCTGCCACCGCTCCTACTGCGAGCGCTACCGGGTCGCCGCCCGCACCGCCGCCGATCCCGCCAGCACCACCGGCCACCAGGGCTTCCGCTGCGCGGCCGACGCCTGAGACCGGAATCGGGCGATGGCGGACGTCACCCGTCAGGCACCCGCCGCGATCGGCCCCAGCCGCGGCGTCAGGCCGTGCAGGTCGAACGCCCGGAAGCGCGAGAAGCTGGGGTGCCGCGGGCCGTGGAAGTCGGCCGAGCCGGTCGTCAGCAGCCCCAGCCGCTCGGCCTCGGCGACCAGCATCCGGGTCTGCTCGGCCGAGAACGTCACGTAGAACGCCTCGACCCCGTCCAGGCCCAGGGCCGCGAACCGCTCCAGCGTCTCGCGCACGCCCGCCGGGTCCTCGATGTCCCAGTACGGGTGCGCCCAGACCGCGACCCCGCCGGCGGCGTGGATCACCTCGATCGCCTCGGCGACGGTTGGCCGCGTCCGCTCGCGGTAGGCCGGCGCTCCCGGGATCAGGTAGGCGACGAGCAGGTCGGTCGCGGTCGCCAGGCCCTCGCTCCGCACCCGTGCCGCGTTGTCGGGATGGTCGAAGGCCGCCGCCGCGACGTGCGGGCGCCCGATCGTCCCACCGGCCGCCCGCCGCTCCGCCAGCGGCCGCTCGTCGACCGCCCAGCCCAGCTCGCGCAGCGCCGCGACCATCCGATCGCCGCGACCGGCCCGGTCGGCGCGCCACTCCTCGAGCACCCGCAGCAGCGGTGGCGACCGGTGGTCGATCCCGTAGCCGCAGACGTGCAGGTCGGAGCGGTCGCCGTCGATCGCCGAGACCTCGATCCCCGGCACGACCTCGATCCCGTCCAGGCCCGCCGCGGTCTCGAGCGCCTCCTGGACGCCCGCGACCGAGTCGTGGTCGGTCAGCGACAGCAGCCGGACGCCGGCGGCATGGGCGGCGCGGACCACCTCGGCCGCGGACAGCGCGCCGTCGCTGGCCGTCGAGTGCGCCTGCAGGTCGAAGGTCGGTCGCTCGCCCATCAGATCCCCGCCCCACCCTCGAAGAGGAACGTCGGCTCGCGCGGGGAGCGCTGGTGGCGGGCGTTGATCGACGCCCCGTCCGGCGGCAGCACGTGGCCGTGGCGGAGCGGGTCGTCGGTCTCCTCCATCCAGCGGTCGAGCCGGTCGCGCAGCTCCCGCAGGACCGTGGCGTAGGCCGGGTCGGGGACTCGGTTGACGCTCTCGGCGGGATCGAAGTGCAGGTCGTAGAGCTGCTCGGGCGGGATCGCGCGCTCGACCCAGTCCGCTTCCACCAGGACGTCCTTCGACGGACCGTCGTCGACGTTCGGCAGCACCGGTCCGACGTGCTCGTCGTCGTAGCGGCGGATGTACTTGAAGCGCGAGGTCCGGACCGCCCGCTGCGGCTCGTAGGCGGCGTGGAAGGTCATCTCGGCGAAGACCGCGTCGTTGACCTCGTCGACCGCCCCGGCCGCCAGCGGCAGCAGCGACCGGCCCTGCAGCCACTCCGGGGGCTCGATGCCGAGCAGGTCGCAGATCGTCGGGAAGAGGTCGATGTGGGAGACCAGCGCGTCGCTGACCCGGCCGTCCGCGAAGCCGCCCGGCCCGCGGACGATCAGCAGCACCCCGATCCCGCGGTCGGTCAGCGTCGCCTTGGCGCCCGGGAACGGCAGTCCGTGGTCGGTGGTCAGGATCACCAGCGTGTCGTCGGCGATGCCCAGCTCGTCGATCGTCCCCAGCACCGTCGCGACGCCATCGTCGAGGGCCCGGGCGCTCTGCTTGAAGGCGGCCATGTCGGCCCGCGTCCGCGGCGTGTCGGGCAGGTTCGCCGGCGGCAGGGCGTAGCGCTCGTCGCCCGGCTCGGCGGGCCGGAACTCGCGGTGGGTCTCGAAGAAGCCGACCGAGAGGAAGAACGGCTGCTCGCCGTCGGCCCGCTCGCGCAGGAACCCGGCCGCGGTCGGGGCGACGTGCTCCTGGGTCGTGTCGGGCACGCTCAGGACATCGTCGTAGCCGAGCACGTGGGGATCGGCGGAGAGGTGCTGCTCGCCGACCAGCGCCGTCCGGTAGCCGGCCCCGGCGAGCGTGTGCAGCAGGTGGTGCTCGTAGTCCAGCAGGCTCCAGCCACGATGGGCCAGGCCCATCATGCCGCCGGTGTGGCTCCACTCCCCCGTCAGCAGCGCCGCGCGGCTGGCCGAGCAGATCGGCGCAGCCGAGAACGCCTTGCGGAACAGCAGCCCCTGCTCGGCGAACGCCTGGATCGCGGGCGTGGGGACCTGATGGCCGTACGGTTGGACGTAGCGGCCGGTGTCGTGCGAGTGCAGGTAGACGATGTTGGGATGACGCGCGCGCACTGAGCGAATACTATGAATTCCGATGGGCGTTCTTCCTAATTCACCGGAGCGGGCCTACGTCGTGGCGGCGACGCCCCGGAGCGGGAGCACGCTCCTCTGCGAGACCCTACGGGCCAGCGGGGTCGCGGGCCGGCCGGAGGAGCCGTTCCAGCGGCTCCGGGACAGCGGCCTGTCGCATCAGCCGCGCGACTACTTCCGCGGCGTCGACGACCCCGAGCTGCTGGCGCTGCTGCCGGAGCGGCGACCCGGCGCGCCGATCGACGCCGACGACGCGCGCGAGCGGCTGACCCGGGCCCTCGCCGAGGACACGACCGCCAACGGCGTCTTCGCGACCAAGCTGATGTGGGGCTACCTGCCCGACTTCCTCGCCGGGATCCGGGCGATCACCGGCGACGACGGCGACGACCTGGCGACGCTGCGGTCCGCGTTCGGCCGCGACCTGCGGTTCGTCCAGGTCCGGCGGCGCGACAAGGTCGCCCAGGCGGTGTCGCTGTGGCGGGCGATCCAGACCCAGCAGTGGCGGGACGAGGGCTCCACCCGTCCCGCCCGCGTCCCGGGGCCGGACTCGGCCTTCCGCGACGCCGCCCCGACCGAGGCCGAGCCGGTCTACCACCACGGCGCGATCGCCCACCTGCGCGACCTGCTGGCCGCCGGCGAGGCGGCCTGGACGGCCTGGTTCGCCGACCACGGGATCGCCCCGGTCCGCGTGGTCGTCTACGAGCAGCTGGTCCCCGCGCTCGGGCCGACCGTCCGCGAGCTGCTGGGCGAGCTGGGGATCGACGACCCGCCCGCCGAGGGCTTCGACCGGCCGCGGATGCAGCGGCAGTCGAACGGCACCTCGGCCGCCTGGCGCGAGCGGTTCCTGGCCGAGGAGGCCGCGGGCGGATGAGCGACCACGCCGATCCGCTGCGCAGCGCCGAGCAGCACAGCGGCGAGCGCCGCAGCCCCCACGTCAAGTGGCACGACGGGCAGCTCCCGCGCGAGGAGCGCTGGCGGATCCTCGGGCAGCGCGGGGCGACGGTCTGGCTCACCGGCCTGCCCGCCTCCGGCAAGTCGACGATCGCCGCCGAGCTCGAGCGGGCGCTGGTCGACGACGGCCGGGTCGCCTACCTGCTGGACGGCGACAACGTCCGCCACGGGCTCTCCGGCGACCTCGGCTTCGACCGTCAGGGCCGCAGCGAGAACGTCCGTCGCGTCGGCCACGTGGCGCGGTTCTTCGCCGACGCCGGAGCGGTCGCGGTCGTCTCGCTGGTCTCGCCGTTCCGCGACGACCGCTGGTGGGTGCGGGCCCTGCACGACGCGGCCGAGCTGCCGTTCGTCGAGGTCTACGTCGACACCCCGCTCCAGGAGTGCGTCCGTCGCGACCCGAAGGGCCTCTACGCCCGCTCGCAGGCCGGCAGCCTGCCGGACATGACGGGGGACGGCTCGCCGTACGAGCCGCCGCTGCAGCCCGAGCTGCGGATCCGGACGGCCGAGCAGTCGGTCGCGGATGCCGTCGCCCGCCTGCGGGAGCTGCTCGACGGGCCCGGCGCGGCCGCGCCGACGGCCTGATCGCGGCGCCGCCCCGGGCGCGGCGGGCACGCCGTCGCGGTCTTCGATTCCTGATTGGAATAGGGAAATGCTGCATCGGAATGCCGATACGGGTGCCGTAGCCCCGTTCCGGCCGTAAACTCCGGAACTCGTATCCTCTTTTTCCCTCTTCGCGCCGCCGCCTCGCGGGCCGCTGGCCCGCGAATCCCGCTCCGCGCCTGACGGCCGCCACGACCCTCGCTCTCGACGACGTGTCCTCCCCTCTTCCGACCCTCACGACCGATCAGCAGGAGCACGTCCAGCGTCTGGCGGCGGCGCTCGACCGCGACCAGGCGATCTGGGTCAGCGGCTACTTCGCCGGCCTCGCCGCGCAGGGAGCGTCGGCGTCCGCCGCCACGATCGCGAGCGATGGCGCCGGCGTCGCCCAGCCGACCGCGGTCGCGCCCCCGGTCGCGCCGTCGACGCGGCTGCTGACCGTCCTCTTCGGCACCGACACCGGCAACAGCAAGGAGCTGGCCGGCCAGCTCGCCGATGCCGTCCGCCCGCACGGCATCGAGGCCAAGGTCGTCGACATGGCCGACTACAAGCCGCGCGCGCTGAAGGATGAGCAGGACCTGGTCGTCGTCACCGCGACGCACGGCGAGGGCGACCCGCCCCCGAACGCGATCGGCTTCTTCGAGTTCCTCGGGGGCCGCAAGGCGCCCAAGCTGCCCGGGGTCCGGTTCGCGGTCCTGGCGCTCGGCGACTCGACGTACGAGCACTACTGCTCCGCCGGCCGCCAGGTCGACGAGCGGCTCGAGGAGCTCGGGGCCGAGCGGCTGGCCGACCGCGTCGAGTGCGACGTCGACTACGAGGACGACGCCGCGGCCTGGATCGCCGACGTCGCCGGTCGGCTCGCGCCGACCGAGGCGCCGGCGGGAGCCGGCGCGCCCGCGCCGAACGGCACCGGCCCGGCGCTGAACGGCAGCGCGGCCGGGTCCGGCAGCGAGGTCGCGCACGGCAAGAAGCACCCGTTCACGGCGCCGATCCTCGACAACGTCGTCCTCACCGGGCGCGGTTCGACCAAGGAGACCCGCCACGTCGAGCTGTCGCTGGAGGGCTCCGGCCTGACCTACGAGCCGGGCGACGCGCTCGGCATCGTGCCCGGCAACGACCCGGCGCTCGTCGAGCGGCTGCTCGACCGCCTGTCGCTGCCGGCCGACGCGCCGGTGACGACGAAGCAGGGCCCGGTCCCGCTCGTCGACGCCCTGACCGCGACCTTCGAGATCACCGCGGCGACCCCGCGCTTCCTCGGGCAGTGGGCGGAGCTCAGCGGCGCCGAGGAGCTGGCGGCGCTCCGCGACGGCGACGCCAAGGCCCGCACGGCCTACTTCCACGAGCACCACGTGCTCGACATCGTCGAGCGGTTCCCGGTGCCGGGGCTCCAGGCCGAGCAGCTCGTCGCCGGCCTGCGCCCGCTCCAGCCGCGGCTGTACTCGATCGCCTCGAGCCTGGCGGCGGCGCCGGACGAGGCCCATCTGACGGTCAGCACCGTCCAATACGACCTGCACGGCCTGGGCCGGACGGGCGTCGCCTCGGGCCACCTCGCCCGCCTCGGCGGCGACGAGGACGCGGTCGTCCCGGTCTACGTGCAGGCCAACGAGCACTTCCGCCTGCCGGGCGACGACGTGCCGATCATCATGGTCGGGGCCGGCACCGGCGTGGCGCCGTACCGCGCGTTCATGCAGGAGCGCGAGGCGCGGGGCGCCGAGGGCCGCTCGTGGCTGTTCTTCGGCGAGCGCAACTTCCGCAGCGACTTCCTCTACCAGGTCGAGTGGCAGCAGCTGCTGAAGGACGGGGTCCTGAGCCGCCTGGATCTGGCGTTCTCGCGCGATGCCGGCCCCAAGGCCTACGTCCAGGACCGGATCCGCCGAGCCGGCCGCGACGTCTACGCGTGGCTCGAGGAGGGCGCGCGGATCTACGTCTGCGGCGACGCGACCAACATGGCTCCCGACGTCGACGCCACCCTGGCGGAGATCGTCACCGAGCACGGCGGCGTCGACCACGAGGGCGCCCAGGAGTACCTCTCCGCGCTGAAGCGCGACCACCGCTACCTGCTCGACGTCTACTAGATGCCGCCCGCCCGCCCCCCTGCCCGGCCGAGGTGACCGCCATGACCCCGAAGACGACGACCACCCCCGACGTCGACCGCAGCCGCGACCTCTCGCAGCCGCTGGAGAAGCTCGCGCCCGAGGAGCGGCTGAAGGCCGGCAGCGACTACCTCGCCGGCACGATCGCCGACGACCTCATCGACGAGATCACCCTCGCCGTCGACGAGAACAACAACAAGCTCATGAAGTTCCATGGGATCTACCAGCAGGACGACCGCGACCTCCGCGACGAGCGGCGCCGTCAGAAGCTGGAGCCCTTCTTCACCTTCATGCTGCGCGGTCGGATGCCCGGCGGCGTCTGCACGCCCGAGCAGTGGCTGAAGATCGACGAGCTCGGGCGCACCCACGGCAACGACCAGTTCCGGCTGACGACGCGCCAGACCTTCCAGTTCCACTACCTGGTGCGGACCGCCCTGCGCGAGGTGATGGTCGGGCTGCGCGACGTCGGGCTCGACGGGAAGGCCGCCTGCGGCGACGTCGCCCGGACCGTGATGAGCGGCGTGCACCCGGGGCTCTCCAAGCTCCACAAGCAGGTCTACGAGCAGGCCCGGATCGCGAGCGACCACGTGATCCACAAGACCAGCGCCTACGAGGAGGTCTGGTTCGGCGAGAAGCCGAAGCAGCCGCGCGGCGAGGACGAGGAGCCCTTCTACGGCAAGCAGTACATGCCGCGGAAGTTCAAGATCGGCTTCGCGGTCCCGCCGAGCAACGACATCGACATCTACAGCCAGGACCTCGGCTTCGTCGCGATCGCCAGCCGCGGCAAGCTCAAGGGCTTCAACGTCGTGATCGGCGGCGGCATGGGCCGCACCGACCGCGCCCCGGAGACCTACCCGCGCCTCGGCGACGTCATCGGCTACATCGAGGCCAAGGACCTGATCCCGACGCTCGACGCCGTGATGGGCGTCCAGCGCGACTACGGCGATCGCGTCACCCGCGCCCACGCGCGCTTCAAGTACACGATCGACGACAAGGGCCTCGACTTCGTCAAGGGCGAGATCGAGCGGCGCCTCGGCTTCGAGCTGGCGCCGGCCAAGCGGTTCGCGTTCACGTCCAACGGCGACCAGCTCGGCTGGACCACCGGCGACGACGGCCTGGAGCACTTCACGCTCTTCATCGAGAGCGGCCGCGTGATCAACCGCGGCGACCGGCGGCTGATGGACGGCCTGCGCGCGATCGCGCAGACCGGCACGTGCGTCTTCCGGCTGACGCCGAACCAGAGCGTGATCCTCTCGGACATCCAGCCGGAGGATCGCCCCGCGATCGAGGCGCTGCTGGCCGAGCACGGCATCGACAACACGCCGACGAAGGGCCGCAGCGCGCTGCGGCTCAACTCGATGGCATGCGTGGCGATGCCGACCTGCGGGCTGGCGATGGCCGAGGCCGAGCGCTACCTGCCGGACCTGATCACCAAGATCGAGGGCCTGCTGGAGCAGAACGGCCTGATGGAGGAGCCGATCACGATCCGGATGACCGGCTGCCCGAACGGCTGCGCCCGGCCGTACATCGCCGAGATCGCCCTCACCGGCCGCGCCCCGGGCAAGTACAACCTGTACCTCGGCGCCGGCTTCCACGGCCAGCGGCTGAACAAGATGGTGCGCGAGAACGTCGGCGAGGACGTGATCCTCGAGGTCCTCGGCGAGGCGCTCGGCCGCTACGCGCAGGAGCGCGAGGACGGCGAGCGGTTCGGCGACTTCGCGATCCGCGCGGGGATCGTCCCCGAGGTCACCGAGGGGCGCTTCTTCAACGACTGACGCCCGGCGGCGCGACGGCGCGCCGGGTCGGGCGCCCGCAAGCGCCGCGTCGCGCTTGCGGTGAATTCCAGTCAGGAATGAAACGATGCCGCATTGGAATGCCCGGAAATCGGGTAGTGCTTTGCTACTTTTGATGGTCCGTTCGCCGTCGCGGCTCCCTCTCGCGGCGGCACTCTCCCTCTCGGACCGAACGCCGTCATGAGCCTCATCTCCGACAACCCGGCGACCGCCGCCCCGGCCGACCTCGTGCTTCCCGACCTCGAGGCCGCGTCGGCCGCCGAGGTCGTGGCCTGGGCGCTGGACGAGTTCCACCCGGGGATCGCGCTCGCCTGCTCGTTCCAGAAGGAGGAGGCGGTGCTGCTGGACCTGGTCTTCGAGGCTCGTCCGGACGCGCGGGTCTTCGCGCTCGACACCGGCCTGCTGTTCGACCAGACCTACGACCTCTGGAAGCAGGTCGAGGAGCGCTACTCGACCACGATCGAGCGCTGGCAGGGGCCGACGCTGGCCGAGCAGGCCGCTCGCCACGGCGACAAGCTGTGGGCGACGAACCCGTCGCAGTGCTGCGGGATCCGCAAGGTCGAGCCGCTGCGCCGCGGCCTCTCGACGCTCGACGCCTGGGTCACCGGCATCCGCCGCGACCAGTCGCCGGCCCGCGCCGGCGCCGCCAAGGTCGAGTGGGACGACCAGTTCGGCCTGGTCAAGGTCAACCCGCTGGCCGACTGGAGCGACAAGGACGTCTGGCGCGAGATCGCCAAGCGCGACCTGCCCTACAACCCGCTCCACGACCAGGGCTACGCGTCGATCGGCTGCGTCCCGTGCACGCGCCCCGGCGAGGGTCGCGAGGGCCGCTGGGCCGGCAGCGACAAGGTCGAGTGCGGGCTGCACCAAGAGGACGCCTAGTGCGCGTCGGCGAGCGTTCGGGGCGCTGACGTGGAGCCGCAGTACATCGGCTTCGGCCTGCTGGTCGGGGTCCTGGTCGGCCTGACCGGGATCGGCGGCGGGTCGCTGATGACGCCGCTGCTGATCCTCGGCGGCGGGGTGCCGCCGGCGATGGCGATCGGCACCGACCTGGCCTACGGCGCGATCACCAAGACCGTCGGCGGCTGGCGCCACCTGAAGATCGGGACCGTCGACCTGGGCGTCTCGAAGTGGCTGGCCTTCGGCTCGGTCCCGGGATCGCTGGTCGGCGTCTGGCTGACCCACCAGCTCCAGGGCTGGGTCGGCGCGCGGTTCGACGACGTGCTGCTGGTCGGCGTCGCGGTCGCGCTGTCGATCGTCGCCGCGGCGATCCTCTACCGGGTGCTGTTCATGCCGGGCGCCGCCGACCGCGAGCGGCACACCGTGACGCTGTCGCGCCGGGTCAAGGTCCAGGCGGTCACGATCGGGGCCGTGATGGGCGCGATCCTCGGCATGACCTCGGTCGGCTCCGGGGCGCTGATCGGGCTGGCCCTGATCCTCGTCTTCCGGCTGACGCCCCACCGGGTCGTCGGCACCGACGTCTTCCACGCCGCGATCCTGCTCTGGACCGCGGCCCTCGCCCACGGCGTCGCCGGCAACGTCGACCTGGTCCTGACCGGGACGTTGCTGCTCGGCTCGATCCCCGGGGTCTGGATCGGCACCTGGCTGCTGCCGCGGGTCCCGGCGGCGGGCCTGCGCCCGGCGCTGGCGTGCGTGCTGCTGGCCAGCGCGCTGGCCGTGCTGTCGAAGGCCGGCGCCGAGATCCCGCCGTGGGTCATCATCAGCGCCCCCATGGCCGCCGGCTGCACCGCCGCGATCGTCCACCGTCGTCGCACCCGCCTGGAGGCGGTTCCCGCATGAGCACCTCGTCCGCATCCGCCACCGGCGGGCTCTCCAAGATCCGCGCCCTCGAGGCCGAGGCGATCCACGTGATGCGCGAGGTCGCCGCGGAGTTCGAGCGCCCGGCGCTGCTGTTCTCCGGCGGCAAGGACTCGATCGTGCTGCTGCGGCTGGCGGAGAAGGCCTTCCGCCCCGGTCGCTTCCCGTTCCCGCTGGTCCACGTCGACACCGGGCACAACTTCCCCGAGGTGATCGAGTTCCGCGACCGGCGGGTCGCCGAGCTCGGCGAGCGGCTGATCGTCGCCCACGTCCAGGACACGATCGACGCCGGCCGGGTCGCCGACGGCTTCGACACCGACCAGCTGAAGGGCTCCCGCAACCAGCAGCAGACGCAGACGCTGCTGGACTGCATCGAGGAGCACCGCTTCGACGCCTGCTTCGGCGGGGCCCGCCGCGACGAGGAGCGGGCGCGGGCGAAGGAGCGGATCATGAGCTTCCGCGACGACTTCGGCGGCTGGGACCCGAAGAACCAGCGACCCGAGCTGTGGAACCTGTTCAACACCCGGCTGCGGCAGGGCGAGAACGTGCGCGTGTTCCCGATCTCGAACTGGACCGAGCTCGACGTCTGGCAGTACATCGCGGAGGAGCAGCTGGAGCTGCCGCCGATCTACTTCGCCCACGAGCGCGACGTCGTCCGCCGCGACGGGATGCTCTACGCGATCAGCGAGTTCCTGCAGCCGCGCGAGGGCGAGGGCGAGGTTGCCGAGCGCCTCAGCGTCCGCTACCGGACCGTCGGCGACCTGACGATCACCGGCGCGGTCGAGTCGACCGCGACCACGCTCGAGCACGTGGTCGCCGAGATCGCCGCGACCCGGGTGACCGAGCGGGGCGAGACCCGCGCCGACGACCGCGCCTCCGAGGCCGCGATGGAGGACCGCAAGGTCCAGGGGTACTTCTAGTGTCCGACCTGTACGCCGACGTCACCCGCGACGAGCGCCCCGCCGACCTGCTGCGCGTCGCCACCGCCGGCTCCGTCGACGACGGCAAGTCGACGCTGATCGGGCGCCTGCTCTACGACACCAAGCAGGTCCTGGCCGACCAGCTGGCCCAGGTCGAGGCGGCCTCGGTCCGCCGTCACGGCGAGGGCGTCGTCGACCTCTCGCTGCTGACCGACGGCCTGCGCGCCGAGCGCGAGCAGGGGATCACGATCGACGTCGCCTACCGCTACTTCACGACCGGCGACCGCAGCTTCATCCTGGCCGACACCCCCGGCCACCTGCAGTACACGCGCAACATGGTCACCGGCGCCTCGACCGCCGACCTGGCGATCGTGCTCGTCGACGCCCGCAACGGCGTGGTCGAGCAGACCCGGCGGCACACCTTCATCTCGGCGCTGCTCGGGCTACGGCACGTGACCTTCGCCGTCAACAAGATGGACCTCGTCGACTGGGACGAGCAGCGCTTCCGCGAGATCGAGGCCGAGACGACGCGGATGTCCGCGCAGCTCGGGATCCCCGACATCCACGTGATCCCGATCAGCGCGCTGGAGGGGACCAACGTCGTCGATCGCGGCGCCTCGCCCGACTGGTACCGCGCCGACGGCGAGCACCCGACGCTGCTGGAGCACCTGCAGACCGTCGAGGTCGCCAGCGACCGCAACCTCACCGACCTGCGGTTCCCGGTCCAGTGGGTGATCCGGCCCGGTGGCGGGAGTGGCGGCGGGGACGCCATCGCGGCGGCGAGCCACGACCTGCACGACTACCGCGGCTACGCCGGCCAGGTCGCCGGCGGGGTCCTCCGCCCCGGCGACGCGGTCCAGGTCCTGCCCTCGGGCGCCCGCTCGACGATCGCGCGGATCGAGACGCTCGACGGCGACCTCGACGAGGCCGCTCCGCCGCTGTCGGTGACGGTCCACCTGGCCGACGACGTCGACGTCAGCCGCGGCGACGTGATCGCCGGGATCGGGGACGAGGCCACGGGCGGCACGCCGCCGCAGGTCCTGCGCGAGCTCGAGGCCGACGTCTGCTGGATGAGCGACCGGCCGCTGCGTCCCGGCGCCCGGCTGCTGATCAAGCACACGACGACGACCACCGCCGCGCGCGTCGAGGCGCTGCTGGATCACGTCGACCTGCACACGCTGGAGCGCCACGCCGACGCCCCGGCCGAGCTGGGCCTGAACGAGATCGGGCGCATCCGGCTGCGCGTCAAGCGCCCGCTGATCGCCGATCCCTACGACCGCGACCGCCAGACCGGGGCCTTCATCCTGATCGACGAGGGCACGAACGACACGGTCGCCGGCGGCATGATCCGCTGAGCGGCTAGTCGTCGTCGGTCCCGCGCGCCGCCCGCTCGATGCCGAGACGGTCGCTGATCGTCTCGGCATCGGCCGGGCGCGCCAGCGCGTGGCCCTGGCCGACCTCGACGCCGAGCTCCAGCAGTGCGGTGATCGTCGTCTCGCGCTCGATCCCCTCGGCGGTGACGCTGGCCCGCAGCTCGGTCGCGACCTGGACCACGGCGCGGACGATCGCGCGGTCGGTGTCGGACTCCGCCACCCGCTCGACCAGGTCGCCGTCGAGCTTGATGTGGTCCAGGCGGACGTTGCGCAGGTGGGCGAGGCTGGAGAAGCGGGCGCCGAAGTCGTCGAGCGCCAGCCGCACGCCCGCGTCCTGCAGCCGCCGCAGGGTGTCGATCGCGTCGGCGTCGTGCTCGAGCATCGTCGCCTCCGAGATCTCGAGCTCGAGCGCCGCGGGCGGCAGGCCGTGGTGCTCCAGCCGCTGCAGCACCAGCGTCGCGTAGTCGAGCGACCGCAGCTCCTCGGCGCTGACGTTGACCGCCGCCGGCGCCAGCGTGCCCGCGGCGCGCCAGGTCGCGGTCTGCCGCAGCGTCTGGTCGAGCACCACCCGTCCCAGCTCCGAGATCGACCCGGTCGCGGCCGCCACCGGCACGAAGTCCGACGGCGCCACCGGTCCGAGGTCGTCGTCGACCCAGCGGGCGAGCGTCTCGATCCCGACCACGGTCCGGGTCACGAGGTGCACCAGCGGCTGGTAGACCACCTGCAGCCGGCCGTCGGCCAGCGCTCGCGGCAGCCGTTCCTCGATCGCCATCCGGACCCGCGCCCGGTCGGCCAGCGGCGGCGAGAAGACCTCGCTGCCGGAGCGCCGGTCCTTGGCCGCCAGCATCGCCAGGTCGGCCGCGCGAACCAGGTCGTCGACCGTCTGGCCGTCGCGCGGCGCGACGGCGATCCCGGTGTTGGTGCGGACGCTGACCCGGTGGTCGTCGAGCGGCACCGGCTGCGCCAGCGCCCCGTCGATGTCGCCCAGCAGCAGCCGGGCCGCGCGCTCGTCGGCGCCCGGCAGGACCAGGACGAAGTCGTCGCCGCCGTAGCGGAACGCGGCCGGCCCGTCGGGCGGCGCCGCGGCCCCGAGGGTCGCGCGCAGGCGCTCGCCGATCTCGCTCAGCAGCCGGTCGCCGGCCTGGTGGCCGAGCGCGTCGTTGATCCGCTTGAAGGCGTCCAGGTCCAGGAAGACCACGGCGACCTGCCCGCCGGTCGCCGCCAGCGCGCCCTCGAGATGCTCCGTCATCGCGGCCCGGTTGCCGAGGCCGGTGACCGCGTCGCGGTACGCCAGGCGGTGCATCGAGGCGGCGGTCTCGTGCCGCTCGCTGACGTCGCGGAACAGCCCCTGGAGGACGCGCCGCCCGTCGTGCTCGACGATCCCGGCCGTGATCTCGACCGGGATCCGGCGGCCGTCGCGGTGCAGGACCGTCCCCGACGTCGGGGCCCCGGTCCGTCCCCGCGCGCGCTTGGTGAACGCGGCCGCCCGCGCCGGCTGGTCGTCGTCGGGGTGGAGGTCGAGGAACGGCCGGCCGACGATCTGGGCGCGGCTGCTGCCGATCAGCTCCTCGCCGGCGGCGTTGACGTCGACGATCACCCCGCTGCCCGGGTCGGCCAGAAAGATCGCGTCGCGTGCGTGGTGGAAGAGCGCCTGGTGCCAGCGGTGGCTCTCGGTTGCCGCCTCGAGCGCGCGGGCGTACGAGTAGGCCGCGGCCGCGATCCGCCCGGCGGCCTCCAGCACGGTCAGCTCCTCCGCCGCCCAGTGGCGGACCTCGCGGGTCGCGTCGACGGCCAGCCCGCTGTGGATCGACAGCCGCCGCTCGGGGCCCGGCGCGTCGGCGGTCCGGCCGAGCGGCACCAGCACGCAGGAGCGGACGTCGGCCGCTTCCAGCAGCTCGCGCTCGCGCGCCGCCGCGTCCGGCAGCGCGGAGACGTCGTCGATCGCGACCGAGTCCCCGGCCTCGAAGCGGGCGTCGCGCCAGGGCAGCCGCTCGCGGATCGCGCGCGGGCCCTCGGGCATCCGCGGCGCCACCCCGTCGGCGGTCCACTCGACCAGCACCGCGCGCGACTCCTCGGCGAGCGCCAGGTAGAGGATCACGCGATCGACGCCGAGCCCGGCCCCGAGCTCGGCGGCGGCCTCGCGGGCAGCGTCGGCGAAGGCCCCGGGACCCGCCTCGGAGAAGCGGATCGCCCAGGCCGCGACCAACTCGGCCTCGCGAGCGGTCCGTGGCGCGGCACCGCCATCCATGCAGGAGTTCTACTGCACTCGACGATCTGCCCGAGCGGGCGGGGTCCGCGAGGCGGCTGCATGCCCCGTCCTGGCGTCGCGTCGAGCGGCCGGCCCCCCGCCGACCGGTGGGGACCCCACCGTCCGCGCGGCCTCGACGGACGGGGATCGAATAGCCTTGCCGCGCTCATGTTCGGGAAGATCCTGGTCGCCAATCGTGGCGAGATCGCCATCCGCGTCATCCGCGCCTGTGAGGAGTTGGGGATCAAGACGGTCGCCGTCTACTCCGAGCTCGATCGCGATGCGCTGCACGTCCAGCGCGCCGATGAGGCGTACCTGCTGGGCCCGGCGGAGGCGTCCGCCAGCTACCTGAACGTCGACCGGATCATCGAGGTGGTCAAGGAGTCCGGCGCCGAGGCGGTCCACCCCGGCTACGGCTTCCTGGCCGAGAACGCGCCGTTCGCGCAGCGGCTGGCGGACGAGGGGATCGTCTTCATCGGTCCGCCCGCGTCGGCGATCGACGCGATGGGCTCGAAGACCAAGGCCCGCGAGCTGATGCAGAAGGCCGGCGTGCCGATCGTGCCGGGGACGACCGACTCGGTCGACACCTACGAGGACGCGCTGCGGATCGCCAGGGACGAGATCGGCTACCCGGTCGCGGTCAAGGCGGCGTCGGGCGGCGGTGGCAAGGGCTTCCGGGTCGCGCTGACCGAGGACAAGCTGAAGGACGCCTACGAGGGCGCCAGCCGCGAGGGCGAGAAGTTCTTCTCCGACGGCACGGTCTACCTGGAGCGGTACCTGCCGAACCCGCGCCACGTCGAGGTCCAGATCATCGCCGACACCCACGGCAACGTGATCCACCTGGGCGAGCGCGACTGCTCGATCCAGCGCCGCCACCAGAAGCTGATCGAGGAGGCCCCGGCGCCGCCGTGGGTCGTCGACGAGGCGCTGCGCCAGAAGATCGGCGAGATCGGCATCAACGCCGCCAAGGCCGTCGACTACGTCGGCGCGGGCACGATCGAGGGGATGCTCCAGGACGGGGAGTACTTCTTCCTCGAGATGAACACCCGCGTGCAGGTCGAGCACTGCGTGACCGAGATGGTCACCGGCATCGACATCGTCAAGCAGGGCATCAAGGCCGCCGCCGGCCTGCCGCTGGACTACGCGCAGGAGGACGTGGTCCTGCGCGGCCACGCGATCGAGGCCCGGATCAACGCCGAGTCGGCGCCGATGAACTTCGCCCCGACCCCGGGCGCGATCGGCCGCTACCTGGAGCCGTCCGGCCCCGGCGTCCGCGTCGACTCCGGCGTCGGCGCCGGCGGCGTCGTCTCGCCCCAGTACGACCCGATGGTCGCCAAGCTGATCGTCTGGGACGAGGATCGCGAGCAGGCCACGAAGCGGATGCTGCGCGCGCTCTCGGAGTACGAGATCGAGGGCCTCACGACCCTGCTCCCGTTCCACCAGGCGATCTTCGCGACCGACAACTGGGCCAAGGCCTCGACCTGCTCCGAGCTGCTCGAGGACAAGGACTGGCTGAAGTCGACCGCACCCGCCGAGCCGGTCGTCCCGATCGACCTCGAGGACGACGAGACGGTCAGCCACGACTACGTCGTCGAGGTCTCCGGCCGCAAGTTCGACGTCAAGGTCCACGGCGCGGCCTTCGGTCCGGTCGCCTCGGCCAACGGCAGCGCGGCCGCCGCGCCGGGCAAGAAGGCCAAGCGCAGCGAGCGCAAGAAGTCCGCCGGCGGTGGCGCCGACGACCTGCCCTCCCCGATCCAGGGCAACATGTGGAAGGTCGTCGCCAAGGAGGGGCAGGAGGTCGCCGAGGGCGATCTGATCTGCATCATCGAGGCGATGAAGATGGAGAACGAGATCACCGCCCACAAGGCCGGCACGATCACGACGCTCGCCGCCAAGGAGGGCGAGCCCATCAACACCGGCGACCTGATCGCGACGATCAAGAGCGCCGAGGCGGCCGAGTAGCGGCAGCGCAGCTTCGACGGCGGTCGACGGCCGCCAGCCCACGCAGGTTCGAACGGCGTCCCGACGGGCGCCGTTCCTGCGTTCCGGGCGGTCCCTTGACGAACCCGTTGATCGGAGTAATGTTGCCTACGCAACAACTTCTCCTCCGAATCGAACCGGGGACACCATGCAGATCGACGGCATCCACCACATCTCCACCATGACGGCCGACGGCCGGGCGGCGACGGAGTTCGCCACCGGGGTCCTCGGTCTGCGCCTGGCGGCCAAGACGGTCAACCAGGACGCGCCGGACATGTACCACCTGTTCTTCACGGACGAGGACGCCGAGCCGGGCTCCGACCTGACGATGTTCGAGATGCGCGGCCTCCCGAAGGGCCGCGCGGGGGCGGGCCAGGTGCACCGGATCGTCTACCGCGTCGCCGACGCCACCGCGATCGACTTCTGGGCCGCGCGGCTGACGAGGCACGGCCTGCCCAACCGCCGCGACGGCGAGCGGCTGCTGTTCGAGGATCCCGAGGGCCTGGGCTTCGAGCTGGTCGTCGACGACAGCGGCGACGCGCCGCTGCGCGCCCGCCACCCGCAGATCCCCGAGGAGGTCGCGCTGCGCGGCTTCGGCGGCGTCCGGATCTACAGCCGCGCGCCCGAGCGCTCGGCGGCGGTCCTGACCGGGGTCCTCGGGGCGACCGAGCTCGACGCCGAGCGCTACGAGCTGCGGAGCGACCGGCGGGGCGGCATCGTCACCCTCGACGCCGCGCCGGCCGAGCGCGGGCTGCAGGGCGCCGGCACCGTCCACCACGTCGCCTTCGGCATCCGCGAGGCGGACTACACGGCGTGGGATCCGCACGTGGCGCAGTCGGGGCTCCACACCTCGGGCCTGGTCGACCGCTACTACTTCCACTCGATCTACTTCCGCGAGCCGGGCGGCGTGCTCTACGAGCTGGCGACCGACGAGCCGGGCTTCGAGGCCCGCAACCCGAAGGACGAGTGGGGCCGCAAGATCATCCTGCCGCCGTGGCTGGAGTCGCAGCGGGCCCAGGTCGAGGCCGGCCTGCAGGTGATCCCCGACCCGCGCGAGGAGTGGGACCCGGCCTTCCTGGCCGGCACGGCCGCCTAGGACGTCCCGGAGACGACCACCGGCCGGCCCCTCGCGGGTGCCGGCCGGTGGCCTTGCGCTGTCCTGTCGCCCCGGTCAGTAGCAGACGTCCCCGAGCACCGCCTCGGCCGCGGGCAGGACGTCGGTGGTTCCCAGCACCGGCAGCTGGACGGTGGCGACGACGTCGCCCTGCTCGCAGCTGAGCTGGCCCTCGCGGAACTCCGTGTTCGGGATCCCGCTCAGGTCGGCGAGCCAGCGGAAGACCGCGCCGGGGCTCTTGGTCCGCAGCGACGGGCCGCGGCGGACGTAGACGCCATCGCCGTTCTTGCCCCAGCCGGCGCGGATGATGTTGAGCTTGCCCGCGGTCGTGTTGCGGATCACGATGCTCCTGGCGAGCACCCCGAACGCGTCGGTCCGCAGGTGGACCTTCAGCAGCTCGTCCTCCTCCGGCCCGTCGCCGTCGTCGTTGCGCTCGACCGTGTCGCCGGAGTAGACGGCGAACGTCGTGTCCATCAGCTCGACCTGGTCCAGCTCGACCCGGTTGCGGGCGGAATGGTCCAGGCAGCTGCCGTAGACGTCGCCGTTGCGGTCGCCGTCCTTGTTCGTCGGCGGCAGGCAGATCCAGCCGCCGATGTGGAGCGTCCCGTTGGCGGCGGTCTGGATCGACGCGTCGGTCGGGACGGTCACCTGCTTGCCGTTGACCTTGAACCCGCGCCGCACGTCGGTCGAGCACTGCTGGTCGCCACCGACGCAGATCGAGGCGTTCGACGGCAGATCGGGGATGTCGAGGTTGGTCCCGACGTCCTTGCCGGCGACCTTCAGCTGCACGTCGGTGCCCGGCTGGGCGGCCCGCCAGTCGACCCGCAGGCCGGTCCAGTCGAGCAGCTCGAACTCCTGCGAGGTCTTCAGCTCGCTGGCGTTCAGCTCGACGTCGCTGGGCTCGTCCGACGTCCCGCCGTGGAGCGTGACGTCGAGCGGCGCGGGATCGGCCGCGAAGCCGGTCTTGACCGCCGTCTTGTCGCCCGGGCCGCCGCTGCCGGCGGGCAGGGTCAGCTTGGCGTGGGTGAGCCCCGCCAGCAGGCGGCCCTGGACGTGCAGGACGCCGTCGCGCTTGTCGAGGTCGACCTTGTTGCGGCCGTCCTCGGGCAGCGCGGGCCGTGCGTCGCCGCTGTCCCAGATCTCGAAGTCGATCCGGCCGAGCGGCGCGTCGGGCGTCACCTCGACGTCCTTCAGGTCGACCACGAAGTGCGCGGGCACGTCGCGGACGGTCGCCTTGACGTTCTGCGGCTTGCCCTTCAGGTCCTGGCCGGGCGTGCCCTGCGGCAGGTTGCGGGCATCGATGTCGAGCCGCGGGATCGTCGACGACGCGGTGTAGTCGAGCTTCGCGGCGTCGAGCTTCAGGTCGAGGTCGTTGGGGATGTCCTCGATCCGGCCGGTCATCGTCAGCGGCGCGGCGACGGCGTCGTCCGGCGTGTCGGCCTGGATGTCGAGGTCGACGTCCTGGCGCGACCCGTCCGGCAGCGGGTCCAGGTGCAGCTGGCCGCTGATCCGCTTCGCGGTCTCGGTCGGCTTGGTCGCGTCGGGCACGTAGGTCGTCAGGCCGAACCTGCCGCCCTTGACCTCGAACAGCTGCGCCGCGACCGCGAACTGGCCCGGGAACCTGCGCATCGCGACCTTCGACTGGCCGTCGGCCAGGTCGGGGGCCGGGGTGGTGCCGTCCGTCACCTTCGCCTTGACCATCCCGACCTTGTCGTCGGTGGTCACGTCGATGCCGTCGGACCCGTCGGCCGGCTTGAACCCGATGGTGACCGTCTTCGGCAGCCGGTCGATCCGGGCGTCGATCCGCTTGGCGTCGCCGAACAGCGGCGTGGTCGCGTCGACCTTCGCGCCGATGCTGCCGATCGGGGCGCTGCCGTCGTAGGTCAGCGCGCCGGCCGTCTTGTCGAAGACCAGGTGGACGCTGTCGGGGATCGTGCTGAGGTCGGCGTCGACGGCGATCCCGTCGCCCGCGTAGCGGACGACGATCGGCTGGGCCGCCAGCTTCAGGCCGCCGTCGAGCTTCTTCATCGCCGGCTTGGTGCTGCCGTCCGGCTGCTGCTCCGGGCCCTTGGTGATCCCGACCCGCGCCTCGCGCAGGCCCTTGACGCGCGCGTGGGCGACGAAGCTCGCCGGCGTGTCGACGATGTCGGCGCCGGTCTCGTCGGGTTGCAGCCCGCCGTCGGGGCCGCTGGAGAGCAGCGCCTCGACCTGGCCGATCGGGGCGTCGGCCTGCAGCTCGATCCCGGAGCCGCCGGGGGTGACGGTGATATCGGCCTTCGGCGGCAGTCCGCGGATCTCGCCCTCGACCCGCTTCGCGCGGTCGATGAGCGGCTTGCTGGAGCTGGCCTCGACCGCGATCCGCTGGACCGTCTCGCCGAACGCGTCGTAGGAGATCGCGCCGGTGGTGGGGGCGAAGCCGACGAGGATGTGCCGCGGCAGGTCCTCGATCGTCGCGCTCGCGCGCAGGTCGTCGTCGCCGGAGTAGCGCAGGACGACCGGCTGCGTGGCGAGCCGCAGGTCGCCCCGGAAGCCGCTGAACGCGCCCTGGGCGTCCTTGTCGATCGCGACCTTCGCCGCCTGCAGGCCCTTGACGCGGGCATGGGCGACGAAGCGGTCCTTGGTGTCGACGATGTCGGCGCCCAGCTCGCCCGGCTTCAGCCCGCCGTCGGGGCCGCTGGAGAGCAGCGCCTCGACCTGGCCGACCGGTGCCGTCGTGCCGAGGTCGATCCCCGAGCCGCCGGGCGTGAGGGTGATGTCGGCCTTCGGCGGCAGGCCGGTGATCTGGCCCTCGACGCGGGTCGCGCGGCCGACCAGCGGCTTCGGCGACGTGGCCTTGGCGGCGATCTTCTGGATCGTCTCGCCGAACGCGTCGTAGTCGATGGTGCCGGTCGCGGGCGCGAACCGGAGGCCGACGTGGCGCGGCAGGTCGGAGACCGTCGCGTCGACGTCGAGGTCGGGCGTGTCGACCACGGCGTGCAGCGGCTTGCGCGGCCCGGTGCCGAGCTGCAGGTCGGCGACGATCCCGTCGGCGGCGTCGAAGCTGGCGCTGCGCAGGTCGTCGATGCGGCCGGCGAACGACTCCACCGCGCCGCCGGTCCGGACGTTGACGTAGGGGTGGTCCTCGGTCAGCAGCTGCGGGTCGCCGTTGGCGAAGCCGGCCTCGATCGATCCGAGGGTGCCGCCGGTGGCGGCGAACGTGCCGCTCCTGGCGCTGGTCTGCTCGACGGTCATCCCGGTCGGCAGGTCGCGGGCTCTGGCCACGACCTTGGTGGCGACCTTGCCGCCCGTGCTGTCGACGTAGGTGGCCGCGACGTCCTTGACCGGTGCGCTGGCCCGGTAGTCGATCTTGCGCTTGTCCGGGCCCAGGTCGTCGAAGGCGACCTGCAGCGACTCGGGCAGCGGCCCGACCGTGACGCCGATGTCCTTGCGAGTGGCGCCGTCGACCAGCTCTGCCTGGGCCTCGAGCGTGGTCGGGGTGCCCGAGCCGGCGCGCACGACGGTCCGCGTCTGGCCGATGCTGAGGCCCATCCGCGACAGCGAGGGCGCGGGCGCGTACTTCAGCCGTGCGCCCATCGGGGAGGTGCGGTGGTCGGCGGTGCCGTCGTAGAGCCCGCCGAGCGTGGTCAGCTCGGGACCGGCGCCGGTCTGGGTGACGCGGACGTCGATGTCGGTGGTGCCGGCGGCGGTCTTGGGCAGCTCGGCGGTCGCCGTCCAGCGCTGCGGGGCGCGCGATCCGCGAGCGTCGTAGCCGACGTTGATGTGGTCGCGGGGGATGCCGCCGTTGAGGGGATCGTCGATCAGCGCCTCGATCTGCAGCGGCAGCTCGGACTTCTCGCCGGGGAGCCGCTCGATCCGGATCTCGAACTTCTCGAGGCTGATGACGCTGATCGTGCCGACGACGTCGGGCTCGGGATCGGCATCGACGTTGAGCTTGGTCGGCACCGCGACGAGCGCCAGCTGCTTGCGGACGATCTCACCGGTCGGCGTCTTGAGCTTGGTGGCGAACTGGTAGTCGACCGCGTTGTCGCCGCAGCCGATCGTCTCGAGCGTGCCGATCGAGCCGCCGAGCACGGGCTTCAGCGCGTCGACCAGACCCTGCGTCAGCGGGCAGGTGACGGTCTTGACCTCGTCGAACGGCTGCTTCCTGCCGGTCAGGATCCCGCCCAGATCGAGCCGGGTGAGCGCCGTCAGCGTCTCCGTGAGCCCGAGCGGCGACCGTGGCCGCGCCTCCGCTCCCGCCGGCAGCGCGAGCGCGCCGGCGATCACCGCGGCCGTGGCCGCGGTCCATTTCCTGCCTGGCATGAGGTCCCCCTGTTCGCTTGACCGCGGCGCAGGCTAGCCGGCGGCGGGGAGGCGCGGAACGGTGAGGCTCCCCAAGGCGTACCCCGAGGTTTGCGGCCCGCCGGCACTGCTCGAGGCGCTGGCCGGCGAGCGCGTCCGCTGCGGGGGACGGTCGACGGCCGGCTCCCGGGGAAGCCGGCCGTCGACCGCGCCAGGGCGGTGGGGCGCTAGTCGCAGACCCCCGTCAGCCATCCTGCGGCGGGGAAGATGTTGGTCGTCCCCAGCAGCGGCAGCTCGACCGTCGTCACGAGGTGCGCCGCGCCGCAGTTGAGCGTGCCGCTGGAGTCCTCCTTGTTCGGCGGGAGGTCCAGGTCGGCCAGCATCGTGAACTGCGCGGGCAGGCCCGGCGCCCGCGGGATCGCGAACAGCGGCTGACCCTCGCGGACGTAGTTCGGGTGCTTTCCGGTGTAGCCGGCGCGGATGATGTTGAGCTTCTCCGCGACCGTGTTGCGGATGTTGATGTTCCGCGCCCGCAGTCCGGTGCCGTCGGTGCGCAGGTGCAGCAGCAGGAGGTTGTCCTCCTCGGGGCCGTTGCCGCTCGAGTTGCGGTCGACCGTCTCGCCGGTGTGGACCCCGAACGTCATGCTCTGGACCTCGAGCCGATCGAGCTCGACGCGGTTGGACGCGGTCCGGTTGATGCAGGAGTCGTAGACCGCCCCGCTCGGCGTTCCGTGGGTCGTGGTCGGAGTCAGGCAGATCCACCCGCTGACCACCACCGGGCCGCTGGCGACGGTCCGGATCGACGTGCCGACCGGCACCTCGACGAGCTTGCCGTTGACGGGGAACCGCCCCAGCACGTAGCGGTCGAAGCAGTCGTCGTTGCCGACCACGCAGACGAAGGCCTGCGTCGGCAGGTCCTCGATGTCGACGTCCGTCCCCACCTCCTTGGCGGAGACTCCGAGGTGCAGGTCGGTGCCGACCTCGTTGCTGCGCCAGTCGACCCGCAGGCCGTTGCGGTCGATGAACTCGAACTCCTGCTCGGTCTTCAGCTCGCTCGCGGTCAACTCGATCCGCGAGCGGTCCTCACCACCCATCCCGCTCCACATCACCAGGTCGAGCGGCTCCGGGTTCGCGGCGAACTGCGTCTTGACCTTCAGCTTGCCGGTCTCCGCGCCGGTGCCGCTCGGCAGGGTCAGCCGGGCGAACCGCAGGCCCGGCAACAGCCGGCCCTGGATGTGCAGGTTGCCGCTGCGCTTGTCGAACTGCAGCTTGTTGCGGTTGTCGACCGGCAGCGCGGCCCGCGGGCTGCCGACGTCCCAGAGCTCGAAGTCGACCAGGCCCAGCGCCTCGCCCTCCTTCGGCGTGACGACCAGGTTCTGCAGGTCGACGTCCAGCTCGGTCGGGATGTCCGTGATCGTCGCCTTGACATTCTGCGGCTTGCCCTTCAGGTCGTCGCCGGCCTTGCCCTGGGGCAGGTTCCGCGCGTCGACCGTGACCTTCGGGATCCTCGTCGAAGCGGTGTACCGCAGCTTCTGCGCGTCGAGGCCGAGCGTCATGTCGTCGGGGATGTCCTCGATCCGGCCGGTCATCGCCATCGGCTCGGGAACGGCGTCGTTGGGGTTGTCGGTCCGGACGTCGAGGTCGATGTCCTGGCGCGAGCCATCGGGGAGCGGGCCGAGGTGCAGCTCGGCGGCGATCCGCGTCGACTTCTCCTCCGGCTTCGCCGGATCGGGGGCGTAGCCGACCAGCCCGATCGTGCCGCCGGCGATCTCGTACAGCTGCGCGGCGATCGCGAACTGGCCCGGGAGCTTGCGCAACGCGACCTTGGCCTGGCCGTCGACGAGTTCCGGCGCCTCGGTCGTGCCGTCGGTGATCTTGGCCTTGATCCGCCCGACCCGCTGGTCGGTCGTCACGTCGACGCCGTCGTCGTAGCCCTCGGCCGGCCGGAATCCGACCGTCACCCGCTGCGGCAGCCGGTCGATTCGCGCGTCGAGCTTCTTGGCGTCGCCGAACAGCGCCGTCGCCGAGTCGACGCGCGCTCCGAGGCTCGCGATCGGGGCGCTGGCGTCGTAGGTGATCGCGCCGGTCGGTCGGTCGAACGTCACGTGGACGTCGTCCGGGACGGGGGACAGGTCGCCGTCGAAGCAGAGCCCGTCGGTCGGACGCGTCGCCGGGTCCTGGTCGGCGCACCGCGGGTCCGCGGTGTACCGGACCGCGATCGGCTGGGTCGCGATTCGCAGCTGCGCGTCGAGCCGCTGCAGCTCCTGCTTGATCGTGCCGTCATCCTGCCGCACCGGGCCCTTGACGATGTCCACGTGCGCCTGGCGCAGGCCCTTGATGCGGGCGTGGGCGACGAAGCTCGCCGGCGTGTCGACGATGTCGGCGCCGGTCTCGTCGGGCTTCAGCCCGCCGTCGGGGCC
>NZ_AGUD01000209.1 GCF_000240225.1 Patulibacter medicamentivorans
CGCTGGCCGGGTACCCGAACACCGCCGACCTGCTCTACCGCCTGCAACTGGCCGAGAACTACTTCGGGCTGGCGCGGCTCGACGGGTCGCTGCGACCGGCGGGCACGGTCTGGCGGACGTTCGCCGGCAGCACGCTCCCGGCGCCGTCGTCGAGCGGCGAGTGCAGCTCGATCCTGCGAGCGTTCGCAGTCGACGACGACGTGCGCGCGGTGCACCCGGAGTACTTCCTGCCCGACGGGAAGCTCCGCACCACCGCTCCGTGAGCGGTCGCTAGCCCGGCAGCCGCTCGAATCGCACGACGCCGTCGAGGCGCGTGGTGGGCGGCTCGTCGCGGAACGCGTGCTGGACCTCGCGCACCGCGTTGGTGCGCAGCCGCCAGCCGTCGGCGGGCAGGGCCAGGTCCCGGATGACCTCGTCGGGCGTCGGCAGGTCGACGTGGGGATGGGCCGCCGAGGGCATGTGGCCGATCACGAGCAGCGTGCCGCCGGGCGAGACGGCGTCGGCGGCGGCGCGCAGGATGCGGGTCCGCGGCAGCTCGACCGGGGAGTGCAGGAAGGTGGCGGTGACGAGGTCGAAGCGGCCGGCCGGGAGCGAGACGCCGATGTCGCGCTGCTCCCAGCTGACCGCGTCGGCGGCGATGCCGGCAGCGGCGTGGTTGCGCGCCGCCCTCGCCAGGGCGCTCGGCGAGAGGTCGACGGCGGTCACCTGCCAGCCCTGCTCGGCGAGCCAGAGCGCGTCGCCGCCCTCGCCGCAGCCGAGGTCGAGCGCGGTCCCGGGCGTCAGGCCGCTGACCTCGTCGACCAGCGATCGGTTCGGCTTGCCGCTCCAGCGGCCCCTGCCCTCGCCGTAGAAGGCCTCCCACCACTGCGCGGCGTCGTCCTCGTGCTGCGTCGTCTGCATCGATCGAGCGTGCCGTCGCGGCCGCGGTTCGGCAAGCAAACTTGCCGAACTGTCAAATCGCGGTCGTCCGCCGGCGGCCCGAGGGGCCCGCGGCTCGGCTGCTCACCGGTCCCGCTCAGGCCTTCTTGACGACGCTCGACTTCAGCTGCATCGCGCCGAAGCCGTCGATCTTGCAGTCGATGTCGTGGTCGCCGACGCCGTCGACCAGGCGGATGTTGCGGACCTTCGTGCCGGCCTTGATCGGCGAGGGGTTGCCCTTGACCTTGAGGCTCTTGACCACGGTCACGGTGTCGCCGTCGGCGAGCACGTTGCCGACGGCGTCGCGGATGACGACCGCCTCCTCGGCGTCGTCCTCGGCCGTCGCCGGCGACCACTCGTGGGCGCACATCGAGCAGACCAGGAGCCCGTTCAACTCGTACGTGTACTCGCTGGCGCAGGCGGGGCAGACCGGTTGGGCGTCGCTCATGCCGGCAACGGTATTCGACCCTCGCCTGCGGCGACCGGCTCGTGGCCGCCGGCCGTCGCGGGGTCAGCCCGTCGTGCCGCGGACCTCCAGGACGATCTTCCCGGTCGTCCGGTTGGTGGCTCCGAGCGCGTGGGCGCGGTCGACCTCGGCCAGCGGCAGGATCGCGGCGATCTCGGGCCGCAGGCGCCCTTCGTCGACCAGCCGCGCCAGCTCGAGCAGGCCGTGGCGGTCGGGCTCGACCAGCGTCCAGCCGGTGCGGATGCCGCGAGCGGCGGCCGCCGCCTCGACCGCCGGGCCGGGCGTGTCGGGGCCGGTGATCGACACCAGCCTGCCGCCGTCGCGCAGGACCGCGAGCGAGCGCTCGCCGTAGTCGCCGCCGATCGTGTCGAGGACGACGTCGACCGGATCGGTGGCGGTGGCGAAGTCGACCGCCCCGTAGTCGATCAGCTCGTCGGCGCCGAGCCGGCGCAGCAGCTCGTGCTTGCCGGCCGAGGCGGTCCCGATCACCGTCGCGCCGAGCGCCTTGGCGACCTGCACGGCCACGTGGCCGAGTCCGCCGGCCGCGGCGTGGATCAGGACCCGCTGGCCGGGCTGGACCCGGGCGACCTCGGCCAGGGCCTGCCAGGCGGTCAGGCCGACCAGCGGCAGCCCGGCGGCCTCGGCGTGGCTCAGGCCCGCGGGCTTGGGCGCGAAGCGGCGCGACGGGGCGGCGACGTACTCGGCGTAGGCGCCGGCCTGCTCCGGGAAGCGCGGCATCCCGAAGACCTCGTCGCCGACCGCGAACAGCGTCGCGCCGGGACCGACCGCGGCGACGACCCCGGAGACGTCGTAGCCGAGGATCGGCGGGGTGCCCCAGATCCCGAAGCCGCCGGACGCGCGCGACTTCCAGTCGACGGGGTTGACCCCGGCGGCGTGGACGGCGACCAGGATCTCGGTCGGTCCCGGCTCGGGGCGGGGGACGGTCGTGGCCCGCAGGCCGTCCGCGACGCCCCACTCCTGGACGGCGATCGCCTGCATCTCGGTCGTCCGGGGAACGGTCTCGGTCGTGCTCATGCGGCGAGTGTTCCGCGGCCGCCCCGAGCCCACCAGTGGCTGGAAAGACAACATCCGCAAGAATCTGGCCATGGTCCATCGCGTCGCCGTCCTGGCCCTCGATCGGGTGGTCCCGTTCGACCTCGGGATCCCCGCTCGGGTCTTCGGCGCGGCCACCGACGCCGACGGCGGGCCGCTCTACGAGGTCGTCACCTGCGCGATCGGCGGCGGCACCGTCCGAACCAGCGCCGACTTCTCGATCGCCGTCGATCGCGACGAGCGGGCGCTGGCCGAGGCCGACACGGTCGTCGTCGCGACCCAGGAGCCGGAGGGGGCGCTGCGCGACGACGGGGTCCTGCCCGACGACGTGCTGGCCGCGCTGCGGGCGGTCCCGGAGGCGACGCGGATCGTGTCGATCTGCACCGGGTCGTTCGTGCTGGCGGCCGCGGGGCTGCTCGACGGCCGGCCGGCGACCACCCACTGGATGCAGGCGGAGCGCTTCCGCAGGCTGTTCCCGCGGGTGACGCTGGACCCCGACGTGCTGTTCGTCGACGACGGGCGGGTGCTGACGTCGGCCGGCGGCGCGGCGGGCGTCGACCTCTGCCTGCACATGATCCGCCGCGACCACGGCAGCGCCGTCGCCAACGCCGCCGCCCGCCGCTGCGTCGTGCCACCGTGGCGCGACGGCGGCCAGGCGCAGTTCATCGAGCAGCCGGCGCCGCAGCACGCGACGGCCACCACCGCGCCGACTCGCGAGTGGGCGCTGGAGCGGCTGCACCAGCCGCTTGCGCTCGCCGACCTCGCCGCCCACGGGCGGATGAGCGTGCGCACCTTCACGCGCCGCTTCCGGGCCGAGGTCGGCGTCAGCCCGGCGCAGTGGATCATCCAGCAGCGGGTCGATCGCGCCCGCAGCCTGCTCGAGACCAGCGACCTGCCGGTCGAGACGATCGCCCACGAGGCGGGGTTCGGCAGCGCCGCCGGGCTGCGGCAGCACCTGCAGGCGGCGATCGGGGTCGCGCCGCTGGCCTACCGGCGGACGTTCCGCGGCGCTCCCGCCGACACCGCGGCATGACGTCCGAGGCGCTGTCCACGTCGAGGTGGCGTCAGTTGGCGTCGGTATGCGACGGGTACTGACGCCACCTCCGGTGTGAGGGGGTGAATCGACGCCGCCGCCGCGCTCGCCCCGGCCGCCTGCCACGAGCGCCCGCGGCCCGCGGCCCTCGGGCCACGCTCAGCCGGTCGTGAGGACGAAGCCGATCGGGTCCAGCTCGTCGCCCTCGTGGTAGAAGTCGGCGAAGGCGGGGACGCCGGCCGCGGTCAGCTTGGCGGGGATCCCGGTCCAGGTGACGGTCGTGCCGGCGACCTGCCTGCGGCCCTTGCCCAGGTCGAGCGTGGCGAGCGCCACGTCGGGGTAGTCGACGACCGCGCCGGAGGAGAGGCTCTTGCTGGTGACGTCGGCGCGCAGCGTCCCCTGGGTGGCGCCGGCGGCGACCGTGACCCGCGGGCGGCGGATCTCGACCCGCAGCAGCGCGCCCTCGCCCGATCCGTGGCCGGCGAACCGCACCGTGCCGGCGAAGCGGGCGTCGAGCGCACCGGTCGCGGCGTCGTGGCTGCCGGTCGCGGTGACGAACCGGAAGCTGCCGTCGGCGTTGGCCGTGGCCCCGTCGGCGAGCGTCGTCGTGCCACCGGCGAAGCCCCCGGCGAGGTAGCGGCGGAACGACTGCTTGACGCCCCAGTCGGCGTGGCCGGCGACCACCCGGGTCGACCCGGGCACGGTCGGGCCGGGCGCCGCGACGCGGTCGACGGTCGCGGCGACGCTGATCCGGGCGAAGTCGCCGGCCGGGAGCTTCGGCAGCCGCAGCATGCTCCGCAGGCTCCGGAGCGCCGCTGGCGCCAGCCGCAGGCGCAGCGACCGGCCGCTGGCGGTCCCGGCGGCCGCGTCGACCTGCAGGCTCGTGCGTCGGAGCAGGAAGATCGTCCGCCGCGGCCCGCTGCCGATCCGGCCGCGGATGGTCGGCGTGCGGTCGAGTTGCAGCCGGAGGCCGGTGATCGTCGCCCGGCCGCGGCGGCCGCGAAGGGCGAAGCCGGCGCGATCGGCGTGGCGCAGCACGCTCGTGGCGCCGTCGCCGCCGATCGCGCCGTCGGCGATCGGCACGCTGATCCGGCCGCGGCGGACGCTCGCGCCGCCGACGCCGCGCACCGCGATTCCGGCCCCGGAGAGGACGCGGGAGACCTGCGCGGTCGGCGCGAGGACCGTCGTCCCGCCGGTCGCCGGCACCGTCGCCGCGTCGGCGGCGGCCGGGGCGACGGCCAGGGCGAGGAGGACGGCGAGGCAGGGGGTGGAGCGTGAGCGGCGCAACGGCGGATCCTGGATCGCGGACGAAGTTCGGTAACCCTAACGAACTACGTCCGCGATCGCGGTCGCGCCAGGAGCGCGGCTAGCCGCCCAGCGTCAGCTGCAGCCGGTCGATCGACCCGAACGGGTCGCCGTCGGTGTAGAAGCCCTGGAAGGCCCCGCTGCCGCTGGCGGGGACGGTGGCGGGGATCCCCGTGAGGGTGACCTGGTCGCCGCTGACGGTGCGCTGGGCCGCGGCCGGGTCGAGCGTCATGTAGCGGCCGCGGGCGTCGAAGCTGGTCGTCGCCCCGGGGGCGCCCTTCAACGTCGCCACCAGCTGCGATCCGCCGCCGTCGAGCACGACCTCGGGATCGCTGGCGGTGTAGTCGATCAGGTGGCTGGCGAAGCGATGGCGGAGGCCACCGGCGAAGCGGATCGCGCCGACGCCGAGGGCCGGGTCGTACCAGCCGCTGGCGAGCGGGTAGGCGTGGGAGTAGGGGAGCGCGATCGGATCGCGGCCGTCGATCGCCAGCGACTCGACCGGTCCGGCGACGGCCGGCGTGATCACCGTGGTGCCGCCGACCGGGTCGCTGCCGCGGCCGCTCTCGACGTACTGCATCCACGACGTCCGCTGGCGCCAGGTCAGCGTCCCGGCGACGACCGGTCGGGCGCCCGCGGTCGGCGTCAGCGCGCTGCCGGCGGGCAGGCTCGGGGGCGGGCTCAGCGCGCCGAGCGCCGCGTCGACGGCGATCGTGCCGAAGCGCCCGGGCCGCAGCCGCTCCAGCCGCAGCTCGCGTCGCAGGATCCGGGCGCCGGCGGCGGTCAGGGTGACGCGGCTGCGCGTCAGGCCGACGGTCCCGGCGGTCGGGCGCAGCGTCCGCTGGCGACCGGTGGTGGCGACGACGAACAGCCGCAGGCGGCGCCCGCGGACCACGGCGCTGATCGTCGAGCCGTTGCGGATCGTCACCCGCAGCCCGGAGAGCGTCAGCGTGCGGCGGCCGGCCCGCAGGACGATCCGCCCCTCGTGGTCGACGATCCCCTGGTCGGCGGTGACGCTCCCGCTGCGCACCGGCAGCCGCAGCGTGGTGCCGCCGGTCGCCGGTCGCCGGGGCGCGACGGTCGCGACCCGACGCAGCTGCTTGGCGGCGGGGCCGTCGAGCGCGAAGCTGGTCGTCCCGCGCGGGGCGGACGGCGCGGTCGCCGCCGAGGCGCCGGTCGCGCCGGTCGCCAGCAGCGCGGCGGTCAGCGCGATCGGCGCGGCGACGCGACGCAGGAGCGGGTGGGTGGGCGTCGGGCGCACAGGAGCCTCCGTCGGGGTGGTCATGGACCCAGCTCCGCGATCGGAGCGGAGACGGCGAAGCTGCCGAACGGCGAGCCGGCCGGGTACTGGCCGGAGCCGATCGCGGCGGCCGCCGAGTGCTGGACGTCCGGGCTCGGCGTCGCGCCGGGGGCGTCCGGGGCGATCGTCGCCGGGACCGCCGCCCACGTGCGCGCGCCGCCGGCGTCGGTCGGGGTCACGGCCGAGAGGGCCAGGTCGAGCAGGTACAGGCGCTGCCACCGCTTCGGCGTCGCCGCGCCGGCCAGCGCGCCGGCCATGTCGCCGGAGTCGCGGCCGTCGGCGTAGACCCTCGCCGTCTGGCGGCCGGCGGCGATCACGATCGTCGGGTCGCTGATCCGGGTGTCGATCAGGTGGGCCGGCATGTCCAGCTGGACGGTCCCGTCGAGCTGGACGGTGACCTCGTCGGTGCCGACGTTGCGGCTGACCGAGCGGACCTGGAAGCGGGACTGGTAGCGCGGCGCGCCGGCGGCCGTCGAGGCGTAGTCGCCGTCGGGCGTTGCGCGGTAGGCGGCGAACGTGCCGGCGCGGTCGGCGGCGCCGGCGTTGCCCGCGTGGACGAGCGAGACGATCGAGACCGCGGGCGAGCCGCCGTCAGCGGCCGCGGCGGTCCCGACGGCCGCGCCGCCGGTTCCGACCAGGCGACCCCAGGTCTGGCTGCAGAGCGGATCGCCGGCGGGCGCCACCGAGGCCCAGCGGCGCAGGACGTAGTCGACCAGCGAGGCACGCAGCGTCCAGCGGGTCGGCGGGACGGCCGCGGCGCCCGGGACCACCGGGTAGCCGCCCGGGTAGCGGACGTCGCCGGGGTCGGCCGTCGAGCAGGTCGCGGCCGCGGGCGGCGGCACGGTCGGGGTCGTCGGGGCCGGGCCGGGAGCGACCGGCGGCGTCCCGCTCACCGGCAGCGCGGCGTGCACGGCCAGCGTGCCGAAGCGGCCGCGTGCGACCCGCCGCAGGCGCAGGCCGCGGCGGATCGCCGTGGCGCCGGCCGCGGTCAGGTCGACGCGCGCGCCGCTCAGCCGCACGCTGCGCGCGGTGGCGTCCAGCGCCGGGCCGCGCTTCCTCGCCGGGGTCACGGTGAAGAGCGTCCGCGTCCGCCCGCCGACCCGGCCCGCGATCGTCGACCGCCCGCCGAGGGTCAGTCGCAGGCCGGTCATGGACAGGGTCCGGCGGCCGGCCTTCAACCGCAGGGAGCCGCCGTGGGCGAGCGCGGCCGTCGTCCGGGTCACGGTGCCGCCGGCGACCGGCAGCGTCCAGGTGGTGCGGGTCGCCCGGGCCGGCTTGGCGGCCGTGACCCGGACCCGCTGCTCGGCCAGGGCCCTGGCGGCGGGTCCGGACGGACGCAGGGTGGTGGCGCCGGCGGCCGCCGCCGGCGACGGGGCGGCGACCGCCAGGCCGGCGGTCGCCAGCAACGCGATGCCCACGCCGTGCGCGGCGGGGGCCAGCGGGGGGAACGTGGGCATCGCGCCGTCCCTCACCCGTTGCTCAGCGAGAAGCTGATCGGGTCCAGGACCGTGCCGGCGCCGTAGAAGCCGGCGAACGCCGGCGCCCCCTCGTCCGTCAGCGTCGCCGGGACGCCGGTCCAGGTGACGGTGTCGCCGCTGCCGGACTTCGTGCCCTGCGCGAAGTCGAGCGTGGCGAACGCGACGTTCGGGTAGTCGACGACCTCGCCGGTCGTGAGGCTCTTGCTCGACGCGTCGACGTAGAGGGTGCCGCTCGTGGCGCCGGCCTCGAGCACGACCCGGGGCTTGCGCACCGACATCTGCAGCAACCCGGCGTGGCCTTCGAAGTGGACGCTGCCGCCGAAGCGGGCGTCGATCGCGCCGCTCGCCGGGTCGAAGCTGCCCTCGGGGGCGCCGAAGCGGAACGTTCCGTCGGGGTTCGTCGCCGCGCCGTCGCCGACGGTGATCGTTCCGTGGGCGATGGGGCCGCCGATGTAGTTGCGGAACGAGGCCTTCAGCCCCCAGTCGGCGGTGCCGGTCAGGGTCGGTCCCGGATCGGTCGGCGTCGTCGGCGTCGTCGGCGTGGTGGGGGTGGTGGGCGTCGTCGGCGCGGTGGGGCCGGGATCGACCGGCGCCGGCGCGGCCAGCGTCACGCCGACCGTCGCGCGGCCGAAGGTCGTCGCCCGCAGGCCGGGGAGGCCGAGCTCCTCGCGCAGGCTGCGGACCGCGCCGGCGACGAGGCGCAGGCTGAGCGAGGTCCGGGTGGCGGTCCGTCCGGCGGCGTCGGGGTAGAGCCGGGTCGCCTTGAGGCGGAAGAGCGTCCGTCGGGCGCCGCCGTCGATCCGGCCGCGCAGCAGCGAGCTGCGGCCGAGCTTCAGCTGCAGGTCGGTGAGCGCGACGCTGGCGCCGCGGCCGCGCAGCTGCAGGCCGGCGGTGGGGGCCAGGTCGACGAGCGTGACCTTGGTCGTCCGGCCGCCGACGACCGGCAGCGTGACGGCGCCGTTCGCGGCGGTCGCTCCGCCGCTGGCCGAGATCGCCACGCCGGCCCGCTCGAGCGTCCGCGCGGCAGCGCCCTTCGGGGTGACGGTGACGGTCCCGCCGTCGATCGTGGCGGCGCCGGCGGAGGCCGGGGCGATCACGGCGGCGGCGCCGACGAGCGCGACCAGGTGGGCGGCACGGGGTGAACGGGGCATCGGGGGGAGCTCCTGACGCTGCGGATTCCGACTCCCGGACGGCCCGGGAGAAGCTTGGTTCGGGCAGCCTAACAAAAGCCGACTAGTGCGGTCGCGTATCCCGGCGGCGGATCGCCGCTCAGGCGGCCGGCGGCGCCAGCCACGCGACGTCGAGGGCGGTGCGCCCCTCGTCGTCGGTCCGCAACGCGGCGTCGACCCGCCAGATCCGCGCCAGGCGCTCGCGGTCGAGGACGGTGCTCGGCGGTCCCGTGGCCACGGTCCGCCCGTCCGCCATCACCACGACCTCGTCGGCGATCGCGGCGGCCAGCGCCAGGTCGTGGACCACCAGCACGATCGCCAGCCCGTCCCCGGCCAGCCGCCGCAGCAGCTGCGCGAAGGTCGCGGTCGCCCCCAGGTCGAGCGCGGACGTCGGCTCGTCGGCGATCAGCACCGGCGCGCCCTGCGCCAGCCCGACCGCCAGCTGGACCCGCTGCAGCTCGCCGCCCGACAGCGTCGAGAGCTGACGGTCGACGAGCTCCAGCGCCGACGCCCGCCGGAGCGCGTCCTCGACCGCGTCGCGGTCGGCGCGGCCGGGCCGGCGCAGGCCCCCGATCCGGGGCGAGCGGCCGATCATCACCGCCTCGCGGACGTCGATCCCGTCCGGCACCCGCGCCCGCTGCGGCACGAACGCCCGCAGACGGGCAAGGTGCCGGCCGGAGACCTGGCGCACGTCGGTGCCCTCCCAGTGGACCTCGCCGCCGGCTGCGCGCTGGAGCCCGGCGGCGGTCCGCACGAGCGTCGACTTGCCGGCGCCGTTGGGGCCGACGACCGCCACCAGCCGCCCGGGCGTCGCCGTCAGGTCGGCGGCGTGGACGATCTCGCGACCGCCGATCCGGACCCGCAGGTCGCGGACCTCGAGCAGCGGCGCAGCGGCCGGTCCCGGTCCCGGACCGGCGGTCGAGGGCGACGGGGTCCCCGCGTCGGGCGGCACCGCGCTCACACCGCCTTCCGCAGCAGCCACAGGAACAGCGGCACGCCGAGCGCGACCATGAACGGGCCGACCGGCAGCGCCAGCGGCGCGGCGATCCGGCGCGAGAGGATGTCGGCGATCAGCAGGATCGCGGCGCCGCCCAGCGCCGAGGCGGGCACCACGAAGCGGTGGCTGGCGGTGCCGCCCGCCATCCGCATCACATGCGGGACCACCAGGCCGACGAAGCCGAGCAGGCCGGCGAGCGCTGCGGCCGCGGCCGCCAGCAGCGCCGCGACCGCGGCCGCGGCCAGGCGGATCGCGCGCGGTCGCACGCCGAGCGACTGCGCGACGTCGTCGCCGAGCGCCAGCCGGTCGAGCGGGCGCACCAGCAGCGCGGCCAGGGCCAGGCCGGCGACGACGTAGTACCAGACGTGCTCCAGCACGCCCCAGCCGTCGTCGGCGATGTAGCCGGCGATGAAGAAGATCGCCGACGAGACCCGGTCGGGATAGGCGGTCATCAGCATCGTCGTGCCGGCGGTGAAGATCGCGCTGACGGCGATCCCGGCCAGGATCAGGCGCGCGATGCTGCCGCCGCCGCGGCCGCTCCAGGCGACGGCGAAGACCAGCGCCGCCGCCAGCAGGCCGACCGCCAGCGCGCTCAGCGGGACGAGCGCGACCGCGTCGGGAACCGCCAGCAGCAGCAGCATCGCGCCGAACCCGGCGCCGGCGGTGACGCCGATCACCTCGGGCGAGGCGAGCGGGTTGGCCAGCGCGCCCTGCAGCAGCGCGCCGGAGACCCCGAGCGCCGCCCCGACCGCGATCGCGGTGACCGTGCGCGGGATCCGCAGGTTGTCGATGATCTGGTCGGTCGCCGCGTCGACGCGGCCGTCGCCGACCAGCGGCAGCGCGTGGAGCACGTCGCCGAGCGGGATCGTCGTCGAGCCGAGGGCGATCGACGCCAGCGCGGCGAGCACGAGCAGCGCCGCGGCGGCCGCCAGGACGGCGGATTGGCGCAGGGCCATCCGGGATCAGTTGTGGAGGTACTCGCTGCGAACCTTGCGGATCACGGCGCCGGGATCGTCCGTGGCCTGCAGCAGCGTGTTGGGGTCGGAGATGTAGATCTGCTTGCTCTTGGCCGCGCGGGTCGGCGCCCAGCCCGGCTTGTTGCGGAAGAAGTCGGTGGTCGACTGGATCGCGTCGACGTTGCCGTGGGGCACGACGATGATCACGTCGGGGTCGCGGCGCAGGACCTCCTCGTCGCTGAGCGGCGCGAAGCTGCCCGGGATCCCGGCGCTGAACGAGGCGCTGAGCCCGGCCGTGACCAGCTCGCCGCCGGCGTAGCTGACGACGTCGCCGCCCCAGCTGTTGGGGAGGAAGGCGATCGTCGAGCGGCCGACGCCGAGCACCACGAGCACCTTCGGGCGCTTGGCGATCCCGGTGCGGGCCTGGCGGATGCCGCGGTCGATCCGCTTGATCGCGGAGGTCGCCTGGCGGGTGCGGCCGAGCAGCTTCCCGAGCCGGCGGACGGCGGGGGAGACGTCGTTGATCCGCAGCGGCTCCAGGTGGTCGACGACCTCGATCCCCTGACGACGGATCCGCGGCGTTCCGGTCCGCCAGTTCGGCGACGAGAGCAGCAGGTCCGGCTTGATCCGGATCAGCTGCTCCAGGTTCGGGCCGTTCGGGTGGGCCAGCGGCAGCCGCCGGACCTTGCGCAGCCGGCGGTGCTGGGCGACGCCGGAGATCGTGTCGCCGATCGCGACCGGCGTGATCCCGAGCCGGGCGACGGCGTTGGACAGGAACGGCGAGAGGGTGACGATCCGCTTGTACTGCTTCGTCTTGGCCGCCTTCTTCTTCGCGGCGACCTTGGCGGTCGGCGCGGCGTCGGCGGCCGGGGCGCCGGCGCCGATCGTGCCGATCGCCAGTGCCAGTGCCAGGATCGGCAGCAGCGCGGCGCCGCGGGCGCGGCGGGCGAGCGCGACGGTCGCGGCTCGCAGCCCCGAGGGCGCGTCGAGCCGTTCCTCGAAGCCGATCCGCGAGCTGGCGCGGCCGCGCGGCGTCGTCACCGCGAGGTCGATGCCGTAGCGGTCGGCGCGGACGCAGCGGGCCTGCTCGGCGTCGTCGTGGCCGCCGAGGTTGCGGGCCATCTCCAAGAGCGCGTCGGCGTGGTCGGCGTTGAGGTGCTCGATCGCGTAGTCGGCGCCGGGGACGACCGGGTCGGGCTCGGCGGCGGCGTACTGCTCCGGCGTGACCGAGTCCATCCGGCCGTAGCCGCCGACCCAGCGGACCCGGTCGACGCGCAGCAGCCAGGTGTGGAAGTCGCCGAAGCCGGCGAACAGCCCGGCGGGCGGGACCGCGGCGACGTAGGCGTCGTGGGCCTGCTCGGCCTCGTCGCCGGCGGCCGGCTCGACCCGGCCGGCGAGGGTCACGCGGCCGCTGTCCAGTGGGTCCCGCCCGCGAGCGGGGGCGACCACGCTGAGGCTCGCGCGCGGGTCGCGTAGCAGGTTGCGGCCGTGCTCGGCGAGGGTCGAGACGACCAGCACCGGGCGGCCGTCGGGCAGCGTCGCGTAGGCGACCATCGAGGCCCACGGCCCGCCGTCGTCGGAGAGCGTGCCGAGGGTGCCGAGCGTGGCGCCGGCGACGATCGTCCGTGATTCCTCGGCGGCGGAGAGCCGGGCGTCGGACGCGACCGGCGGCGACAGCGGCGCGGGGGCGGTGAAGACCTCGGCCGGAGCGTCGTGGTCGGGGAGGGCGTCGAGCGGCGGCATGCCAGGAGCGTAGCAAGCAATTAGGGCACCCAAAGATCTGGTGCGGCGGTGCGGCGGTCAGGGGGCGGGGGCCGACGGCCCGCCTGCGGGGTCGGCGAGCACGAGCCGTCCGTCGGGCAGCCGGTAGACCGTGCCGACCGCCTCGCCGCGCCCCTGCGCGCGTCGCGCGTCGCGCGGCGTCGTGATCGTGCGCTCGCGGGAGGACGGCGTGGCCTGCGACGCGGTCCGCGAGGTCGACAGGCCGAGCCCGGCGACCAGGAACGCGACGGCCAGCACGATCCCGAGGTCGAAGAGGTTGACGAGCCCGTCGAGCGGGTCGTCGCCCTCGACGTCGGGCCTGTGGCGGCGGAGGCCGACCCTGCCGCTCATCGGTGCGCTCCGGTCGCCGGGCCGGCGGTCGCCGGGATCGGCTCCGCGGCGGCCGCGAGTGCGGCCGCGGTCGCTGGGCCGGTGGTGGGCGCGAGCCCGGCGACCGCCTGCTCGAGGGCGGCGAGGTCCTCGGTCAGGACCCGGGTGCGGACGACGGTCAGCGCATAGGCGGTGGTGCCGACCAGCAGGCCGACGACGGTCGCGGCGAACGCGGTCTGGAGGTCGGCCGCGAGCGCGGCGATGTCGCCCCGGCCGAGCGCCGCCAGCCCCGGGGCGAGCGGGATCAGGGTGCCCATCAGGCCGAGCGCCGGGCCGGCGCGGACCAGCAGCCGCGTGCGGTCGAGCCGCCGCTGGACCGCCAGCTCGTACTCGACCAGCGCCCGCTCGACCTCGCGCGGACGGCCGGTGCCGACGGCGGTCGCGATCGACTCGACGGCGCGGGTGGCGATCGCCGTCGGCGCCAGCCGCGCGAGGCCGGCGCCCTGCCGCGGATCCCGGACGACCGTCTCGGCGAGGCTCGCGAGCGGGATCCGGCCCGGGCGCAGCCGGCGCCAGGCCTCGGTCGTCGCGCGCCCGAGCTCGAGCGCCAACAGCGCCAGCAGCAGCAGCGCGGCGGCGTGGACCGGCACCTCGAGCGCCGACGCGATCGAGGAGAGCGCGTCGCCGACCAGGCCGGCCGCCAGCGACGGGGTCACGAGAGCACCCGCCGGGGGCGACGCCGCTCGAGCTGGGAGCCGAGTCCGGCCACCAGCACCAGCCCGCCGACCAGCGCCAGCGTCGTCTCGTCGCCGCCGTCACCGGCCGATCCCGCCGCGACGCCGGCGGCCGCCGGCGGTCGCGGCGACTGCGCGCCGACGACGACGCCGTCGACCTGGCCGGTGGGGGCGGCATCGGCGCCGCGCGTGCGGCGACGCGCCGCCGCGGTGCGGGCGGCCCGGGC
>NZ_AGUD01000208.1 GCF_000240225.1 Patulibacter medicamentivorans
CGGCGGCGCGCGTCCGGCGCGGGCCCGCGCCAGCAGGCCGTCCGGCACGACGATCGCCAGGTCGACGTCGCCGGCCGCCACGTCGTGGCGGGCCTGTCGCGGGTCGCTGGTGCGGCGCACCGTCAGGTCGATCGCGCGGCCGACGTCGCGCGGCAGCGCGGCGGCGATCCGGGCCGCGTCCGCGCCGGACCCGACCACGACGACCTTGGCGGTCGGCCGCGGCTCGTCGTCGTCGAAGGCGAGCGAGTAGAAGATCCCGAGCGCGACCGGGATCAGGATCGCGACCAGCACCCGGCCGTCGCGGATCGCGTCGACCAGGTCCTTGCGGAGGATCGCCAGCATCCGGCGGCGATTCATCGGCGGCCGCCCGGCTTGTAGGGCCAGACCAGCCAGTGCCACCACGGGCGGCGGCCCGGCTGCTCGTCCGGTGGCTGCTCCTCCTGGCCGTCCTCGTCGAGGCTGCGGCCGGCCAGCTCGACGAAGACGTCGGCGAGGGTCGGCTCGTCGCTGTGGACGGTCACGACGCGGCCCTCCGCCGCCCACGCGCGCAGCCGGTCGTCGGCGGGATCGTCGAGCGCGACCTCGTGCTCGCTGCGGTCGTCGAGCAGGACCCTCGCCCGGCGGCCGCCACGCCGGGCGGCCAGCGACAGCTTCAGCTCGCGCGGGGTGTCGAGCGCGATGATCCGGCCCTCGGAGAGGAACGCGACCCGGTGGCAGAGCTCGTCGGCCTCGGCCATGTCGTGGGTGGTGATGACGACGGTGGTCCCCGCGGCGCTCAGCTCGCGGACGATCGCCCGCAGGGTCCGCGCCGACGTCGGGTCCAGCCCGCGCGTCGGCTCGTCGAGGAACAGCACCTCGGGGTCGTTGATCAGCGCCCGGGCCAGCAGCAGGCGCTGCTTCATCCCGGTCGAGTAGGTCTTGACCTTGCGATCGGCGGCGTGCGCGATCCCGACCCGCCGCAGCAACTCGTCGACGCGCTCGGGGCGGGCGTCGTAGAGCTCGGCGAACAGCGCCAGGTTGGCGCGGCCGGTCAGGCGGTCGTAGAGGTTCTGGTCCTCGAAGACCAGGTTCAGCCGCTCGCGCGCCGCCTCGCGGTCGGCGACCACGTCGTGGCCGGCGACGGTCGCGCGTCCGCCGGTCGGCGGCGTGCGCCCGGTGAGGACGCGGATCGTCGTCGTCTTGCCGGCGCCGTTGTGGCCCAGCAGGCCGAAGACCTCGCCGCGCTGGGCCGCGAAGTCGATCCCGTCGACGGCGTGGACGTCGCCGTAGTGCTTGGTCAGGCCGTCGACGACGACCGCGGGGGGAGGCTGCTCGGCCGCACGCTGGTCGGGCATCGGCGGCGGACGTTAGCAGCGACCCCCTGCGGGACCGCTTGGCGCGGCTGCGCTCCTGGACGCTCAGCCGACCCGGGCGCCCGCGCGGAAGCGGATCGGCAGCGACGTCAGGCCGTTGGCCCACGAGGACTGCAGCCGCTGGACCTCGCCGGCCTGCTCGATCTCGTGCAGGCGACGGGTGGTCTCCTCGAAGATGATCCGCAGCTCGAGCCGGGCCAGGCCGGCGCCGAGGCAGAAGTGGCGCCCGCCGCCGCCGAACGCCATGTGGTCGTGCTCGCTGCGGGTGACGTCGAAGGTCTGGGGATCGGCGTACTTGGCCTCGTCGCGCGAGCCCGACGCGTACCAGAGCATCACCTTCTCGCCGGCGGCGATCGGCTGCCCCGCCAGCTCGGTATCGGTGGTCGCGGTGCGGACGAAGTAGTTCACGACCGACGTCCAGCGCAGGATCTCCTCGACCGCCTGGGGGATGACCGCCGGGTCGGCGCGCAGCTTCTCCAGCTGCTCGGGGTGCTCGAGCAGCGCCAGCAGGCCGCCGGAGGTGGTGTTGCGGGTCGTGTCGTTGCCGGCGAAGACCAGCAGCGCGAAGAAGGTCATGATCTCGGGGTCGGCGAGCGTCTCGCCGTCCACCTCGGCCGCGCGCAGGCGCATCACCAGCGAGTCGCTGTTGCCCTCGGCGGCCTGGCGCTCGACCTGCTCGTGCAGGTACATCGCCATCGCCATGAACGTCTCGACCGCCTGGGCCGGCTCGATCGCGCGCTGGGCGGCCTCGATCTGCTCGGTCCACTCGTAGAGCCGCGGGACGTCGTCCTCGGGGATCCCCATCAGCTCGGCGAGCACCAGCAGCGGGACGCGGACGGCGACGTCCTGGGTCCAGTCGCAGGCGCCCTGCTCGATCACGTCGTCGAGCACCCGCGTGACGACGGCGCGGATGTCGTCCTCCATCTTGGCGACGGTCGCCGGCACGAACGCGCTCTGGAGGATCTTGCGGTACTTCGTGTGCTCCGGCGGATCCTTGTAGAGCAGGACCGCGCGCACCAGGTCGAGCGGCGCGACCTGGTCGCGCTGGACGAAGACGCCCTCGGCGTGCGACGAGAAGGTCGCGGTGTCGCGGCTGACGGCGGCGATCTCGGCTGCCCGGGTCAGCGACCAGAAGCCGCCGAAGTGCTCGGTCTCGTTCCAGCGGATCGGCGTCTCGGCGCGCATCCGCGCGAACAGCTCGTGCGGCGGCCCGTCCCGGAACCAGGACGGATCGGTCAGATCGACCTCGGTCAGGTCGACCGCGGGGGCCGTGGTGGATGTCATGCCGGGACCTCCTCGAGAGCTTGATCGGACACTACGTCCGGACGTCGTGTCACAGGCTACACGAGCGCTCCCGGTCGCTGGCGAATCTCGTCGCGGGAACCGTCTCGGGGGCGGCCCGGGGATGGCCCGGGAGTGGTCCCGGGAACGGGCGAGGCCGGCGCATCGGCCGGCCTCGGGAAGGTCGCTTCGCGGGGTCGCGGCCCGTGCCGGGCCGCGGCGTCAGCGCGCCGGCGCGTAGAGCGTGTTCCAGACGATGTCGGTGTAGGCGTCGATCAGCTTGTCGAGCTCGGCCGGCGTGGCGGTGCGGACCAGCTGGTGGAGGCCGCGCTCGGCCATCCAGGTCAGCCAGCCGGCGGTCTGGGCGGGCAGCAGGGAGTCGTCGACGAACCCGGCCTTCTGGCCGGCCTTGATGTGCTTGCGCAGGCCGGCGACGTTGCTGTCCATCATCTCGGTGACGAGCTCGCGGACGTTGGCGTCGTAGGCCGCGGCGTCGTAGACGGCGGCCATCAGGGTCGTGTGCGGGCGGTAGGTCTTGACGATCCGGTCGAGCGCCGCGCGGACGTCGTCGCGGGTCGCCTCGGCGGTCAGGGCCCACCAGGAGTCGGCGGCCTCGGTGACCTCGGCCCGGATCTCCTCGAACCAGGCGGTCAGCAGATCGCCCTTGTCCTCGAAGTAGACGTAGAAGGTCGAGCGCGAGACGCCCGCCTCGGACACCATCCGCTCGACGCTGATCTCGGTGAAGCTCTCGCCGTCCTCGAGCAGCCGCTCGACCACCGCGAGCAGCTTGCCCCGGATCTCCTGGCGCCGGTCGGCGCGACTCCCTTGGCGCTTGCGGGTGACCGACGGCATCGTCGCTACACCGTAGCGGTAGCGGCGGACCGCGTCGGATCCCGCGCGGGCCGGTAGAGGGTGTTCCAGACGATCGCCGTCAGCGCCCGCACCAGCGCGTCCGCCTCGGCGGCGTCGGCGGGCCGGACCAGGGTGCCGAGGCCGCGCTCGGCCATCCACACCAGCCAGCCGGCGACGGCGTCCGGCGCCAGCTCCGCGGGGATCGATCCGTTGGCCTGGCCGGCCCGGATGTGGGCCTCCAGCCGGTCGCCGGCGGTCCGCATCAGGCCGGCGAAGTGCTCGCGGACCCGCTGGTCGTAGGCCGACGCCTCGACGACCGCCGCCAGCAGCGTCTGGTGGGGCCGGTAGGCCGTGGCCAGCGCCTGCAGTGCGCGCTCGACGTCGTCGCGGTCGGCCTCGGGCGGCAGCGACCACCAGCGGCCGGCGGCCTCGAGCAGCAGGTCGATGACGTGCGCCGCCAGCCCGTGGAGCAGATCGCCCTTGTCCTCGAAGTAGACGTAGAAGGTCGACCGCGAGAGCCCGGCCTCGGCGGTGATCCGCTCGACGCTGACCTCGGTGAAGCTCTCGCCCTCGTCCAGCAGCCGCTCGATCGCCGACAGCAGCCGTCCGCGGATCTCGTCGCGACGATCGGCGCGCGTGGCGTGGGCTCTGCGGGTGACGGAGGGCACGAGTGACCTGGACAGAGTGTACGGACACGGCGGACGTTCGCCTAGGGGCGGGCGTTCGGGAGGGTCGGGTCGGGTGGCGCGGCGCGGCGTTGCGGGCGGTGGCCGACCGCAACGTCGCATCGGACCGGAGCGACTACGTCGCCTCGAAGCGCACGACCTCGGCCGAGTCGTCCTCGGTCACGCGCCCGGCGTCGAGCAGCAGGTCGAGGTGGCCGAGGACCTCCGACAGGGTCAGGTAGGCCTGGGTGACCGCGATGTCGCCCCACATGGTCGTCGCCAGCTGGTGGGCCGATCGCGGGCCGTGGGTCAAGAGGCCCAGCAGCTGTTCGGCCCGGCGGTCCTGGTGCGCGATCCGGTCGTCGATCAGCGCCCGGTGGTCGAGGACCGGGCCGCCGTGGCCGCCGAGGCCGATCTCGATCTCCAGCTCGCGGGTCGCCAGCAGCGAGCGCCGGTACTGGACCAGCGGCTGCGGCCGGCGGCCGTTCGAGCTGCCGTCGAGCGCCCGCGAGATCAGGGCGTTGGAGGAGACCTTCGACAGCAGGTGGTCGCCGCAGAGGGCGATCCGCCGCGCCGGGTCGTGGAGCAGCGTGTCGGACGGCGAGTGGCCGGGGCGGTGGTGGGTCGTGAAGTCGTGGCCGCCCAGGGTCAGCGTCTCGCCGTCGGCGAGCCGCCGCCCGACCGGGGTCGGCGCGCCCCAGTGCTGGACGATCTCGGCGACCGCCCGCAGCGCGTCCGCGACGTGCGGCTCGACGCCGTGGCGCAGCATCAGGGTCCGCGCGTCGTCGTCGTCGCTGGCGGCGAACGTCAGCCAGTCCTCGAGCACGGGCGCCAGCAGGTCCAGGCAGGTGACGGCGACGCCGGCGCGGCGGCCGAGGGTTGCCGCCAGCCCGACGTGGTCGAGGTGCTGGTGGGTGATGACCAGCTGCTCGACGTCGGCGAGCGCGTGGCCGAGGTCCGCCAGGCCGGCCTCCAGCACGTCGAGGCTGGTCGCCGAGTTGGGCCCGCAGTCGACCAGCGTCAGCGGCTCGCCCTCGACGAGGTAGACGTTGACGTCGCCGATCCCGAACGGCGTCGGGATCGAGATCCGGTGGATCCCGGCGTCGCGGGCCGCGTCGAGGGCCTCGCGCTCGCGGTCGGTGAGCTGGGTCGAGCGGGGGGCGGACATGCGGGGCGGACTCTAGATGAGCCGTTCGGCCGTCCGCGCGCGGCGCACGGACCCCGATCGGGGTCGTGCTTTGGCCGCTGGACGTCCGGCCAGGGCCGCGCGGTCCTGGCGCCGAAGCCTGGTACGGTCCGTCTGGACACTATGTGTGAACGATGTGCCGATCGGGAGGTCCGATGACCGCTGCGGGGATCCAGTCCTACGCCGCCTACGTGCCGAGCTTCCGGCTCGAGCACGAGGAGCTGGGCAGCGCGCTGACGGTCCGCGGAGGCCGCGGCCGGCGGACCGTCGCGTCGTTCGACGAGGACACGACGACGATGGGTGTCGAGGCCGCCCGGCGGCTGGCCCTCGGGTCCGCGGCCCCGCCGTCGATCCACTTCGCGACCACCGCCCCGGCCTACGTCGACAAGACCAACGCGACGGCGATCCACGCGGCGCTCGGGCTCGACCACCGCGGCTTCGCCGTCGACCTGGCCGGCTCGGCGCGCTCGGCGGTCGGCGCCCTGCGCGCCGCGGCCGCCGGCGACGGGCTGGCCGTGCTGTCGGACCTGCGCAGCGGCCGGCCGGGGTCGGCGGACGAGCGCGACGGCGGCGACGGGGCGGCGGCGTTCCGCTTCGGCTCCGGCGACGGAGCGCTGGCGGTCGTCCTGGCCGAGGCGTCGGCGACGGCCGAGTTCCTCGACCGCTGGCGGGCGCCGGGCGAGCAGGCCAGCCGCCAGTGGGAGGAGCGCTTCGGCCTCGAGCAGTACCTGCCGCTGGTCCAGGACGCGGTCGCGCGGGCGCTGGCGGCCGCCGGCGTCGAGCAGGCCGACCACGTCGTCGTCTCCTCGCCCCACGCACGGACCGCGGCCCAGGTCGCCAAGCGCTTCCCCGGGCGGACGCCGGCGACCCCGCTGGCGATCGGCTACTGCGGCGCCGCCGACCCCGGCCTGCGGCTGGCCGCCGTGCTCGATCGCGCCGGCCCCGGCGAGACGATCCTGCTGATCGTCGCCGCCGACGGGGCCGACGCCAGCGTCCTGCGGACGACCGACGCGATCGCCACCGGTCGCGGCGAGCGAGCGCGCGCCGGGGTCGAGGCCCAGCTGGCCGGCGGCCGGGCGCTGCGCTACGCGACCTACCTGACCTGGCGCGGCCTGCTGGAACGCGAGCCGCCGCGACGCCCCGAGCCCGACCGCCCCGCCGCCCCGCCGTCTGCGCGGGCCGAGGCCTGGAAGTTCGCCTTCACCGGCAGCCGCTGCCGGGCCTGCGGGTTCGTCCACGTGCCGCCGATCCGGGTCTGCAAGCGCTGCCGGACCGTCGACGAGATGGACCCGATTCCGCTCGCCGCCCAGCCGGGGACGGTCGCCACGTTCACGGTCGACCGGCTGGCGTTCTCGCCCTCGCCGCCGCTGACCAACGTCGTCGTCGACTTCGACGGCGGCGGCCGCTACACGCTCGAGCTGACCGACGGCGACCCGTCGACGGTCGCGATCGGCACGCGGGTCGAGACGACCTTCCGGCGGCTCTACACCGTCGAGGGCGTCCACAACTACTTCTGGAAGGCCCGGCCGCTGGCGGTCGGGCGCGACGAGGACGAGGAGCACTGATGGCCAGCAACGGGATCCGCGACCGGGTGGCGATCGTCGGGATGGGCTGCACGCCGTTCGGCGAGCACTGGGGCCGCTCCGCCGACGACCTGCTCGTCGACGCCACCCAGGAGTGCTTCGCCTCGACGCCGGGGATCACGGTCGAGGACGTCGACGCGTTCTGGCTCGGCACGATGAGCTCGGGCCAGTCGGGGATGGTCCTCTCCAAGCCGCTGAGCCTGGACTACAAGCCGGTCACCCGGGTCGAGAACTTCTGCGCGACCGGCTCGGAGGCGTTCCGCAACGCCTGCTACGCCGTCGCGTCGGGCGCCTACGACCGGGTGATGGCGGTCGGGGTCGAGAAGCTCAAGGACTCCGGCTACTCGGGCCTGGTGCGCAGCAACGTCGCCGGCGACGGCACCGCGCCCGAGCTGACCGTGACCGCGCCCGCCGCGTTCTCGCTGCTCGACCCGGCCTACTGCAAGCGCTACGGGGTCGATCCCCAGGACATGCGCGACGCGATGACCCACGTCGCCTGGAAGAACCACCGCAACGGGGCGCTGAACGAGCGCGCGCAGTTCCGCAAGGAGGTGCCGAAGGAGAAGATCGCCGCCTCGCCGCTGGTCGCCGGCCGGCTCGGCGTCTTCGACTGCTCGGGCGTCTCGGACGGCGCCGCCTGCGCGCTGATCGTCCGTGCCGAGGACGCCTACGAGTACACCGATCGCCCGATCTTCGTGAAGGCGCTGTCGTTCGTCGCCGGTCCCGCCAACGGCCCGATGGACCCGGCCTACGACTACACGAGCTTCGAGGAGGTCGTGCGGACCGCGAAGGACGCCTACGCCCAGGCCGGGATCACCGACCCGCGGACGCAGATCGACCTGGCCGAGGTCCACGACTGCTTCACCCCGACCGAGATCGTGCTGATGGAGGACATGGGCTTCTCCGAGCGCGGGCAGGCGTGGCGGGACGTGCTCGACGGGGCCTTCGACCTGGACGGGCGGATTGCGGTCAACGCCGACGGCGGCCTGAAGAGCTTCGGCCACCCGGTCGGCGCCAGCGGCCTGCGGATGCTGTTCGAGTGCTGGCAGCAGTTCCGCGGCGAGGCGGGGGAGCGGCAGCTGGCCGACCCGAAGCTGGGGATGACGCACAACCTCGGCGGGCGGCCGGGGACCTGCGTCTCGTTCATCTCGATCGTCGGCAAGGAGCAGGGATGAGCCGCGAGTTGAAGCTGGGCCTGAACGCCGGCTACTGGGGCTCGGACCCGCCCGCCGACGGCACCGACCGCGTGCTCGAGGCCGAGCGGCTGGGCATCGACTCGGTCTGGTCGGCCGAGGCCTACGGATCCGACGCCTTCACGCCGCTGGCCTGGTGGGGATCGCAGACGTCGCGGATCCGGCTCGGGACGGCGATCGCGCAGATCTCGGCCCGGACCCCGGCCGCGACCGCGATGGCGGCGCTGACGATGGACCGGCTGTCCGAGGGCCGCTTCGTGCTCGGCCTCGGCGCGTCCGGTCCCCAGGTCGTCGAGGGCTGGTACGGCGCCGAGTTCGCCAAGCCGCTGGCCCGCACCCGCGAGTTCGTCGAGATCGTCCGCCGCGTGATCGCCCGCGAGGCGCCGGTCAGCTTCGAGGGCGAGCACTACCGGCTGCCGCTCCAGGGCGGCACCGGCCTGGCCAAGCCGCTGAAGAGCATCCTCAAGCCGCAGCGGCCCGACCTGCCGATCTTCATCGCGGCCGAGGGGCCCAGGAACATCGCCCAGACCGCCGAGATCGCCGACGGCTGGATCGCGATGCTCTACGCGCCGAGCTTCGACTGGTACTACCGCGAGCGCCTGGCCGAGGGGTTCGCGCGCGACGGCGCCCGCGGCAGCGACGAGACGTTCGAGGTCGCCTGCACGATCCCGGTCGCGCTCGGCGACGACGTCGAGCGCGCGATCGACGAGCTGCGCCCGTTCTACGCCCTCTACTTCGGCGGGATGGGGGCCAAGGGCAAGGGCCGCAACTTCCACGCCGACGTCGCGCGCCGGATGGGCTACGAGCGCCAGATCGACGAGATCCAGGAGCTGTTCCTGGCCGGCAGGAAGGCCGAGGCCGCCGCCGCGCTGCCCGCTCAGCTGGTCGACGACATGTCGCTGGTCGGTCCCAAGGACCGGATCCGCGACCGGCTCGACCAGTGGCGCGAGACCCGCGTCGACACGCTGCTGGCGCTCGCCGACGCGCCGACGCTGCGGGTCCTCGCCGACCTCTTCTGAGGGCCTTCCCGCCCGACCGAAGCGCAACACCCCCCGAGGAGAGAGGACCCCGTGCCGAGCACGATCGACGAGCGCCGCGCCGCGTTGCGCGCCCGCTTCCCCGCCTGGACCCCGCGAACCCTCGACGCCTGGCTGGACGAGCAGGCCGCGGCGTTCGGCGAGCGGCCGCTGGTGATCACCGACGAGCGGACGATCAGCTACGCCGAGACGGCGGAGTGGTCGCGGCGGCTGGCCGACGGGCTGGTCGCGCTCGGCGTGCGGCCGGGCGACCACGTCGGCCTGCTGATGGCCAACGAGCTGGAGTTCGCGCCGCTGAAGTTCGCGATCGCGCGGGCCGGCGGGGTCGCGATCCCGTTCAACTACCTCTACCGGCAGGAGGAGCTGGCCTACGTGCTGGAGCAGTCCTCCTGCCGGACGTTGATCACGATGACCGGCTTCGCGGGGCTCGACTACCCGGCGATGCTCGACGCGATCGCGCCCGGCTGGGACCGGCTGCCGGCCGCGCCGACGGACGAGCCCGCGCCGCCGCTGGACGCGCTGCCCGAGCTGGCGCACGTGATCCAGCTGCCGAACGGCGGCGCGCCGCGCGACGGCGTCCTGACGGTCGAGGGGCTGGCGGCGCTCGGCGACGCCCACCGCGGCGCGTCCGACGGCGCCCGCCGCGCTCCCGACGACGTGGGCGACATCCTCTACACGTCGGGCACGACCGGATCGCCGAAGGGCGTGCTGGTGACCCACGACGCGGTCCTGCGGACGGCCCACGGCTCGGCGCTGAGCAGGGCCTTCGAGGACGGCCGGCGGATCCTCTTCTCGCTGCCCTGCTACCACATGTTCGGCTACGTCGAGGGGCTGCTGGCGGCGACGATGGTCGGCGGCGCGATCGTCCCGCAGACGGCGTTCGACCCGGCCGCGTACTTCGCCGGGATCGAGCGTCACCGGGCGACCGACATCCTCTGCGTGCCGACGATGACGGTCGCGCTGCTGGAGCATCCCGCGCGCGAGCGCCACGACCTGTCGTCGCTGAACGCGATCCTGTCGGGCGCCGCGCCGGCCCCGGTCTGGCTGTGGGAGAAGGTCCAGGCCGAGCTGGGCGTCAGCGAGATCGTGACCGGCTACGGGATGACCGAGACCGGCGGCGCGATGACCCTGACGCTGCCGGAGGACCCGCTGGCGTTCACGTCCGAGACGGTCGGCCGGCCGAAGATCGCGGGCGCGGCCGGGCTCGACGCCGGCGACGGTCCGCTGACCGAGTACAAGACGATCGACCCGGTCGACGGCCGCGACCTGGAGCCCGGCGCCGAGGGCGAGCTGGTCTCGCGCGGGCCGACCAACATGCTCGGCTTCTGGGCCAAGCCGGAGGAGTCGGCGCTGGCGATCCGCGACGGCTGGATCCACTCCGGCGACCTCGGCCGCGTGCGCGAGGATGGCTACCTGCAGATCACCGGTCGCAGCAAGGAGCTGTACAAGAGCGGTGGCGAGCTGGTGATGCCGAAGGAGATCGAGGAGCTGCTGAGCGCCCACGACGCCGTCAGCCAGGCGTTCGCGATCGGCGTGCCCGACGATCGCTGGGGCGAGGCGGGTTGCGCCTGCATCGTCCGCCACCCGGGCGCCGAGCTGGACGCCGACCAGGTGATCGAGCTGTGCAAGGCCAGCCTGGCCCGCTTCAAGGTCCCCAAGCACGTGCTGTTCCTCGACGCCGACGAGCTGCCGACGACCCCGACGGGGAAGGTCCAGAAGTTCCGGCTCGTGCGCCTGGCGCAGGAGCGGCTGGCCCCGGCCGGCTGACCGCCGCACCAACCCCAGACCTCCGACCCGACCCCACCCGAACCGAGACCCGATGTCCGACACCCTCCGCCCCGCCGTCATCTGCGAGCCGCTGCGCACGCCCGTGGGCCGCTACGGCGGCGTCTTCCGCCAGCTGACCGCGACCGACCTGGCGGCGACCGTGCTGCGCGAGCTGGTCGCGCGGGCGGGGCTGGGGGAGGGCGACGTCGACGACGTCCTGTTCGGCCAGTGCTACCCGAGCGGCGAGTCGCCGGCGATCGGCCGGGTCGCGGCGCTCGACGCCGGGCTGGGGATCGAGACCCCGGGCCTGCAGATCGACCGCCGCTGCGGGTCGAGCCTGCAGGCGGTGGTGACGGCGGCGATGCAGGTCCAGACCGGGGTCAGCGACCTGGTGATCGCGGGCGGGGCCGAGAGCATGAGCCAGGTCGAGCACTACTCGACCGAGATGCGCTGGGGTGCCGGGGGCGACGGGATCACGCTGCACGACCGGCTGGCGCGAGCGCGCGTGACGGCCGGCGGGCGCGACTACCCGGTGCCCGGCGGGATGCTCGAGACGGCCGAGAACCTGCGCGAGGAGTTCTCGATCCCGCGCGAGGAGCAGGACGCGCTGGCGCTGCGCTCGCACCAGAAGGCGGTCGCCGCCCAGGAGCAGGGGAGGTTCGCCGACGAGATCGTCCCGGTGACGGTGCCGCAGCGCCGGGGCGAGCCGGTCGTGGTCAGCGCCGACGAGCACCCGCGCCCGGAGACGACGATCGAGAGCCTGGGCCGCCTGCGCCCGATCCGCGGGGCGGTCGATCCAGCGTCGACGGTCACGGCGGGCAACGCGAGCGGCCAGAACGACGGCGCGTCGGCCTGCATCGTCACGACGCCCGAGCGCGCGGAGGCCCTGGGCCTGAAGCCGTTCGGCCGGCTGGTGTCCTGGGCCGTCGCCGGCGTGCCGCCCCGCACCATGGGCATCGGCCCCGTCCCGGCGACGTCGCGAGCCCTGGAGCGCGCGGGCCTGAAGCTGAGCGACATCGACCTGATCGAGCTGAACGAGGCCTTCGCCGCCCAGGTCCTGGCCTGCACCCGCTCGTGGGACTTCGGCGAGGGCGACTTCGCCCGCCTCAACGTCAACGGCTCGGGCATCTCGCTGGGGCACCCCGTGGGCGCGACCGGCGTGCGGATCCTGGCGACGCTGCTGCGCGAGCTGGACCGGCGGGGCGCGCGCTATGGGCTGGAGACGATGTGCATCGGGGGCGGGCAGGGGATGGCGGCGGTGTTCGAGGGGGTGGGGTAGGGCGGGAGAGAGCGCCTGGACCGTGCCTAGGAGGTCGCCGGTTCGGGGCCGGCCAGGTGTAGTTCCTGAGGAGGTTGTTCATCCGGGCGCGATGCGGCAACAGGGCCTGGGGCTTGCGGGAAGTGGGTGGGCCCGCCGGTCTTGACGGTGTCGGACGTCCACGATCAGCCAGATCCCATCGGGATCCGGCCCCAACGATCAGAACAACGTCCTCAGCACCTACAGCTCGTCACCCGTTCTCTTCGGCCGCCCGCCGAGCCACTCGCTCCACCAGCCGACTCCGCACATCGTCCAGCTGCGCCAGCTCACCGAGGTCCGCGGGGATCTCGTCGGTGACGTCGACCGGCGGCAAAGCTGGTGGGGTGTCGGTGCGCCAGGTCGAGACGGCGATCGGGGCGTAGACGCGGTGCAGGGCAAGCTTGGCGACCGTCTCGTCGCGGCTGGTGCAGAGGATGATCCCGACCGATTCCTGGTCGTCGCCGTGGCGGAACTGCTCGTCAACGGCGTTGAGGTAGAGGTTCATCTTGCTGACGTGCTCGGGCTCGAACGCGCCGATCTTCAGGTCGATCACCACGAACCGTCGCAGGGCGTGGTGGTAGAAGAGCAAGTCGAGGAAGAACTCCCGCTTGCCGACCTGCAGCGCCTTCTGCCGACCGTAGAACGCGAACCCGGTACCGAGTTCCAGCAGAAACCGTTGGATGTCGTCGATCAGCGCCTGCTCCAGCTCGCGCTCGTGCGCGCTCTCGCGCAGGTCGAGGAAGTCGAAGACGTACGGATCCTTGGTGGCGTCGAGCGCTCGCTGCGCGTCGGCTGGTTCGAGTACGGCCGGGAAGTTGGCGACCGCGGCACCCATGCGCTCGTGCAATCTCAGGTCGACCTGGGCCTTGAGATGCCGAACGGTCCAACGCTGCTCAGCGGCACGCGCGGCGTACCATTCGTAGCGCTCCGGGTCCCCTGCGAACGCATCGAGCAGCACCTGGTGATGCGACCAGCCGAAAAGTGCAGACAACGTCTGCACTTGCTCCGGATCCGGCCACAGCGCAGCGAAGCGCCGCATGTAGAAGAGGTTGCGCCGCGAGAACCCCCGCACGCCCCCGGTGTCGGTGCGCAGGTCCTGGCTGATCCGGCCGACGACATCGTCGCCCCAACCCAGGGCCTGCTGCCGGTCGAGGATCTCACGACCGATCGACCAGTACAGGAGCACCAGCTCCGTGTTGACCGCCCGCGCGGCGCGGCCCTGCGCGGCACGGATCCGGCCGGTCAGCGTCCCGATCAGCTCGCGGTAGGCGTCCGAAGTCGCGACCTCGGCGGCAGGGAGGCGAGCGGGGACATCGGACACGCCGCCACCGTAACCAAGCGCGCCGCCGATCGGAAGGCCAATCAGGCACGCGGCGTCTCGAGTGCCGGAATCGGCACCAATCCTCCGTAATCCGCAGGCATTCCCGGGCAATCACGCCTCGCCAAGCCCGGCGAACTCCCTGCAAATCTCCACCTTCCACAGCTGACACCCCGCATCGCGCCAGGAGGTCGCCGGTTCGAGTCGGCGAGCGGCGCCCCGCAGCGCGGCGGCGACGCGACGCCTCGCCCTCCGTGCGCGCCGCGGAGTCACGCCCTGGTGCGCTCAGCCCCAGAACGCACCCGTTGGGTCTCGGTCGACCTCCCGGAGGAGCGGCCCGACGCTTGCTGCGGGGCCGATACCCTCGTACCGTCGCCAACGCGCGTCGCGCCCTGGCGCATAGAGCGTCCAGAGTCCCGTGCCCTTAGCGAAGCGCAGTCGAGCGACCGGCAGCCGTGTCCATTCGGTCCGCGCGTGCCACGACGCCTGCACCTCGACGATCGTCAGCGCCCCACGATCGACCTCCAGCTCGATGCGGACCTGATCGGCCAGAGCCTCCGACGACCTCGCCCGGCACAGCGCGCGAGCCCGCTCGACCTCGTCCTCGGGCAGCATCACTAGAACGCCAGCCAGTCAGTTGGCAGCAGCGTGAAGGTCCTGCGGGACGCCGTCACCTGCAACACGATGCGTCCCCTGGACCCTCAGTCTGCCTGCCGTCGCCGCGCCGACCCCGGTTCTCGGGGATGAAGACGGTCAGCGGCACCGGCTTGACCGGCGGCGGCGTCGGGCGGGGCGCCGGCTTGGCGTCGGAGGAAGCCATCTCGTTCCGCAGGCTAGCGCGTGCTCTGAAGCTCAGGCCAGGGTCTGGATGCTGCGCACCAGGTGCCGATCCGGATGGCAGATCGCACCAATCGAGCCGAACGCTGCTGGCCCTCGCGGGCGCCCGCCCCTACAACCCGTACGACTTCCCGATCACATCCAGCAGGATCTCGTCCGCCCCGGCCCCGATCCGGTACAGGCGGATGTCGCGGAAGACGCGCTCGACGTCGTACTCGGTCATGTAGCCGGCGCCGCCGAGGATCTGGACGCAGTCGTCGGCGACGCGGAAGGCGACCTGGGTGGCGTTGAGCTTGGCCTGGGAGATCGCGCGGACGGGGTAGTCGCCGTTGGCGTAGGACCACGCCGTGCCGTAGATCAGCTGGCGCGCCGCGGCGATGTCGGTGGCCATCTGGGCGAACTTGTGGCGGATCGCCTGGTGCTTGCCGAGCGGGCGGCCGAACGTGGCGCGCTCGTTGGCGTAGGCGAGCGCCTTGTCGAAGGCGTACTGGGCGTACCCCAGGGCACCGGCCGCACCGATCAGGCGCTCGGCCTGCAGCTCCCACATGATCTGGAAGAAGCCCTTGCCGGTGTCGGGCCCGAGCAGCGCGTCGGCCGGCACCCGCACGTCCTGGAACGCCAGCAGCGCCGTGTCCGAGGCGTGCATGCCCATCTTCGACAGCTTCTGCTCGCGGACCATGCCCGGCGCGTCCATCGGCACCAGGAAGATCGAGAAGCCGTCGTAGCCGGCGTCGGGATCGGTCTTGGTGACGAGCATGATCATGCTCGCGCGGTGGCCGTTGGTGATGAAGGTCTTGGACCCGTTGATCACCCACTCGTCGCCGTCGCGGACCGCGCGGGTCTTGATCGCGGCGACGTCGGATCCCGCGTCCGGCTCGGTGATCCCGAGCGCGAAGATCTGCTCGCCGCGGACGCCGGCCGGGACGTAGGCCTGCTTCTGCTCCTCGCTGCCGAACTGCAGCAGCGGCGGGATCACCATGTCGGTGTGGACCGACAGGCCCATCAGCAGGCCGCCGCTGCCGCCGCGCGCGATCTCCTCGGCCAGCACCAGGTTGGAGTAGTAGTCGCCGCCCTGGCCGCCGTACTGCTCCGGCACCGACAGGCCGAGGAACCCGACCTCGCCCAGCCGCCGGACGATCTCGTCGGGGAACGTCGTCTGCTCCCACTCGTGGACGTGGGGGACGATCTCGCGGTCGACGAACGAGCGGATCGACGCCCGCAGCTGGTCGTGCTCGTCGCCGAAGATGAAGTGCCGGGCGGTCGCGGCGTGGTCGGGCTTGATGACGTCGGGCGCGGTGGCCATCGGGGCTCCTCGAAGTGTCTGGACAAGCTGTGCGGGCAACTTGTCCTGGGAGCGTAGCAGCGGACTGGCCGGCCGGCCAGGATCAGCGCCCCTGCCAGCGCGGCTCGCGCTTCTCGGTGAACGCCCGGGCGCCCTCGCGCGCGTCCTCCGAGGTCATCACCGGATCGGCGATCGCGGCCTGCCGGTCCCAGAACTCGGCGTCGCTCCACGACCACTGCTGCTGGACGATCTGCTTGGCCGCGATCAGCGCCAGCGGGCCGTTGGCGGCGATCGCGGCGGCCAGCTCGCGGGCGGCGGCGACCGCCTGGCCCGGCTCGGTCAGGCGGTTGATCGCGCCCAGCTCGTAGGCGCGGTCGGCGGTGATCAGCTCGCCGGTCAGGGCCAGCTCGAGCGCCAGCGGCGGCGGCAGCAGGCGCGGCAGCCGTCGCAGCGCGCCGCCGGCGGCGACCAGCGAGCGCTTGGCCTCGGGGATCCCGATCTTCGTGCCCTTCGCCGCCACGATCAGGTCGCAGGCCAACGCGATCTCGAGCCCGCCGGCGACGGCGAAGCCCTCGATCGCGGCGATCAGCGGCTTGCGCGACGCCCGCCGCACGATCCCCGCGAAGCCGCGGTCGCCGGCCCACGGCCGCTTGCCGGTCTGGGCGAACGCCTTCAGGTCCATCCCGGCGCAGAACCCGCGGCCGGCGCCGGTGACGATCCCGACCGACAGCGACGGCTCGGCGTCGAGGTGGTCGAGCGCGGCCGCCATCGCCTCGGCCAGCGGCAGGTCGACGGCGTTGCGGACGTCGGGGCGGTTGAGGGTCAGCAGCAGGACGCCGTCCTGCTCCTCGCGCAGCAGCGGCGGTTCGGTGGCCTCGGGGCTCATGCCGGGCACGATAGCCGTGACGGTCGCTTCGCGGACGATGCGTCAGGACACGCCGTATGATCGACGGCGATGACCGCCGACTACGAGTCGATCCGCGTCGCCCGCCGGGATGGCGTCGCGACCATCGAGCTGCACCGTCCCGAGGCGCTCAACGCCTGGACGCCGCAGATGGGCCGCGAGATCCTGGCCGCCCTGCGCGAGGCGTCGGCCGACGACGCCGTGCGGGCGATCCTGATCACCGGGGCCGGGCGGGCGTTCTCGGCCGGGGCCGACGTCAAGGTCCCGCGCGAGCTGACGGCCGAGGGCGACCCCGACCTGCACACCCGCCTGCGCCAGATCTACAACCCGATCGTGCTCGAGATCCGGCGCGCGCCGAAGCCGGTGATCGCGGCGGTCCAGGGGGCGGCGGCGGGCCTGGGCTTCTCGCTGGCGCTGGCCTGCGACCTGGTGATCGCGGCCGAGTCGGCCTACTTCCTGCTGGCCTTCGTCCACATCGCGGTGATGCCCGACGGCGGCGCGACGTTCAACCTGCCGGCCCGGATCGGCTACGCGCGCGCCGCCGAGCTGGCGATGCTCGGCGAGCGGCTGCCGGCCGCCCGCGCGCTGGAGTGGGGCGTGATCAACGCGGTCCACCCCGACGACGAGCTGGCCGCCGCCGGCGAGGCGCTGGCCGCGCGGCTGGCGCGCGCGCCGACCGTCGCGCTGGCGTCGATGAAGCTCGCGCTCGGCTCGGCCGCGCTGGCCGGCCTCGAGCCGCACCTCTCGCTCGAGGCCGACCTGCAGCAGCGCCACGCCACGACCGCCGACTACGCCGAGGGCGTGGCGGCGTTCAAGGAGAAGCGCCGGCCGGAGTTCCGCGGGCGCTAGGACGTGCTGCCGCCGCGGGCGTGGTTGCCGCCCAGGTCGAGCGCGACGGCCAGGATCAACGTCGCCAGCCAGGCGTTGACGGGTTGCGCGGTCAGCGGCTCGTGGGAGCCGACGTTGTTGGCGATCAGCCAGATGACGAACCAGACGAAGGTCATGGCGGGCCTTTCGGGAAAGGGGCTCGCCGCCACCATCGCCGCCGGCGGACGCGCGCGCCTCGGGGACTTCCCGCAGGCGACGGTGGCGGACCCGCACCGTCGCGGGCCCGCGACGGCTCAGGCCGACCCGATCCCCATCCCGCCCGAGACGCCGAGGTTCTCGCCGGTCACGTAGCCGGCCTGCTCGGAGGCGAGGAAGGTGACGACCGCGGCGACCTCCTCGGGCTCGCCGAGCCGGCCCAGCAGGGTGCCGCGCTCCATCGCGGCGACCATCTTCAGGCCCAGCTCGCCCTTGGCCCGGACCTTGTCCATCAGCGGGGTCTCGATCGGGCCGACCGCGATCGTGTTGGCGGTGATCCCGAAGCGGGCGTTCTCGCGCGCGATCGACTTGGTGAAGGCGATGATCCCGCCCTTGGTCGCCGCGTAGACCGCGTTGCCGGAGGAGCCGATCCGGCCCGCCTCGGAGCCGATGTTGAGGATCCGGCCGTAGCGCGCCTGCTGCATCGCCGGCAGCGCCGCCTTGGTGCAGGCGAACATCCCCAGCAGGTTGACGTCGACGACGCTGCGCCAGCGCTCGGGCGTGGTGTCGGTGAACCAGCCGGGATCGTCGAAGCCGGCGTTGTTGACCAGCACGTCGAGCGGGCCGGCCGCGGTGACCGCCTCGTGCGCGGCGTCGAGGTCGGCGATGTCGACGCCGACCGCGACCCCGCCGATCTCGTCCGCCACCTGCTGGGCGACGTCGAGCGTGCGGCTGACGATCGTGACGTGGGCGCCCTCGGCGGCCAGGCGGCGGGCGATCGCCTCGCCGATCCCGCGGCCTCCGCCGGTGACCAGTGCGCGGCGTCCGTCGAGCAGGCTCATGATGCGTCTTCCGGGGTCGGGGCCAGGTCCAGGTTCAGGGCGCGCCGCCGCCGCAGCAGCGGGGCGACGCGGTAGCGGGGCTCGCCGAGCTCGCGGTGGAGCGCGTCGAGCAGGGTCACGACGTGGTCCAGGCCCAGCGCCCGCGACCAGGCGACCGGTCCGCGCGGGTGGTTGACGCCGAGCTGCAGCCCGGCGTCGACGTCGTCGGGCGTGCCGTTGCCCTCGCCGATCAGGAACGCCGCCTCGTTGATCAGCTGCGCCACGACCCGGCCGAGCGCCAGGCCGGGCGCGTCCTGGACCGGCTCGACGCCGCGGCCGATCGCGGCGGCGAAGGCGGCCAGCCGCTCGACCGCGAGCGGGTCGCTGAGCGGGGTCGACGTGACCTCGATCGCGCGGGCGGCGGCGAGCGGGGCGACGGCGTGGAAGCCGGCCGCGGACGGGTCGAGCGCGTGCAGCGACCCGCGGGCCAGCAGCAGGGCGCGGGGACCGGCGGGCAGCGGGCCGTCGTCGGCGGTCCGCAGGTCGAGGACGAG
>NZ_AGUD01000207.1 GCF_000240225.1 Patulibacter medicamentivorans
GCCCCGTTCCCGCCCGCTCCGACGCCGGACCCGACCCCGCCGACCCCGACGCCGGATCCACAGCCGCCGGCACCGGCGCCCGGGCCGACCCCGCCGGGTCCCGCCCCGACGCCGACCCCGCAGCCGCCTGCCCCGCAGCCGGGCATCGCCGGCGGGCCGACGCCGGCCGACATCGACGAGCTGCTGCCGACGATCGCCGAGCGGCTGCCCGGCGCCGTCCGCGCCGCGATCGGGGTCGCCCAGACGGTCAAGATCGGCGACGGCGTGCTGGTGCTCGGCGTGCCGAACGGCAAGGGCTCCGCCGCGCGGCTGCTGAATCGCGACGACGCGCGTCAGCTGATCGCCGAGGTCGTGCAGGAGCTCCACGGCCTGCGGGTCCAGGTCAGCGCCGAGGAGCGCGCCGACGTCGAGCTGGCCGAGGAGCAGCCGCTGCCCGAGGACGAGCTGGTCCGCCGGGTCGTCCGCGAGTTCGAGGCCGAAGAGATCACCGAGTCCGGCGGCGCCGTCGCCGCCGGCCCCAACGGAGAGGGCAGCTGATGCGTCAGCCGAACATGCAGCAGATGATGAAGCAGGTCCAGAAGATGCAGGCCGACATGGCTGCAGCGCAGGAGAAGCTGAAGGAGGAGGAGCTCGAGGTCACGGCCGGCGGCGGCATGGTCACCGTCAAGATCACCGGCGGTCTCGAGATCCGCGGCATCACGATCGATCCCGAGGCGATCGATCCCGAGGACGCCGAGCTGCTGCAGGACACCATCACGGCCGCGATCAACGAGGCGATCCGGCAGTCGCAGGAGCTGGCCGAGAAGCGGCTCGGCGGCCTGACCGGCGGGATGGACCTCGGGTCGATGGGCCTCGGCGGCCTCGGGCTCTGAGCGACTGAGCACGCTCCCGACCGGCGCCGCCGGTCGGGGTGACACCCTGCTCACGTGCAACCCGCCCCGATCGAGCGGCTCGCCGCCGCCTTCGCGCGGCTGCCGGGCATCGGCCCGCGCACCGCGCAGCGGCTGACCTACCACGTGCTCTCTCGTCCCGAGGACGAGGCGCGAGCGCTTGCGCACGCGCTGATCGAGGTCAAGGAGCTGATCGGCGACTGCCGGATCTGCTTCAACCTCGCCGAGGGCGAGCTGTGCGAGATCTGCACCGACACGCGCCGCGATCCGACCGTCCTCTGCGTCGTCGAGGGGCCGGCCGACGTGCTGCCGGTCGAGCGGACCCACGAGTACCGCGGCCGCTACCACGTGCTCGGCGGGGCGCTCTCGCCGGTCGACGGGATCGGGCCCCGCGACCTGCACCTGGAGGAGCTCTACCGGCGGGTCGCCGCAGGCGATCCGGACACCGGCGCGGCCGTCACCGAGGTCGTCGTGGCCACCAACCCGACCACCTCGGGCGAGGCGACCGCGCTGCACATCTCGGCCGAGCTGCGGCAGCGCAGCCCCGACGTCGTCGTCACGCGCCTGGCCTCCGGGCTGCCCGTCGGAGCGGACCTGGAGCACGCCGACGAGGTGACGCTCGGCCGCGCGCTCGCCGGGCGCCGCGCGATCTGACGCGCGTTTGGTCGTCGAGCACGATCGCGAGCGGCGTCGATTGGGATGGCGGACGCATGTCCGCACCTCCAACGCAACCCCTACCGACGTTCGTCTGGCGATGTGGCATGACTGGTAGATCGTTCGTCTAGTCATGGGTGGCGGATCGCCGCTCGCGCCGGCTGTGGTCGATGGCGTTCGCAATGGACGCCCTCTGGACCCTGATCCTGTTCCTGCTCAGCCTCTTCGGCCTCGGCAGCCCGCAGGGCCCGACGACGCCGGCCCCGACGACGCCGCCCCCGCAAGCGGTCCGGCCCCTGGCCAGCGCCGACGCGCTGGCCGTGAACCTGGAGGACGGCGGGGACCGGGTCCTGCGGACGGCCGACGGCCGGCGGGTGCTGCTGCGCGGCGCCAACGTCAACGCCCTGGTCGACCACGGCGGCGCGCGCGACACCGTCCAGGTCGCCGCGGCCGACGGGGTGCAGGCGCGGGCGCTCGGCTTCAACGTGATCCGGCTGGCCGTCTCGTGGTCGAAGGTCGCTCCGCAGCCGGGCACGCTCGACCAGGCCTACCTCGGCGAGATCCGCGACACGGCCAAGGTCTTCGCCGACCAGGGGATCTACGTGCTGCTCGACATGCACCAGGATCGCTACGCCGCCGGCCTGGGCCCGTCGGGAGACGAGAGCGACGGCGCTCCCGCCTGGGCGGCCCTGACCGACGGCGCGTCGACCGCCTCCGGCAGCGGCAACCACCCCTACTACGGGACGGCCGCGTCGCGCCAGGCCGCCAAGTCGTTCTTCGAGAACCGCGAGGTCGCGGGTCGCACGCTCCAGGACCACTACGCGCAGGCCGTGCTGGCGGTGACCCGCGCCGGCCAGCAGCTGGGGCCGGCGTTCGCCGGGATCGAGCTCTGGAACGAGCCGGTCGATCCCTGGGCGACCGACGCCTACGCGACCGACACGTTCAGCGCCTCGAAGGTCTGGCCGCTCTACCGCCGCCTGATCGGCACGCTCCGCGGCGGCGGCTACGCGGGGCCGATCTGGTTCGAGCCGCACACCGCCCGGACCTGGACCGACGACGATCGCGCGGCCGCCCGCTTCAGCGACGACGGCCAGCTGGTCTACGGGCCCCACATCTACACCGACGTCTACGGCGGGCTCGGGTCGGGGACCTACGCCAAGCTGCGCACGAGCTTCGACAACGCGGCCTCCGAGGCCCGCAAGTACGGCGCGGCGCTGGTGCCGACCGAGCTGCCCGGCGCCTCGGGCGGCAGCTGGGAGCCGTACCGCCAGTACGAGCTCGACCAGCTCGACCGGCTCGGGATCGGGGGGATGGTCTGGGTCTGGAAGCAGGCTCCCGGCTCCGACTACGGGTGGGGCGTGCTGAGGGCGGACGGCAGCCTCCGCGGCGACTCGCAGATCGCCCGCGACTACGGACGGCCGCGGGTGCTCGCGCACGCCACGACGGTGGTCGACCAGCGCTACGAGAACGGCGTCCTGACCGTCAGCACGCGCGGCGCGGGGAACCTCGACCTGTGGGACGGCGCCGCGTTCGCGGCCAGCGAGCCGGCGACCGGCGTCGCGGGACGCGTGACCATCGACGGCCAGGCGCCGGCGGCGGCCGACCTGACCAGCTGGCGGGCCGCGGCGCGGCTCGGGACCGGCGGCTGGGGCGGCGGCCGGCAGCTGCGCCTGCGGATCCCGGACGGCGATCACGTCATCCGCCTGCAGCCGTAGGCGGGCGATCGCGGTCGAGACGCGCGGCGGGCTCGCTAGCCTTGGCGGAGCGCCTCGACCGCTCGACCCGGCGCGCTCTCCATGAACCTGATCTCCGGCGTGCTGAGCGCGATCCTCAGCTTGCTCGGCCTGGCGTCGCCGGCCACCCCGCCGAGCGGCGGGCCACCGCCGGTCCCGTCGGTCCAGGAGCGCCCGCTGCGGGCCGCCGACGCGCTGCGGGTCGCCGGGCGGGCCGACGCCCGGGTCCTCGAGACCGCCGACGGCCGGCGGGTGCTGCTGCGGGGGGCCAACGTCAACGCGCTCGTCGACTACCGCGGCGCCCGCCAGACGGTGCCCGTCGCCCCGGCCGACGGCCTGCAGGCCCGGGCGCTGGGGCTGAACGTGGTGCGTCTGGCGGTGTCCTGGTCGAAGGTGGCGCCCGCCGCCGGCCAGATCGACGACGGCTACCTGCGCCAGGTCCGCACGGCCGCGCAGACGTTCGCCGACCAGGGGATCTACGTGCTGCTGGACATGCACCAGGATCGCTACGCCGGTGGCCTGGGCCGGTCCGGCGACGAGAGCGACGGGGCGCCGGCCTGGGCCGCGCTGACCGGCGGCGCCTCGACCGCGGCCGGCAGCGGCGGCCATCCCTACTACGGGACGGCGGCCTCGCGTCAGGCGGCGAAGGCGTTCTTCGAGAACCGCGAGGTCGCGGGCAAGCCGCTCCAGGCGCACTTCGCGGACGCGGTCCGGGCCGTGACGGCGACCGGCCAGGAGCTGGGTCCGGCGTTCGCCGGGATCGAGTTGTGGAACGAGCCGGTCGACCCCTGGGGGACCGATCCGCTGGCCGCCGACGGCTTCTCGGCCCCGCGCCTGTGGCCGTTCTACCGGCGGACGATCGCGGCCCTGCGCGACGGCGGCTACGACGGCCCGATCTGGTTCGAGCCGCACGCCACCCGCACCTGGACCGACGACGACCGGGCCGCCGCGCGCTTCAGCGACGACGACCAGCTGGTCTACGGCCCGCACGTCTACACCGACGTCTACAACGGCCGGATCGGGGAGGGCACCTACGCGCGGCTGCGCGACAGCTTCGACAGGGCGGCGGTCGAGGCCGGGAAGTACGGCGCGGCGCTGGTGCCGACCGAGCTTCCGGGTGCCTCGAGCGGTCCCTGGGAGGCCCACCGCGAGGAGACCCTCGGCCACCTCGACCGGCTGGCGATCGGCGGGATCGTCTGGGTCTGGAAGCAGGACCCGTCCCGCGACTACGGCTGGGGCGTGCTGCGCTCGACCGGGGCGCTGCGCGGGGACTCGCAGATCGCCCAGGACTACGGCCGCCCGCGGGTGCAGGCGTCGGAGCCGCGGCTGCTCGAGCAGCGGTTCGCGGCCGGTGCGTTCGAGGTCCGCACGTCGGGCGCGGGCGACGTCGAGCTGTGGGAAGGCGCGGCCTTCGCCGCCGTGCCGCCGATCCTCGGGCGGGCCTGGCGGCTGACCGTCGACGGCCGGGTCCCGGCGCCCGACCGGGTCCGCTCGTGGCGGGCCCAGGCGGCGCTGGGCAGCGACCGCTCGTGGGCCGGCGGGCGGCAGCTGCGGGTGCGGGTCGACGACGGCGAGCACGTGATCCGCCTCGAGCCGTGACGCGGGCGGCGGCGCGTAGGCTCCCCGCGTGCCGCCGACCCTGCCGCTGCCGTTCGGGCGCCTGCCACGCTCGCCGATCGGGCCCGACCCGCTGCGACGGATCCGCGTCCCGCACGACCTGACGCCGCTGGTCACCCGCTCCCCGCGCGAGCGGGATCCGGCCGCGGTCGGGATGAGCGCCGACGGCGTCGAGCGGATCTGGCGGGACGTCGAGCGGCTCTACCGCCACGGCGTCCATCCGGCGATCGGGCTCTGCATCCGGCGCGAGGGCCAGGTCGTCCTGGACCGCACGATCGGCTGGGCCCGCGGCGGCGGGCCGAAGGACGACCGGGTGCCCGTGGAGCAGCGCGAGCTGGCCACGCCGGAGACGCCGTTCTGCATCTTCAGCGCCTCGAAGGCGATCACCGCGACCGTCGTCCACCTGCTCGACGAGCGCGGCGCGCTGCACGTCGGGGACCGGGTCGCGGAGTACGTGCCCGAGTTCGCCGGTCGCGGCAAGCACCGGATCACCATCGACCATGTCCTCTCGCACCGCGCGGGGATCCCGAACATCCGCAAGCAGGCGCTCGACCTCGACCGGATCGACGATCGCGAGTTCCTGCTCCACGAGCTGGCCGACGCGATGGTCCGCACGCGGCCGGGCAGCCGGCTGGCCTACCACGCGGTCTCCGGCGGGTTCGTGCTGGCCGAGATCGTCCACCGCGTCACCGGCAAGGACATCCGCCAGGTGCTGCGCGAGGAGATCCTCGACCCGCTCGGCTTCCGCTGGACGTCCTACGGCGTCGCCGAGGAGGACCTGCCGCGGGTCGGCCTCGGCTACCCGACGGGACCCCCGCCGCTGCCGCCGCTCTCGACGCTGCTCGACCGCGCGCTCGGAGTCCCGCTCGATCACGTCACCGAGATCAGCAACGACCCGCGGTTCCTGCGGTCGATCGTCCCGGCCGGCAACGTCGTCTCGACCCCCGACGAGCTGTCGCGGTTCTTCGACCTGCTGCGCGCCGGAGGGACCCTCGACGGGGTCAGGATCCTGGAGCCGAAGACGATCCGGCGGGCGATCGTCGAGCGCTCCCACCGCGAGATCGACCTCTCGCTCGGGGCCCCGCTGCGCCACGCGTCGGGCTACATGCTCGGCGCCAAGGCGCTGAGCCTGTACGGCCCCGACACCGACAGCGCCTTCGGCCACCTGGGCTTCACCAACGTGCTCGGCTGGGCCGACCCGCGGCGCGAGCTGGCGGTCGGCCTGATCACCAGCGGCAAGCCGGCGGTCGCCCCGCACCTGCCCGACTTCTGGGCCCTGACCCGGCGAATCGGGCTCGAGGCGCCGAAGGTCGAGCGGCCGCTGCTGCACGCGGCCTGACGGCGGGCTCGAACCGGCGGCCCGCCGGCCGCGAGCCGTCGCCTCGGCGACGCGATCCGTAGAGTGCGCCGAGCGCATGAGCAGCGACACCGTCGTCATGAAGTTCGGTGGCACGTCGGTCGCCGACGCCGAGCGGATCAAGAACGCCGCCCGTCGGATCGTCAGGAAGCGCGAGGCCGGCCAGCGCGTCGTCGTCGTGCTCTCCGCCCGCGGCAAGGAGACCGACCGGCTGATCGCCGACGCCTTCGAGATCTCCGACCGTCCCGCCCCGCGCGAGATGGACATGCTGCTGTCGACCGGCGAGCGCGTCAGCTGCGCGCTGGCGGCGATGGCGATCAACGACCTCGGCCACCAGGCGATCTCGCTGACCGGCTCGCAGGCGGGGATCGTCACCGACACCTCGCACACGAAGGCCCGGATCCTCGACGTCCGCGCCGACCGGATCGTCGAGGCGCTCGACCAGGACCGGATCGTCCTCGTCGCCGGCTTCCAGGGCGTGTCGACCGCGAAGGACGTCACGACCCTCGGCCGCGGCGGCTCCGACACGACGGCGGTCGCGCTGGCCGCCGCCGTCGGCGCCGACGTCTGCGAGATCTACACCGACGTGCCCGGCGTCTTCACGTCCGACCCGCGGATCGAGCCGCACGCCCGCAAGCTCGACGCCGTCTCGTTCGAGGAGATGCTCGAGATGTCCGCGTCGGGCGCCGGCGTGCTGCAGCTGCGCAGCGTCGAGTACGCGCGCAACCACGGGGTCCGCATCCACTGCCGGTCGAGCTTCGACGAGGGCGACGGGACGTGGGTCGTCTCCGAGGCCGAGGTCCAACAGCACCAGGAGAAGAGCGTGGAGAACCCGCTGATCACCGCCGTCACGCACTCGACCGTCGAGGCGCGCGTCACCCTGGTCGGCGTTCCGGACCACCCCGGCGCCGCCGGCCGGATCGCCACCGCGCTGGCCGAGGCGGGGGTCAACGTCGACATGATCATCCAGAACGAGCCGGTCGAGGACGGCGCTCGCGCGGACATGTCGTTCACGGTCCCGCGCGACGACGTGCGCTCCGCCGAGGAGGCGCTGGCCCCGCTCGTCGCCGAGCTCGGCATCGACGGCCTCCGGACCGACGGCGAGATGGGCAAGGTCTCGATCATCGGCGCCGGCATGAAGACCCATCCCGGCGTCGCCGCCAAGGTCTTCACCGTGCTCGGCGAGCAGGGCATCAACATCGAGATGATCGCCACCTCGCCGATCAAGATCAGCTGCGTCGTCCGCGGCGAGCGGGTCCCCGAGGCCGTCCGCGCTCTGCACTCCGCCTTCGGCCTGACGGGGGAGGACACCATCCGCCCCGAGCAGCCGTTCGGCGAGTTCCGCTGAGCCGGCGGGCGAAGCCGCTCGGAAACTCGTCCAGATGCAGGCGGCAAACGTCCGATCGGACATCATCCGGCCGACGTCGTCTGTGGGTCCCGGACTCTCGTAGGTCTCCGGGGCATCCCGTCATCGCCCCTGAAACGAGCGTCTCGTGAACCGCACCACCTCCGCCGTCGTGCTCGCCCTCTGCCTGCTGCTGGCGACCACGGCGACCGCGATCGGCAAGTCGATCCGCGGCAACCCGTCCGCCGAGACGCTGCGCGCGTCGGCGGGCGGCTCGACGATCCGCGCCGAGGGCGGCTCCGACACGCTGATCGGCGGTCCGGCGGTCGACAAGCTGTTCGGCGAGGGCGGCCACGACAAGATCACCGGCGGCGAGGGCGACGACCGGATCGACGGCGGCACCGGCGACGACAAGCTGAAGGGCGACGGCGGCAACGACACCGTCCTCGGCCAGGACGGCCACGACAAGCTGTGGGGCGGCCTCGGCAACGACCAGCTGCTCGGCGGTGGCGGGCCGGACAAGATCTACGGCGACGCCGGGGACGACACGATCGTCGGCAACGGGGGGCCGGACTACGTCGACGGCGGCCCCGGCAACGACACCCTGACCAACGACGAGGGTCAGGACACGATGATCGGCGGCGAGGGCGACGACCTGATCTACGCCAACGGCGAGAACCGGGTCACCCGCGTCGACTGCGGCCCCGGTCGCGACACCGTCGTGCTGCATCCGCTCGACGACCCGCACCACGGCGACGGCGACCTCAAGCGGCAGCAGACGGGCATGATCGTCGGCTGCGAGATCGTCCTGCGGCAGCCGACCCCGCACGTCGCCAACCGCGGCGTCAAGCGCTACGCGCGGGTCTGGTCGAACCGCACCCTCAAGGGCACCAACCTCGACGACCGCCTCTACGGCGGCCACGGCAGCAACCGGATCTTCGGTCGCAAGGGCCGCGACAAGATCTACGGCGACGCCAGCCACACCTCCGGCGGCCCGCGCGCCAACAAGCAGCGCGACGAGCTGCACGGAGGGCCGGGCGCCGACACGATCATGGGCGGCCAGAAGGGCCACAAGGCGATCTGGGGCGACTCCGGGTCGGACTACATCCAGGGTGGTCGCGGCAGCAACACGATCTCCGGCGGCCTCGGCGACGACACGATCCGCGTCCTCGGCAACGGCCGCAACCTGATCCGCGGCAACGCCGGCGACGACAAGATCGAGGCCTTCGGCCACGGGACGATGGTCATCGACTGCGGCAGCGGCAAGGACGTCGTGGTCTACGGCACCAAGCGGCCGCGGACGAGGAACTGCGAGCGGATCATCAACTCCTGGTCCAAGAGCCGGCGGTAGCGGGGGGCGCCGGTCGGCGGGTGGGGGTGGCTGGTGGGTGGGCTGCCACCGGCTGTTGCTCGTCGATGGGTGGGCGGCTCCTTCTTGGCTGGGTCGGGTGGGCGGTCGTGACGTGGCGGTCAACGGGCTGACGGTTGGTGTGACGTTTCGGACGCCGATCGTCCGGAACGTGACAGCGACGGGTGGCGGCGGGTGGGTCGAGTGAGCGGTTGTGACGTTGCGGACGCTGGTCGACCGGAACGTCGCAACGCCGCGCGACAACCGATGGCGTCTGCGCCGATAGCGGATCGGCATGGCACGCCGGTCGGGGTCGAACCGATCGCGCAGGGCGGCCATGCCGGATCGGCAGAGCGGCCGGCGTGCGGCGCATCGTACCCTTGGTGGATGAGCGCCAGCAACGGGTACCGGATCGCCGTCGTCGGGGCCACCGGCCAAGTCGGCGGCGTGCTGCTGGACGAGCTCGGCGTGGCGCGCGACGACGACGCCCGCGACGCGCTGGCGGCCGTTCGCGAGGCGCGCGACGGCGTCGCGCCCGCCGGCGAAGGCCTGCCGATCAGCGAGATCGTCCCCTTCGCCTCGGCACGCTCGGCCGGCAGGACCCTGCGCGGCCTGACCGTCCAGCCGCTGACCGACGAGACGATCCAGGGCTTCGACCTGGCGGTCTTCTCCGCCGGCGGCGCGACCAGCCGCGAGTGGGCGCCGAAGTTCGCCAGGGCCGGCGCGGTCGTGGTCGACAACAGCTCGGCCTGGCGGATGCACGACGACGTCCCGCTGGTGGTCAGCGAGGTCAACCCCGAGGCGCTCGACGAGCACCGGGGGATCGTCGCCAACCCGAACTGCTCGACGATGCAGCTGATGGTCGCGCTGCGGCCATTGCAGCAGGAGGCCGGGATCGAGCGGCTGGTGGTCTCGACCTACCAGGCCGTCTCCGGCACCGGCAAGGTCGCGGTCGACGAGCTGCTCGAGGAGTCGCGGGCGGTGCTCGACGGCACCCCGGTCCCCGCGCCGCGCTCCTACGCCCACCAGATCGCCTTCAACGTCCTGCCGCACGCCGGCAGCTTCGTCGACGACCACACCGACGAGGAGCACAAGCTGATCAACGAGACGCGCAAGATCCTCGGCGACCAGACGATCCGCGTCTCGGCCACCTGCGTGCGCGTGCCGGTGATCAACGGCCACAGCGAGACCGCCAACGTCGAGACCCGCGAGCCGCTGAGCCCGGAGCGGGCCCGCGAGCTGCTCGAGGCCGCTCCCGGGGTGCTGGTCCGCGACGACCCGGCCGGCGGCGTCTACCCGCTGGCGATCGACGCCGACGGGCGGCCCGAGGTGCTGGTCGGCCGGATCCGCCGCGACCCCGGCAACGACCGCGCGCTCGACCTGTTCGTGGTCGGCGACAACCTGCGCAAGGGCGCGGCGACCAACACGATCCAGCTGGCGAAGGTCCTGCACGAGCGCGGCCTGGTCCGGCCGACCGCGCCCGACGCCGTGCCGACGCTGGGCTGAGCCCGGCGGCGGCCGGTCTCGCGGCGGTCGCGCCGCCACCGCCATCGGCTACCGTGCGCCGATGGCCCGCCCGACCGAGATCACGCCCGAGGTCCTCGAACGCCGCCGGCAGGCACTGCAGCAGGTCCGCCAGTGGGGCGATCCGGCCCTGCGCGCGGTGGCGCGGGCGGTCGACGAGATCGACGCCGAGCTGGTCGGCGAGGCCCGGCGGATGATCGAGATCATGGACGCCGCGCTGGGAGCCGGGCTGGCCGCGACCCAGGTCGGGATCATGCGCCGCTACTTCGTCTACCGCGAGGGCGAGCACTCCGACGGGGCGGCGGCGACGCTGGTCAACCCGGTCGTCGAGTGGGCCTCGGACGAGACCGACGTCGCCGGCGAGGGCTGCCTGTCGCTCGACGGGGTCTGGGTCGACGTCGAGCGGCCGAGCGCCGTCCGGGTCCGCGGCCTGGACCTGAGCAGCCGCGAGGTGGCGATCGACGCCCGCGGCCCGCTGGCCCGCCGGCTCCAGCACGAGATCGACCACCTCGACGGGATCCTGATGCTCGACCGCACGAGCAAGGAGCAGCGCAAGGCGGCGCTGCGGGCCCTGCGCGAGGGCACCACGATGGAGCCGCCGGCCGGCGAGGACACGACGCCGTCCTGAGCGCGGGCGCGCGTCAGCCGCGCGCCGGGCCGCCGGGTACGACCGTCGCCAGCCAGTCGCGGAAGGCGGCGGCGATCGTCGCGTGCTCAGAGCGCAGGCTGTGGTCGCCGGCGACCGTCGCGATCGTCCGGCCAGGGCCCTCCGGCGGCATCCCGAACGGGTCGCGAAGGCCCTGCACGACGAGCGTCGGCACCGGCACCGCGTCGAGCTCCGGCAACCGGCTGACCGGCGTCCGCTTGCGCCCGGGCGGCAGCAGCGGGAACGCCAGGCAGACGACGCCGACCGCGCCCGTCGCGGCGGCGGTCCGGCAGGCCACGCGCGCGACCGACGAGCGGCCTCCGACGACCAACGGCAGGCCGGCCAGCTCGTGCTCCCGCAGCCGGGCGATCACCGCGACCCAGGCCGCATCGAGCTGGTGGGCCGGGGCCGGGGCCCGGCGGCCGGCGACCCGGTAGGGCTGCTCGACCAGGACGACCGAGACGCCCTGCTCCTGCGCCGTCTCGCTGACGCGCACCAGGTCGCCCGCGCCGATCCCGCCGCCCGCGCCGTGCCCGAGCACCAGCCCCGCCCGCGGCTCGTCGACCAGGTGCGGGTGGGCGTGGGCCGGGCCGTGCGGGGTCTCGATCACGAGCGGGGTCACGCCCCGATCCTGGCAGGCCGCGCGGCCTGCGGGGCGGAGCGGATCAGGTGGCCGCCGGCACGGGGGCCGCCGCCGGAGCGTGTCCCGGGCCGGGGGTCAGCCGCTCCAGCCCGCGGCGCATCATCCGGTGCGGATCGTCGTCGCGGACCACCTCGACGATCTCGCCGCCGCGGGCGACCGCGAGCAGGACGATCTCCGGCTGCTGGTCGCCGGCGGCGGTCCGCACGACCAGCGCGCCGAGCGCGCGGGCGGCGGCCGCCTTCGGGTCCTGGAACCGCGCGATCGGGCCGGCGTCCTCGTCGTGGACCTCGGGCGGGTGCGGCGGGCGGCCCGACTCGACCGCGAGCGGCACCCGCGGCGACAGCGTCGCCAGGTCGACGCCGAGGCCGGCCGCGGCGACGCGGATCCCGTCGAGCGCCCGCAGCGCGCCGCGGGTGCCGTGCAGCGCCGGCTCGCCGCGGGGCACCGGATCGGCGGGGTGCAGCAGCAGGAGCAGCGGCCGCCGGTCGGCCAGCGTCGGCAGCGGGACCGGCCGGCCGTCGCCGTCGCCGACCGTGACGTCGGGCAGCCGGGTGCCGGCGGCGAGGCTCGCCGCGAAGGTCTTCGTGACCTTCGTCTCGTGGTCGAGCTTCGGCTGCAGCAGCCGGTCCAGCGACGAGAGCGGCATCTCGACGTAGCGGAACGCGAGCACGCCCAGCGTCAGCGAGATGATCATGATCGCCGCCGTCGAGTAGGGCCAGATCTCCGGGGCGTTCAGCGGCAGGATGTCGCGGGCGTTGAGCGATCGCAGGACCGGTGCGTGGACCAGGTAGGTGCTGAACGAGGCGGCCGCCAACAGCTGCACGAACGGCCTGCGCATCGTCCGCCGGACGAGCCCCTCGGGGTCGGCGGTGATCGTCGCGAAGATCCAGCAGAGCGACCCGAGCAGCCCCAGCTCGAAGTACCACTGGGTGGTGAAGCGGGACACGCCGCGCATCCCCTCCAGCCACAGCAGCCACGAGCTGCCGGCGAGGAAGAGCACCATCGGCAGCGGCTTCGGCAGCCGCCAACGGTGGGGCGGGCGCAGGATCAGGACCATCCCGAGGATCATCCCGACGCCGTAGAGCAGCGCCCACGACGGCGGGGCGAACCAGCTGCCCCAGTGATCGCCCGGGACACGGTGGGAGGCTAGCGACTTCTTCCACCAGATCGTGGTCGCGATCAGGATCAGCGGCGGCACCAGCGCGCCGGCCAGGCGGCTGCGCATCGGCCAGCGGGCGACCATCCGCAGCCACGGCAGGATCGCGATCGCCGTGACGACGGCGAACTGCCACTCGACGCTCAGGTACCAGCCCGGGTCGATCGTCCGGAAGATGTGGTCGGTCGACCAGCTCTGCATCAGCGACATGCCCCAGAGCAGGTCCATCCACTGGGCCGAGCCGCCGCCGAAGCGCCAGAACCAGACGACCAGGAAGACGATCGCGTAGACCGGGATCAGGCGGATCGCGCGCTTGAACAGGAAGCTCGCGCCGCGCGGCAGCGGCCGGCCGAGCATGATCGCGCCGAGGAACTGGTAATAGAGCGCGAACCCCGACAGCAGGAAGAACGTCGGCAGCAGGACGTCGATGTTGCCCAGCACGATGCCGGGGACCGAGAAGGTCCGGATCGCGTTCAGGCTGACGTCGCCACGCGATGCCTGCAGGGCGTGGAAGACGACGACCAGGAACATCAGCGCCCGCAGGGCGTCCAGCTCCTGCAGGCGCCCGGCCCTGCGCTTGGCGGCGGCGGCCTTCGCCGCGGCCGCCGCCCGCTCCGCGCTCGCCGTGCCCGACGGCGGCGCGGCGTCAGCTGTCGCGGCGCTCGCCATCCCCGCCCTGCTCGTCGGCCTTCTCGGTCGGCATGGTCGGGGCGCTGGCGGTCCGGCGGCGCAGGCGCACCAGCGTCCGCCGCAGCGCGACGACCGCGAAGGCCAGGATCGCCAGGCCGATCACCAGCAGCGGCCAGCGCCACGGCACCGGGCCCCGCTGGATCCCGGTCACGAGCTCCTTGTCGCCGACGCGGATCGCCGCCCGGTCGGCGTTCAGCGACTCGACGGTGCGGCCCTGGACCTTGCCGATGAAGTAGCCGTTGGCGAGCGGTCGCAGCGCCTTCGGGCCGATCGCGAGGATCCGGACCGCGCTGCCGTCCTTGCTGGCCGAGAGGACGCCCGCGTCCTTCGGACCGGGAACGTCGCGGACCAGCTCGGCCGGCACCTGGCCGGGGCGGGCGAGGACCAGCGCGGTGCCGCGCGGCACCCCGGTCCCGAACGCGATCTGCGGCAGCGCCAGCTCCCCGGTCACGCGCCGGGCCTCGGCCAGCGTGCCGAGGACCGCGGCCAGCTCGGCCTCGGTCGGCTTCGGCGGCAGCTGGACGGTCGAGCCCTGCCAGCCGACCTTGCGGCTGAGCGGGAACGGGAACGCGCTGATCGTCGCCTGCAGCGGCCGCGGCCGCGTCAGCAGGGTGACCGAGCCGAACTCCGAGACCTCGACGCCGCCGCCGCTGTCGGACGGCTGGCAGCGCAGGTCGCGGGGCCGGGTCAGGCGGGTCGAGACGGTGACGGTGTTGCGGCCGGCGCGGAGGTCGGCGCGGTAGAGCGACGGCCCGCGCGGAGCCAGCTCCTCCTCGACGAAGAAGCGGCTCTGACCCTTCGCCTGGAGCGTCTGGCTGTCGATGTCGCGGCCGTTGATGCCGATCACCGCGCGGCCGCCGGCCGGGGCGTCGTAGGTCCCGGCCAGGCGCAGACGCGAGCCGCGCAGCGCCTCCAGGTACTCGGGGACCCGGAAGTCGAGGCTGATCTGGCCCTCGCCGACGCCCGAGGTCGAGCCGGTCGGCAGGCGCACGCGGCGGGGGAAGCTGCTGCGGGTCGCCTTGACCGCCGGCAGCTGGGCGCCGCGGGCGATCACGCCGGTCAGGCGCCGCGCGACCGACGGCCGCAGCGCGCCGGCGGCCCGCAGCAGCTGCTCGTCGCTGCCGGACAGCTCGATCGCCGGGGTGCCGCCGAGCAGCGTGGTCCGGATCGTCGCCGGACCGGAGCCGCCGCGGACGACGATCGCCGCCTCGCCGTCGGCACGGCGGGTGGGCGAGCCGGGCAGGCCGACGCGGATCTGCAGCCCCTGGTCGCCGGCCAGCGCGTCGATCTCGCCGGCGGCCAGCGCGGCCGCGCGGACCGACGCGGCGGTCGGCGCGCTCTCGAAGCGGACCAGCAGCCGCGAGCGCTTGCGCCCGACGCCGGTCAGCAGCGCCCGCGGGAGGTCCTTCAGCTGCGGCGCGGCGACGGCGGCCTGCCCGTCGACCGTCAGGGCCGAGCTGCGGGAGAACTGGAGCCACGCCGCCGGATCGTCAGTTGCCGGGCAGACGTCGTTCTTCAGCCGGATCCGGGCCTGGATCGCGATCGGCACCACGCGGTTGTCGCCGCGCAGCGCCTGCCGCGGGACCGGCAGCGTCGCGCTGCCGGCGCCGGGCCGGAGGCTGATCGTGCCGACGATCTGCTCGCCGACGCGGACCTGCATCGCCGAGCCGTCGGCCAGCTGCGGCGACGCGTTCCAGCGCAGCCGCACGGTGCCGGCGACGCTGGTCCAGCGGTTCGGGACCGGGATCCCGCCGGTGAACTGGTCGTAGCCGCCCTGCAGCTCGAGTGGCGGGTCCTTGGGCCCGGCCAGCGGCGTGGTCGTCGAGGCGGCCTGTCCGATCGAGGGCAGGGCGAGGGCGGTGGCCGCGGCGGTCACGAGGACGGCGCGGTGCGGGGACGGGAGGGTCATGCGGTCTCGGCGGTGGGAGTCGAGGTCTTGACGGTCGCCGGAGCGGCGGCCTGGGCGCGGCTGACCTGCGGCCGGGCGACGGGCGGGCGGGTCGGCTGCTGGCGCCGGCGGCGGCCGTCGCGCGGGGTCTGCGGATCCCGGCGCGTGACCATCCAGCGGCGGTCGCCGACGATCTCGCGGACCATCGCCGCCTGGGCGACGGTGTTGCGCAGCACGGTGTAGGGGACCGACAGCAGGCAGTAGGCGATGAACCAGCGCAGGCCCAGGTCCTGGCGCCCGCGGGCGCTGCCGACGTGCCATGCGGCGGCGCCGAGCACGGCGCCGCTGAGGACGGTCACCAGCGTCGTCCCGATCAGGAACGGGTCGCGGATGCCGTGGAAGGGCAGGCCGATGATCGCCTGGGCGATCAGGACGGTGAAGACCTGGAGCGAGATCACCGGGAACATCTCGCGCCAGACCAGCATCACCAGCCAGTAGAAGCGCACCCACGGGCTCATCACGCGCGACGCCTTGACGTCGGGCGTGTGGCGCAGGGTCACCTGGAACCAGCCCTGGGCCCAGCGCGTGCGCTGCCTCCACCAGGCGGCGAAGGTCGTCGGGGCCAGCTCGGTCGAGATCACCTGGCGCTCGTGCACGATCCGGCGGCCGGACAGCAGCGCGCGCATCGAGACGTCGATGTCCTCGGTCAGCATCCGGTGGTCGACGCCGAGCTGGCGCAGGACGTCGGTCCGCCACCAGCCGTTGGCGCCGCCGAAGATCGCCGTGTCGGTCAGCAGCGAGCGGCCGGTGTGGGCGATCCCGTAGATCACCTCGAACTCGGCGGCGACGATCCGGGTCAGCAGGTTGCGGTCGCTGTTGCGGATCACGCAGCGGCCCTGGACGACGTCGTAGCCGGCGTCGATCCAGCGCAGCGCCAGCTGGGCGGCGTCGCCCTGCAGGTGGTGGTCGGAGTCGAGGATCGCGGTCACTTCGCCGCGGGCGTGGGGGAGCGCGCCCATGATGTTCTCGCCCTTCGAGGTGCTGCCGTGGACGCGCAGGACGTCCAGCTGCGGCGTGCGGGCCGCCAGCTCGTGCAGGCGCGCCTCGACCTCGGGCATCGCGTTCGGCGTGTTGTAGGCCAGCAGCACCTGCAGCCGTCCGTCGGGCATCTCGACGTCGTGGCAGAGGTGGTGCAGCGTCTCCTCGATGATGTCCGCCTCGTTCGGCAGGTAGGCGACGACCAGCAGCGTCACGGTCGGATCCCAGCCGTCGCGGGCCGGCGGCGGCAGTGGGCGGGCGCGGCGGCGGACGGCCAGGTTGGCCTCGACCAGCATCAGCAGGCAGGTCAGGAGGTAGGCGGTGGCGACCAGGTACAGCGCCCAGCCCAGGACGCTGCTCTCGAGCGCACCGACGGCGGCCAGCAGGATCGCCGGACCGACGAGGCAGACCAGGGCCGACAGCAGCAGCTGCAGGCCGACCTGGTGGCGAGCTCGATCGAGGATGGCGGAGATCAGTCGCATGTCACCTTCGGGGGGAGGGGTCCGAGCGGACGGGAAGCTGGGCGCGGAGCGCGCGGAGGGCCGCATCGGCGGCCGCCCGGTAGCCGTCGGCGCGCAGGTGGATGTCCGGCACGCGCGGGGCGCGGACGCACATCCAGGTCAGGCGGCAGACGGCCTCGACGGCGCGCGGGCGGGTGCTGTCGGAGGCACGGAAGGGCACGTTCTGGTCCATGCCATCGGCAAGGTCGACCAACGTCGCGTCGTGCCGGGCCGCGGCGTCGGCGATCGTTCGGTTGATCTCGCGCAGGAACGTGCGGTGCTCGCGCTGGAGGACCGGGCGCGCCTCGGGGTGGTCGTCCCACAGGCCCAGCAGCGGGTCGTAGAGGTTGAGGACGCCGATCGGGACCTTCGGGGCCGCGTCGCGGAGCCGCTGGAGCAGCTCGTCGAGGTTCTTGCGCAGCGCCGCTCCGGCCTTGGCGAAGCAGCCGGGCAGGACGCGGCCGCCGCTGAAGCACGCGCCGACGTCGTTGCCGCCGATGTCGACGAGGACCACGCGGCGGCGGTCGCCGAGCCGCGAGAGCAGGCCCTCGGCGTACGCCACCTGCGACGTCGTCGGATCCTGGTTGGCGTAGGGCGCGTCGCGATCGGGGGCGCAGGGGCGTCCTCCGGAGAGGACCGACGCCGAGGTCGCTGCGCCGCAGCCGAGCTCGTGCAGCTGGACGTCCTCGCCGCCGTCGCGCAGCTGGCGGGCGAACTGGCGGGGGTACCCCTGGCGGGTCTCGGTCCCGGATCCGAGCAGGGACGGCTGGACTCCCACCGCAAGGGAGTCACCCAACGAGACGACCTGCAGCGCACGCGGATCATCGGCGCCGCAACCGGCCAAGGCACCGACCGTGAGGAAGGTGGCCAGGAGGCCGAGCAGCGCTCGGGATCGGCGCACGGTGCGAGCTCGTCCGGACGACCAGCCGGAACGCGCACAAGCGTGTGCCACATACCGAGCGTAGGAAATGCGTACGCCGATCTCGCCTCATCTACGACGAATGGCCAGGGTGATGTGGCGCACACGACGGAGACGGGAAGGTGTGCGGTGCGGCAGGGGGGCGCGGCGTGGGGGCGCCGCGCCCCCGCCGTCGCCTCCTGGGGGGCGGCAGCCGGGGGCGCGCGGGGACCGCGTCGACGTCGTGCGGCGCGCGTCCACTCGGCCGTCCGTCCGCCGGGCTGGACCACTGGTGGGCCGGCCGCTACCGTGGCGCGCTCCGTGTCCACGTCCGCCTCGACCGCCGATCGCCCCGAAGGGGCCCGCCCCGCCCGCGCGTCCGCGGGCCGCGGCGCCGGGGGCGACGTCGCCTTCAGCCTGCTGCGGCCGCTGCTCGGTGGCCTCGGCCGCCTGCGCCGCGCCCCACTGGCGACGCTGGTGCCGGTGCTGGTCCTGCTGCTGCCGCTGGTCCCGCTCGGCTTCGGGATCGACCTGGTGCTGCGCGAGGGCGGCAGCGCCGCCCTCCAGGGCCTGATCGCGGGCGCCCCGCGTGGCGCGTCGGGCGTCCTGATCGAGCGCCCCGACGGCGCGGGGGCGGCGCGGCTGGTGGCGCTGGCGGTGCTGCTGGTGGTCGCCGTCGCGCTGGCGGTGGCGGCGGGCCTCGTCGGCGCCGGGCCGACCGCCCAGGACGCGGCGCGGGGCCGCGGCGGCGCCGGAGCCGCGTTGCGGGCGGCCTGGCGGGTGTGGCCGTCGATCGCCGCGATCCTGGTGCTGCAGGCCCTGCTGCTGGCCGCGGCCGCCGGCGTGGTCGTGCTGGCCGCCGTCCTCGCCGGGCAGGTGCGCTTCCAGCTGACGCCGGTGGTGCTGGTCGTCGGCCTGGTGGCGCTCGGCTTCGCCGCCTGCCGCCTGAGCCTCTGGCCGGCGATCGCCCTCGACGAGGACCGCGGGGCCGTGGCGTCGCTGGCCCGTGCCTGGCGGCTGACCCGCGGCGAGCCGGTCCGCGTCGTCGCGGCGCTGCTCGGCCTGCTGCTGGCGGTCGCGGTGCCGATCGCGCTGATCGCGAAGCTGGTCTCGTTCGTCCTCTGGCGGCTCGAGGAGTCCGAGCTGCTGCTGCTCTCGCCGCAGGCGATCGAGCTCTGGTCGTGGGCGCTGATCCCGTTCGGCCTGGTCGTCGCCGCCGCCCTCTGGGGCATCGGCGCTCGCGAGCTGGTCCGCGCGACCGGCTCGCGCCCGACCGCCTGAGCGGTCCGGGCCGCGGTGAACCGGACGGCACCGCGCCGGACCGGTGAATTGTCGTCTCGTCGTGGTGCCCGGGCGAGGCCGCGATCGTGCGTGCCCATGGCCTCGTCGCGTCGACTCGCGGCCGGCACCGGCACGAGCCGGCGATCCGCTGGGCGCTCGCTCGGCCGCTGAGCCGGCCTCGAGAACGGCTCAAAGTGAAAGAGTTGCAATTGGTCTAGAGCCAGTGGGAGATGAACCTGACCCACGACGACCCGCTGGCGATGGCCGACACCCACGCGCTGTTCAAGCTCGGGGTCAAGACGATGGGCAGTCGGGCCGGCCTGGCGGCCTCGTTCATGGCCCGGCCGGAGACCGAGAGCGGGATCGGCTCCTCGTGCCACGTCCACGTCTCGCTTCGCGACGCGCAGGGCACGCCGATCTTCCATGACGGCGACGACCCGGACGGGATCAGCAGCGCGATCCGCCACGGCGTCGGCGGCGTCCTGGAGCGGGCTCCCGAGCTGATGCTCTGGTACGCGCCGACGGTCAACAGCTACCGCCGGACCGCCAGCGAGGACTTCGCCGGCCGCGGGGCGACCTGGGGCTTCGACAACCGCACGGTCACCTGCCGCGTGGTGGCGGGAGGGCCGGCCACGACCCGGCTCGAGTACCGGGTGCCGGGCGCCGACGTCAACCCCTACCTGGCGCTGGCGGCGGTCCTGGCCTCGGTCCGCGACGGCATCCAGCGGGCGGTCGACCCCGGCCCGCCGACCCGCGGCAACGGCTACGAGCGCGACGTCGCGCCGCTGCCCGAGACGCTCGATCTGGCGACCGACCGCTGGCTGGCCAGCGGCTTCGTCGGCGAGGCGTTCGGCGACGACGTGCGGGCGCACTACGGGACGCTGGCGCAGCACGAGTGCCGGTCGTTCAACCAGAGCGTCACCGACTGGGAGAAGCGCCGCTACTTCGAGGCGATCTAGCGGCGGCGTCAGCCGCGTGGCAGCCGGCGGCGGACCGGCGACGGGGTCGCGACCGGCTCCGACAGCCGCCCGCCGACCAGCCGCACGAGGGCGTCGACGAACGGCTGGCGGTCGCCGGCGGGGAGGGCGCCGAGGACGTCCTCGCGGATCCGCGCGAGGATCGTCTCCGCCTGCGCGAGCCTGGAGCGGCCGGCGTCGGTCACGGCGATCACTCGCGCCCGCCGGTCACGCGGCGAGGGCCGTCGCTCGGCCAGGCCGGCGGCCTCGAGCTCGTCGAGCGTCACGACCATCGTCGTCTTGTCGAGGCCGACCATCCGGGCCAGCTCGATCTGGGTGTGCTCGCCGGCGCCCGCGGCGACCAGCACCGGGTGGCTGCGGGGCGAGAGGCCGATCTCCTGGAGCGCGGCCATCAGCTCCGTCGTCAGCGCGTGGCTGGCCCGCGACAGCAGCCAGCAGAGGTCGTCGTTCAGCGGCTGGATCGCGGCGGCCGGCGTGGGGGCGGAGGAGGCCATCGGGGCGATCGTAGCGACGATCGGTCGCCCTCCAGACGATCTGGTGCGGAACGATCTGGCGTCAGCGCACGTCGAGCGCGGCCAGCGAGCGACGGGTGGCGCGGTCGAAGCTGCGAGCCGCCAGCGCGTAGCCGTCGGCGTTCAGGTGGATGTCCGCCCTGGCGCACATCCAGGTCAGGTCGCAGATCGCCCGCACCGGCCGCGACGACGGCCCGCCGAGACGGTCGCCGGCGCGCATCGCGCGGGCGAGGTCGGCGATCAGCCAGCCCTCGCGGCGGAAGATCCGAGCCATCCGCGGGTTCAGCGTGCCGGTCACGAAGCGGTGCATCGCGCGCACCGCCGGCCGCACGGCGGTCCCGGTCCGGACGAGCGCGACGAACGGGTCGTAGGTGGTCGAGACGGCGAGCACCGTCTGCGGTCCGGCGACGGCCGACAGCCCGCGGGCGATCCGCCGCCAGCGGCGCTCGATCGCCGGCCGCAGCGCGGTCAGGCAGCGGCGCAGGCGGGCGACGTCGGGGCTGACGCAGCGCTGCAGGTCGTTGCCGCCGATGTCGAGCGTCACCAGCGTCGGCCGGTCGGTCCGGTCGCGGACATGGCGGATCGCCCAGGTCAGCTGGCTGGTCGAGCGGCCCTGGTTCAGGTACGGCACCGGGGCGTCGGGAGCGCAGCGGCCGCCGTCGATCATCGAGCTGGTGGTCGCGGCGCCGCAGCCGGCCTCGATCAGCGCGACCCGCTGACGGGACCGCAGCCGCGCGGCCAGCTGCCGCGGGTAGCCCTCGTCGGTGACCTGGTTGCCGGCGCCGCCGGGCTGGACGCCGCGGCTGAGCGAGTCGCCGAGCGCCAGGTACTCGAGGGGCTCGCCGGTGATCCGCTGGGCGTCGCCGCGGGCGATCGGCTGGGAGGAGTCGTCCCCGCGCGTGACGAGGTTGGCGACGACCAGGCCGACCGCGACGACGGCGATCACCAGCAGCGCGAGCAGCCGTCGCGGGCCGCCGGCCCAGCGGCCGCCGGGCGTCGCCGTTCGATCGTCGGGCTGCTCGGACACGGCGGCGAACCCTAGGGGGCGGACGGGGTCCGTGGGCGCCGCCTGGCGACGATCTGGACGGTTGTCCGGTGCCGGCACGGACGATCTGGCAGTACAGAACGCAACGAAATGTTCACCAACGGGTGGCTGCGCGCCACAAGACTGTCCGCTTCGGGCGTCGTCGCCGGGTCACCGGCAGGGCGCCCGCCGCCGTCGTCCGCTCCCCGCCGCGACCGCCCCGCACCCGACCCGGACTCGCCGTTGCCTCGATCACGCATCATCACCACGCGCCGTGAGCTGGTCGTTGCCGGCGGCGCCCTGGCCGCGGGGCTGGCGCTGACGACGCCGGCGCATGCGCGGCTGCTGCCGGCCACGCGCGGGGTCGGCCGGGGGCGGTTCCTGGATGGCGTCGCGTCGGGTGAGCCGGGACCGAACGCCGTCACCTTCTGGGGGCGGCTGTCGACGTCGCGTCCGCGCAGTGCCGCGCGCTTGGTGGTCGCCAGCGATGCCGGCCTGCGGAACACGGTCGCGACGGCGATCGTGCCGACCTCGAGCGGGGTCGATCACACGCTGAAGGTTCGGGTCGGCGGCCTGAAGCCGTCGACGCGCTACTGGTATGCGTGGCAGTCGGCCGACGACGTCTCGCCGGTCGGGCGCACCAAGACGGCGCCGCCGGCCGACAGCCGGACGCCGGTGACGATCGCCTACTCCAGCTGCCAGAGCTACCCGCACGGCTTCTTCAACGGCCACCGCGACGCCGCCCGCTTCGACGAGATCGACGTCTACGCCCAGCTCGGCGACTACACCTACGAGTACGAGTTCGGCGACTACGGCAGCCTCCGCGGCGCCGGCGGCGTCGACTTCGCCTCGACCGACCTGACCAGCTACCGGGCGAAGCTGCGCCTGTACCGGGCCGACCCGGCGCTGCGCGAGCTGCACCGGCTGCACCCGATCGTCCACACCTGGGACGACCACGAGGTCGCCGACAACTACACCGACGGCGACCCCGCCCCGTCGATCGCCCAGCGCAACGCCGGCTACCGCGCCAGCTTCGAGTGGCTGCCGCGGATCGCGGTCCCGGGCGACCGCTTCCGGGTCTACCGCTCGCTGCGCTACGGCGCCAACGCTGAGCTGTTCATGCTCGACGAGCGCCAGTACCGGACCCCCGGCGTCCCCGGCACGACGATCCTCGGGCGCCGCCAGATGGACTGGCTGAAGCAGGGGCTGCGGACCAGCCCGGCGCGCTGGAAGCTGGTCGGCAACCCCGATCTGCTGGCGCCGCTGGGCCTCAACCCGACCGGTGAGCCGCTCGTCGACCCGATCAACGTCGACGGCTGGGGCGGCTACCAGGCCGAGCGCCGCGAGCTGCTGTCGCACATCGCCGACAACCGGATCGACGACGTCGCGCTGCTGACCGGCGACGTCCACATGTTCATGGCCAACGACCTGATGCTCGGCGGCCGCTCGGTGGCGACCGAGTACATGGGCGGATCGGTCACCTCGCCCGGCCTGCCCGAGGCGCTGGTCGGGGTCGCCACCCCGGTGATCCAGCTGGCCAACCCGCACATCCGCTACGTCGAGGGCGCGAAGCACGGCTGGGCGATCGCCCGCGTCGACCCCGACGAGCTGCGGATCGAGTTCCGCGCCAGCGACATCCGCGTCGACGGCGCCCCCTCCGGGACGCTGGCGTCGTTCGTCCAGCGGCGCGGCCAGAACCGGGTCGAGCAGGCCGCCGGCGTGCCCGGCGGCGGCACCACCCGCGTGCTCGGCCCCGACCCGGCGAACGATCCGGCGCCGGCCGGCAGCGCCCTGGCCGCTCGCCGAGCACGGGTCGCGCGGGCCGCCAAGGCCGACCTGACGCGCCGGGCCGAGATCGCCGAGCAGCGCGCCGGACGCCG
>NZ_AGUD01000206.1 GCF_000240225.1 Patulibacter medicamentivorans
TCCACGTCTCGCGGTCCTTGGCCCGGCCACGCGAGCCGTTGACCGCCTGCAGGTCGAAGAAGAAGCCCTGGATCATGTTCTTCGCCACCTGACCGGTGACCAGATCCAGGAAGTAGCGGCTCTCGATCTCGAGCGCGTTATCGACGTCGACCTGGGTCCCCTCGACGGCGGCGGCGAGGATGTTGCGCGGCGCCGGCAGGTTGGCGCCGCGCAGCTGCTTGCGCAGGTTCGACGCGAAGGCCGGCAGCGTCGCCGCCAGCTGCGGGCTGCTCGGCGTGCCACCGGGGATCTTGTAGCCCTTGACGTCCCACGGCTGCCGGACCGGCTCGCCGCCGCTCTGCGCCGCGACGAATCGCAACGCCGCCGGCAGCAGCTCGTCCGGGCTGGCGACCAGCTCGTCGACCAGCCCGATCTCCAGCGCCGCCGCCGGTCGGTGACGCTGGCCGTGGAGCAGGACCTTGGTCAGCGCGTCGGCGATCCCCAGCATCCGCACGGTCCGGACCACGCCACCGCCACCCGGCAGGATCCCCAGGCCGACCTCGGGCAGGCCGAGCTGGATCCGCGGGTCGTCGACGACGATCCGGCGATGGGTCGCCAGCGCGATCTCCAGCCCCCCGCCGAGCGCCGCGCCGGCGATCGCGGCGACCACCGGCAGGCCGAGCGTCTCGAGCCGCCGCAGGTCGCGCTTGGCGCCGCGGATGCTCTCGGCCAGCTCGAGCGCGCTCTCCTTGCTGGCCGCGCGCAGGTCGTTGAGGTCGCCGCCGGCGAAGAAGGTCCGCTTCGCCGACGTGATCACGACCCCGGCGATCCGGTCCCGCTCCGCCTCCAGCCGGTCGACAGTCGCCCGCATCGACGCCATGTAGTCGGCGTTCATCGTGTTCGTCGACTGGTTCGGGTCGTCCAGGACCAGGTTGACGATCCCGCCGTCGAGCTGCTCCCAGCGGATGGTGTTCGTGAACGTCATCTCGTTCTCGTTCCTCTCAGATGCGGAGAACCGTACAACTAGTGCGGACGTATTGTCCAGACCTAACGTCCGGCGACCGGGTCGAGGCGCGCTACAGCGGCAGGCGACTGATCTCGGCGGCCTCGGCCGGCGGCACGCCGAACTGGCGCAGCATCATCTCGGCGTGGGCCGAGTCGGCGCCAGCCGAGGCCCCGGTCGAGAGGACGGCACGGATCGTCGCGATCGCCCCGCCCCCCAGGACGGCCATGGCGACGTCGAGGTCGGGGACGAAGAGCCGGCCGCTCGCGAGCCCCGGCTCGAGCACCCGCCTGGCGAACGGCCCGACGGCCGCCAGGAACACGTCGTCGCTGTGCGCCAGGTTCACCAGCAGCCGTGCGAGCGGCGGGTCGTCGACGGCGATGCGGATGAACCGCCGGTCGCTCGCGCTCGCGGCGACCGCCGGATCCGGGTGCTCCGGCAGGTCGGCGACGGTCCGGACGGCGAGCCGCTCGAGGCTGTCCGAGACCACGGCCGCCACCAGGTCCTCGCGCGAGCCGAAGTGGTTGTAGAAGGACCCGCGCCCGACGCCGCCGGAGTCCGTCACGTCCGTGATCCGCAGTCGGCCGACGCCGTCGCGGGCGATGATCTCGCGCGCCGCCGCGATCATCCGCTCGCGAGGCCGCGCCGGAGACCCGGAGCGGGCACGAGCGGGCGGATCGGAAGCTGCGCTCACGGGCACGGACGATAGATCGAAGCCGCGCGGCGCGCAGCGGTCCGCCGGCCCCGCGTCCTGACCCGGGCCCGGACGAACCTCGGCGGCCCTTGACGCATCGACCACGTTCTGAATATATGTTCAGACCGTGGTCGCGCACCAGCACGGCGGTCGCCGACCAGCGGCGGGCGCCCGCGCGCCCGACGAACGACGAGGAGCAGAGATGGCCCGCAGGACCACGCCTCCCGACGACGTGATCGTCATCGGGGCAGGCCACAACGGACTGACCGCGGCGGCGTACCTCGCCCGCGCCGGCAGCCGCGTCACGGTGCTCGAGGCGCACCACGACATCGGCGGCATGCTCACCGACACCGTCCTCTTCCCGGAGTCCGCGCCGAGCCACGTCTTCAGCGAGGGCGGGATCCAGGCCTCGCTGCACCACACCACGACGATCGTCCGCGACCTCGAGCTCGAGCGCCACGGCCTGGTCCATCTGCCGGCGGACCCGTACCACGTGCACCTGGAGCCCGAGGGGGCATCGCTTGCGTTCTGGCACGACCCGCGGAGGACCGCCGACGAGATCCGCCGCTTCTCGCAGCGCGACGCCCGAGCCTTCCTGGAGTTCGCGCGGATGCTCGACGCCGCGATGGACCTCGCCCTGCCGTTCCTCAACGGCCACCCGACGCGACCGGACCTGCGGACGGCGCTCGGGACCCTGCCGCAGGCGCTGAAGCACCGCAAGGACCTGCCGGCGATCGTGCGTATGGGCCCGTCCGGCCACCAGGAGCTGATCGAGGAGTGGTTCGACCACCCGCTCGTGCGGGCCGCGCTGGCGGCGATGCCGCCGTTCTGCTGGATGACCCAGGACGGCAGCGGCTGGGCCCTGATCTACCTCGGGATCTGCCACCGGATCATGAACACCCGGATCCAGGGCGCGTCCGGCGCGCTCCCGCGAGCGCTCGCCCGCTCGCTGGAGTCCCACGGCGGGACGGTCCGGACCTCGGCGCGCGTGACGGAGCTGGTGGTCCGAGGCGGCCGGGTCACGGGCGTGCGCCTGGAGAGCGGCGAGGAGCTGGCCGCCGACGTCGTGATGGCCGCCTGCAGCCCGAAGGTCACGCTCAACCAGCTGCTCCCCAAGGGCACGCTGCCCGAGCACCTCGAGCGCCGGGCGTCGCTGATCCCGTCGACCAGCACCGGCGCCGCGAACCTCAAGATCGACGTCGCGCTCTCCGGCCAGCTCGACGTGCGCCGCCATAACGCGTGGCGCGAGGACGGGCTCGACCTGCGCCGCCCGGTGATCAGCTGGCACAGCTACGACGAGCACCTCGCCGCCTGGGACGAGGCCGTCGCGGGGCGCTGGCCGGACCCGATCCCCTACATCGGGATCGTGCCGACCGCGATCGATCCGACCCAGGCGCCGGAGGGCCAGGACACCCTCTGGATCTGGTCCGGGATCGTTCCGTCGAAGCCGGACGTCCCGTGGGAGGAGGTTCGCGACCAGATCGGGGACCGCGTGCTCGGCGAGGCGGCCGGCTACTACGAGGGCCTCGACCAGCTCGAGATCGACCGCCGCGTCTTCGGCGCCAGCGACCTGGAGAAGCGCTTCAACGTGCCCGACGGCAACGTCTACCACGTCGACCCGTTCATGCTCCGGCTCGGCCCCGCCCGTCCGGCACCGGGCTTCGGCTCCTACGACACGCCGGTCCCGGGGCTCTACCTGACCGGGGCCGGCACCCACCCGACCGGCGGCATCAGCGGCGGCCCCGGCAAGCTCGCCGCCGAGCGGCTGCTCAAGCTCTCGAGCCGGCGAAGGAGCCGCTGACCGGCGGCCGATCGCCCGCGGGAGGGGCTAGCGCCCCTCCCGCGCCATCGACGCGGTCAGGTACTTCGCGACGGCTTCTGCGCGGTTCGCCGCGTCCAGCTTGCGCAGGATCCGCGCGACGTTACCCTTGACCGAGTCCGGCGACAGGTGCAGCACCTCCGCGATCTCGCGGTTCGACCGGCCGCGCGTGAGCAGCTGCGCGATCTCGTGCTCTCGCGGCGACAGCAGCTTGGCCACCTCGCCGCCGGTCGGGCGGGCCGCGGAGTCCCCGAAGCGCGCGAAGATCGGACCGTGCCGGCCGTGCGAGGGGATCGACACCGGCGTCTCGGTCATCTCGCCGACGAGGCCGAGCACGGACCCCGAGAGGAAGCGCAGCTCCGACGTGAGCTCCTGCATCCGCGCCCGCAGGACGACCTGCTCCAGCGCGATCGCCGTAATCTGGGCGAATGCCTCGACGTTCGCGCGATCCTCCGCGACGACGTCGCCGGCGGGCCGGTCGGTGACGAGGATCGCGAGCGCAGAGCCGTCCTCGGGCGCGATCACCCCCAGCGCGTAGTGGTGCAGGCTCAGCGCTTCCGCCACGACGCTGCGCGGTGCGGACCGGCCCTGCCGCCCGCCGCCACGGAGGAGCGCGGACTCCTCGTTCCAGCCCCGGAGCGGGATCGGGTTCACCAGGACCGACCGCCGCAGCAGGTCGCTCGCCGGGTTCTCGAGCAGATCGACGCCGTCTGCGGTCAGGTAGTCGCCGCGAACCGTCAGCACCATCGCCCGCGTGAAGCCGCAGTGCTCGCAGGCGAGGGCGCAGGCCCGGGCGAGGAGCTCGCCGACGAGCGGGCAGGAGCGGAGGTCGCGGTGCGCCGCCAGCAGCATCTCGGCGCTCGTGCTCGTGGTCACGTGCGCGGCCCCGGAGCGTCCTCGGGGGTCATCGACAGCAGCGCTCGGACGGTCGGATCGTCCGACGCCTCGACCTCCTCCGGCGTGCCGCAGGCGATCACGGCTCCGCGGTCGACGAGCGTGAGGTGGCCGGCGATCGCCCGGGCGAGGGGAGCGTCGCGCGTAGCGACCAGGACCGTCCCGCCGTACTCCGCGTGGTGGTCGATCAGGAGGTCGGCCAGCAGCGTCGTCCGGACCGGGTCGAGACCCGCCTCGGGCTCGTCGAGGAGCAGCAGGCTCGGCTCCGCGATGGTCGCGCGCGCGTAGGCGGCGCGGACGTACCTCCAGTTGGACAGCTCGCGGGGCCGGCGCCCGGCGGCGTCAGCCAGTCCGAGCGAGCGCAGGTGCCGCTCGACGGTCCCGGGAACCTCGAGCGCGCTCACGTCGCTGCTCTGCGTGAGCGCGGCGGCGAGGTTCTCGGCGACCGTGAGGTGGTCGACCAGCGGGAGATGCTGCGGGACGACGCCGACGTCTCGCCGGATCGCCCGTAGCTCCGAGCGGCTCATGTCGGCGAGCGCCCGCCCACGGAGCAGCACCTGTCCGGTCTCGGGGGCGATCGCACCCGAGACGTGCCCCAGCAGCCGCGACTTGCCGCTGCCCGCAGCGCCGAGCAGGACCGAGACGACGCCCTCGGGCACGCGCAGGTCCGCGCCGCCGGAGGCGTCCGCCCGCCCGTCCGGACCGCCGAGCCCGCGGGTCTCGATCGAGAGCAGGTCCGCGCTCGGTCGCGGAGGTCGCACCGCTGGGGGGAGCCCCGTGAGCAGGAGCTCCGACTCGATCAGGTCCTGGTCGTCGGCCCCGACCGCGAGCAGGGCCCGCAGGACCGGCTCGACCTCGAGGAACCGCCGCACCGGGCCGCGGGCGACGACGGTGCCGCGAAGCAGCGCGCCGCCGATCGACAGCCGGCCGCAGGCGAACGCCAGGGCCTGGCCCCGGCCGAGGTCGATCTCGACCTCGCAGGGGCCCGACGCGGGCGACGCGACCGCGGGCGAGTGACCCAGGAGCAGCGAGACGCTCTCGCCCTCGGTCGCGAACGCGACGGACGTCCGCGCCGCTCCGAGCCTGGACGCCGCCCGGCTCCGCGCGGTCACGACCCGATCGAGGGCGTCGCGAAGCCGTCGGGCAACGGTGTCCGGCGGTTCGTCGTCGGCGTGCTGGGCTCGGTTCATCCTGCGTTCTGCGGTCGTGATCGATCTTCTAGGTCGCTCTGTCCTGACGATCTGCCTGGACAGAGTGCCGGAATCTCGCCATCCGTCCACCGGAAGACTAGGCCACGGACACCCGATCGGACACGCCTTGTACCCGATCGGGTCTTCCTGCGGCCAGGCCGATCTTGGGAGGGTGCTCGCCGTGGAGAGGCTCCCTCGCCGGTCGCGGCGGGGCGACGTCGGGGACGGCTTCACCGTCCCCTGCCACCAAGCAGCGTCGGAGCGCCCCGCCTTCGCCCGACGAGACCGACTCGAGAGTGACGAGCATGCGCACCCAGGCCCCCGAGACCGACCTCCTGATCCCCCTTCCGGCCGACGGCGAGACGTGGGATCCGCACACGGTGCACACGCACTTCCTCGGGTTCTCGGTCCCGGAGGCGCAGATCGGCGCCGTCGTCTACTTCCGCTATCAGCCGGCGTTTCCGCTGCTCGGTGGCGGGGTCGGCATCTACCAGGGCACGAGCAACGTCCGGCCGCTCGACGTCGAGCACCTGAACTGGTGGAACACGATGCCGTACTCGCAGTTCGAGGACGGCAGGCTCAGCGCGGCCAACGGCCTCACGCTCGAGGTGGTGGTCCCCGGGGAGGAGCTGCGGGTCCGGTACGAGAGCCGGGACGGCCGCACGAGCTTCGACGTCACCCAGCTCGGCGTGTCGCCGCTCGTGGCCCGTGGCTCGCTGATGCCGGCGCTCGAGGGCGGCACCGACCCCGCGCAGCTGCCCGGAGGCTCCGAGCAGTTCATGCACGTCACGGGCCGGCTCACCCTCAACGGCGAGCACCACGACGTCGACTGCGTCAGCATCCGCGACCGCTCGTGGCGTCAGCTCCGGCCAGAAGGCCAGGGGTTCGTCGACATGCCGCCGCTCGGCTGGACCCCCCTGCACTTCGGCGACGACCTCGCCCTCAACGCGTTCAGCTTCGAGCCGCCCCACACCGATCCCGCATGGGCCGGCCTGTTCGACGTTCCGGTCGACGGGCCCTTCCACCAAGGTCACCCGTACGTCATCCGCAACGGCGAGATCAGCCCGATCGCGCGCGTCGAGCGCAACGTGCTCGAGTACCACCCGCAGACGTTCCAGGCCGTGCGCCAGGAGCTGCTGACGGTCGAGGAGGACGGTCGCGAGCTGCGCTTCGAGGGCCGGGCCGTCGCCAGCGCTTCGCTCCCGATGTGGCACAACATCGCGTTCGTCGACAGCGTCTTCCGCTGGCAGGACGAGCTGGGCCGCGTCGCCCACAACAGCTACCAGGAGTGCTGGTTCGACACCTACCAGCGCGAGATCAAGAAGCGAGCCGACCGCCGCGTCGGCGCCTGACCCGGATCGAGGAGAGGAGAGAGACCATGGCCCTTGCCAACAAGATCACCGCCGCTGTCGCCCGCGAGCGTCTGACCGCCTGGCTCGAGACGCAGGACGGGATCAGCGACGTCGAGATCCCGGAGGTGCTCGTGCCGAGCGCCAACGGGCTCTCGAACGAGACGCTCATCTTCGACGCATCCTGGACCGAGGCCGGCGCCCGCTGCGAGCAGCGGCTGGTCGCGCGGGTCGAGCCGTCGGGCGAGAGCCTGGCCCCCGTGCACGACGTGGAATGGGAGGCCCGGCTGCTCCGCGCGCTCGCGGGGACCGGCCTGCCCGTTCCCGCGATCCGCTTCTTCGAAGCCGACGCCTCGTGGCTCGACGCGCCGTTCGTGGTGATGGACTGCCTGCCGGGCAAGCCGGTCCCCGACAGCCCGCCGTACTTCATCGGCGGGTGGGTCTTCGACCTGTCGCCGGAGGACCGCGCGACCGTCGCCGAGAACGCGATCGTCGCCGTGGCCCAGGTCTCCACGCTGGACCCGGACGACCTCGGCCTCGAGTTCGTCGACCGCGGCAAGCAGGGCGCGGACGCCCTCGATCGCGAGCTGGCGTACTTCGAGCGCTGGCTCGCGTGGGGGCGGGAGGACGACCACAACCCCGTGGTCGACGCCGCCGTCGCGTGGGTCAAGGCGAACCGCCCGACCGAACCGGAGGAGGTCGTCCTGAGTTGGGGCGACTCGCGGATCGGCAACGTGCTCTTCGCGGAGGACCTCTCGGTCAGCGGGCTCGTCGACTGGGAGTTCGCGTCGCTCGGCAGCCCCGAGCTGGACCTGGGCTGGTGGCTGTTCATCGAGCGCCACTTCACGGAGCCCCACGGCATCCAGATCCCGGAGGGGTGGCCGAACCGCGAGCAGACGATCGCCATCTGGGAGCGGCACGCCGGGCGGAAGGCTCGCAACGTCGCCTTCCACGAGGTCTTCGCCGGCCTGCGGTTCACCGTGATGATGGTGCGGGCGGTAGCGCTCGTGAAAGCCGCCGGCGCCGTCCCGCCCGACTCGTCGATGGCGCACAACAACCCGGGCACGCAGGTGCTGGCCCGGCTGATCGACGTCCCCGCCCCGACCGGCGCGACGTCCCATGTGATCAGCAACGACTGATCGCGACGTGACCTCGCCGGTCACGTCACAGGCGGTCGCGAGACCGCTCTTCGGCGCCGGCCACGGCGCCGGCCGGACCCTGCCGGATCGAGCGCGGGCGACCGCCCGCGCCGGTCGGGGTGCTCCTGCACGTCCCGAAACCCGTTCCGCGTCACTCAGCAACGAAGAGAGAATCCATGAAGCACCTCAACGGATCGCGCCGGTACCTGGTCGCGGCCACGCTCGCGACAGCGTCGATCGCCATGGTCGGCTGCGGCAGCGACGACGACTCGAAGACGAGCGCCAGCACCGGCGCGGCGTCCGCGCTCGGAAGCCCGCGGGCCGCGACCGGCAGCGAGGTCACGATCGGGTACGTCAGCAGCGGGAAGGGCGCCGCCACCGACACCTCGAGCGAGATCGCGGCATCGAAGGCCGCCGTGGAGTACCTCAACGCGTACAAGGGCGGCATCGGCGGCCACAAGATCAAGCTCGAGGTGTGCGAGGACAAGTTCACCCCCGCGGGGGCCGCCTCGTGCGCCAACCAGATGCTCCGTGACGAGGTGCCCGTCGTGCTCCTCGGCGCCTCGGGTCAGGGCGGCGTGGTCCGCGAGCGCCTCGCCGGCAAGGGCCCGGCCGTCATCAGCGACCAGGCGATCGACGCGTCGGCCTTCGCCCCGACGCCCGGCAACTTCATCCTGACCAACGCCGTCTCCGCCGCGTTCGCGATCCCCGCCCAGACCGACAAGGCCAAGGGCATCGACCACGCCGCCTACATCGTCAACGACGTCCCAGCCGCGACCGAGGGCGTCAACACCGTCGGCAAGGGCTACTTCGCCGCGGCGGGGGTGAAGCTCGACGTCGTCCCGGTCCCGGTCGGCACCGCCGACGTCACCCCGCAGATCCAGTCCGCGATCAGCAAGGGGGCCAAGGCGTTCCACGTCGTGGGCGAGTCGAATCTCTGCACCGCGGCGTTCAAGGCGCTCCAGGGCCTGAACTTCACCGGGCCGATCACCGGCATCACGCAGTGCTTCCCGGGGACCCCAGGCGAGGGGCTGCCGAAGGGCGCCGCGGGACTGACGCTCGAGGCCACCGGCGCGTCGTTCCGTCCGAAGGAGGGCGACGCGGCGATGACGCGGGACTTCGACCTCTTCGACGCGGTGATGGACAAGTACGCGTCGGGCGAGACCAAGGCAGGGCTGGCGCCCCTCGGCTACCGCGTGACGATGGCGCTGGGCACCGTGCTCGAGAAGGAGACCGGTGACCTGACCGGCGCGTCCGTCACCAAGGCGTTCACGTCGATGTCGACCACCCGCCTCCCGCTCGGCGCCGGGCTCAGCTTCAACTGCAACGGCAAGGCGTTCGCGCTCGGGAAGCCGTTCTGCACCGCCGACGGCCTCGAGGCGCCGCTCGACGCGGACGGCTCGATCACCAAGTACGAGCCGGTCAAGGTCGCCCTGCGGCTCCCGGCCGCCGGCTGACGCTGATCCAGGCGCAGGACACGACGAGGAAGCCATGAGCGAGCACGTGCAGTTCCTGCTGCTGGGTCTGGCCAACGGCGGCGTGTACGCCGCATTGGCGCTGGCACTCGTCGTGACGTTCCGGAGCTCCGGCGTCCTGAACGTCGCGACGGGGGCGCTCGCGCTCCTGTCGGCGTACTTCTACGCCTACCTGCGACAGGGCGAGCTGCTGCTGTTGCTCCCCGGCCTGCCGAGGTCGCTGGACCTCGGCTCCGAGATCGGGACCTGGCCGGCGGCGATCCTCGCGGTCGCGGGCGCGTCGCTGCTGGGACTGGTGCTGTACCTGCTCGTCTTCCGGCCGCTGCGCAACGCCCTGCCGGTCGCCCGCACCGTCGCCTCGGTCGGCGTGATGGTGCTGCTGACCGGCCTGCTGGTCCAGCGGGTCGGCAGCACGTCGGTCATCGTCGAGTCCGTCTTCCCGCAGGACGCGCTCGACCTCGGTGGCGGGATCACCGTCGGCGCGGACCGCGTGCTGTTCGTGGCGGCGATCGCGGCGGTCGCCGCAGCGCTCGCCGCGGTCTACCGCTTCACCCGCTTCGGCCTCGCGACGCGGGCCGCAGCGGAGACCGAGCGGGGCGCGTACGTGAGCGGCGTCTCGCCGGACCGGATCGCGGCGCTGAACTGGATGATCAGCGGCGCCGTCGCCGGCGTCGCGGGCATCCTGATCGCACCGATCGTCCCGCTCGTGCCGATCTCCTACACGCTGTTCGTCGTGCCCGCGCTGGCCGCCGCCCTGCTGGCCCGCTTCCAGTTCCTCGCGGTCGCGGTCGGCGCCGGGGTCGCGATCGGGATGCTGCAGTCGGAGGCGACGTTCCTCTCGACGACCCACGACTGGCTTCCGTCCTCGGGCCTCGCCGAGCTGATCTCGCTGGTGCTGATCCTCGGGGCGCTCGTGCTCCGGTCCGGCGGGCTGCCGGCGCGCGGAACGGTCGCCAAGCAGTCGCTGGGCCGCGCGCCGATGCCCAGGAGGCCGGGACTCCCGGCGCTCGGCGCCCTCGCCGTCGGCGCCGCCGCGATCGTGGCGCTCCAGGGCGACTGGCGCGCGGGCCTCGTGACGAGCCTGATCTTCGGCGTGATCACGCTGTCGCTCGTCGTCGTGTCGGGCTACGCCGGCCAGATCTCGCTCGCGCAACTCACGATCGCCGGCGTCGCCGGGTTCCTGCTCGGCCCGTTGGCCGGGAGCTGGGGCATCCCGTTCCCGCTGGCACCCCTGCTCGCGGCGGTGGGGGCAGGGGTGCTCGGGGTGCTCGTCGGCCTGCCCGCCCTCCGCACCCGCGGGCTCTCGGTCGCCGTGGTGACCCTTGCGCTTGCGGTCGCGGTCGAGGCGCTGTGGTTCCGCAACTCGGACCTCGTCGAGGGCGGCGGCGTCGCGATCGACCCCCCGAGCATCCTCGGGCTCGACCTGGCCGCCGGGACCGGCGCCGCCTACCCGCGCCTGGGCTTCAGCCTGCTGGCGCTGCTGGTGCTCGCCGGCGTCGCCCTCGGGGTGACCATGCTCCGCCGCAGCGTCCTCGGCTCGCGGATGCTGGCGGTCCGCGCCAACGAGCGCTCGGCGGCCGCCGCCGGCGTCGACGTCGTGCGGACCAAGATCCTCGCCTTCGGCATCGCCGCCTTCGTCGCGGGGATCGGCGGAGCGCTGTACGCCTACCAGTTGACGAATGTCACCTATGACGCCTTCAACGTCTTCACCGGGCTCAGCCTGTTCGCCACGGCCTACCTGGCCGGGATCACGTCGGTCTCCGGTGGGATCCTCGGTGGCCTGCTCGCGGCGAACGGCATCGTCTTCGTGGCGCTCGACCGGTGGGTCGGCCTCGGTAGCTGGTTCGAGGTCGCCCTCGGCGCCGCGCTGGTCCTGACGGTGATCCTCAACCCCGAGGGCGTGGTCGGGCCGGTCCACGCGCGGATCGCCCGCCGGCGACGCCGGCCCGCGGGACTCCCGGGACTCCCGAGCCGGACGCTGGCATCCAGCGGCCGGCCCGAGGCCGCGGCGGCGCCGCGCGGTCCGGAGAGCGCGCGCGCCGCCACCAGCGCGTCGGCGATCGGGGGGCCGGCGCTCCGCGTCGAGGGGCTGACCGTCCGCTACGGCGGCGTGACCGCGGTCGACGACGTCTCGTTCGTCGTCCCGCGCGGCCGGATCGTGGGCCTGATCGGCCCCAACGGAGCGGGCAAGACGACGCTCATCGACGCGATCAGCGGCTTCGTCCCCGCGGACGGCACGACGACGCTCGGGAGCCGGGCGATGACGAACCTGGCGCCCCACCAGCGCGTGCGCGCCGGGCTGGGCCGCACCTTCCAGGCCAGGGAGCTCTACGACGACCTCAGCGTGCGCGAGAACGTCCGGGTCGCGATGTCGCCCACGACCGGGCGCGCAGGAGTCGCGGACGCCGGGGACGCCGTCGATGCGGTCCTGGCGAGCGTCGGCCTGGCGGCGCACTCGGCCACGCCCGCCGGCGAGCTGTCCCAGGGGGAGCGCCAGCTCGTGTCCATCGCCCGGAGCCTGCTCGGACGACCCGACGTGCTGCTCCTCGACGAGCCCGCGGGCGGGCTTGACAGCGAGGAGAGCGCCTGGCTCGGCGAGCGCCTGCGGGCGGTGCGCGACGGCGGCGTGAGCATCGTGATGGTCGAGCACGACATGGGCCTCGTGCTCAGTCTCTGCGACGAGATCGTGGTGCTGAACTTCGGGTCGGTCCTGGCGATCGGGACGCCCGAGGAGATCCGGGCCGACCGCTCGGTCGCCGCGGCCTACCTCGGATCCACCCATGCCGCGGCGACGGAGGAGCTCGCATGAGCGATGGCTTGAAGCTGGACGCGCTGGTCGCCGGTCACGGGTCGGTGACGGCGCTGCGGTCGGTCGACCTGGATCTGGCGCCCGGGACGGTGACGGCGGTCCTCTGTCCCAACGGCGCCGGGAAGACGACGATGCTCGAGACGGTCGCAGGTCTGCTCCCGCGGCTCGGCGGCGACGTGGCGGTCCGCGGCCGGTCGCTGCCGACCGGGCGCCCCGCCGCCGCGCGCGCCCGCGGGGTGGTGCTCGTCCCGGACGATCGGGCGCTGTTCACGACCTTGTCCGTCCGGGAGAACCTCGCCGTGGCGCGTGCCAGGAGCGGCCCGGAGCCCGAGGCGATGCTCGAGTACTTCCCGGCGCTGGAGAAGCGCTGGACGGTCTCGGCGGGCGTGCTCTCCGGCGGGGAGCAGCAGATGCTGGCGGTCGCGCGCGCCCTGATCCAGGAGCCCCGGGTGCTGCTGGTCGACGAGATGAGCATGGGGCTCGCCCCGGTGATCGTCGAGGAGCTGCTGCCGATCGTGCGCCGGGTGGCGACCGACACCGGAGCCGTTGTCGTGCTCGTCGAGCAGCACGTGCGGCTGGCGCTGGAGGTCGCCGACGAGGCCGTCGTCCTGGCCCACGGCGACGTGGTCCTCAGCGGGTCGGCCGCCGACCTCGCCGCCGACCCCGGACGGCTCGAGGCGGCGTATCTCGGTGGACGGGCCGAGACGTGACCGGCCGTCATCCCGCACCGCCCCTGCCCTCGCGCCCCCGCCCCGTCGCCGCCATCCCCGCTTCGGGGACCCCTTCGACCTCAAACAGGAGTAGCACCATGCCGCATCCCGCTGCCGCCGAGCCCCTCAGCAGCGAGGTCTCGCCGATCGAGAAGGCCCGGGCCTCGGCCAGGATCCTCAGCCGCCTCGCCAGCACCAGCGGCCACGTCGCCCGCGAGCGGCTGCTCCCCCGGCCCGTCCGGACCGCCGCCGACATCCCGGTCTCCGCCGAGGAGATCACCGCCGACTGGCTGACGGCCGTCCTCTGCGACAGGCATGCCGACGCGCGGGTCCTCTCGTTCGAGATCCCGGGCGGCAGCACGGGAACCTCGACCCGGCACGGCCTGCGCCTGACCTACAACGACGCCGGCGTCGCCGCCAGTCTGCCGACCGAGCTCTACACCAAGACCACGTCGAGCGTCACGCAGCGCCTGATCCAGGGCCTGGCCGGCATCATCGAGGGCGAGATCGACTTCTTCAACAAGGTCCGCCCGCGGATCGACATCGAGACGCCCCATGGGTACCACTCGGCCGTCGATCGTCGGTCCTGGCGATCGATCTCGGTGCTCGAGAACATCTCGGTAACCCGCGGCGCGACGTTCCTGCACTCGAACGTCCACTTCGACCGCAAGGCGATCGAGGACCTCCTGTCGGACCTCGCGACCCTGCACGGGACGATGTGGGAAGACCCGGAGGTCACGCGCAGCGACAGCTGGATGCCGACCCCGCACGACCTCCTGATGAGCATCAAGACGTCGATCAACATGCGCAAGCGCTCGGTCATCGGCGCCGACCGCGCGAAGGCGGTCGTGCCCACGTCGCTGCGGGAGCAGGCCGACGACCTGTGGTTCGCCTTCGAGCGGTCGATGGCCCAGGCGACCCTCGGTCCCCGTACGTTCCTGCACGGTGACGCCCACGTCGGCAACACCTACCGGACGAGCGAGGGCCGCACCGGCTACACGGACTGGCAGATGGTCCGCCGCGGGTCCTGGGCGTTCGACGTGGCGCTGTCGATGACGACCGTCCTCGACGTCGAGGACCGCCGCGCGTGGGAGCGGGACCTCCTGGGCTTCTACCTGGAGCGCCTCGCGAAGGCGGGCGGCGAGCCGCCGGAGCTCGAGGCGGCGTGGGACCTCTACCGCGCCCAGGCCCTCTACCCCTACCACTCGTGGACCTACACGATCGGACGCGGCCCGCTGCAGCCGAAGATGCAGCCCGACGAGCTCTGCCTCCCGATCATCGAGCGGTCCGCCGCCGCGATCATCGACCACGGGTCGATCGCGGCGGTGTCGTGACGGACGCGCCCGCCGGGGACGCCCGCCGCGAAACCGAGACCGCGGCCCGCGCCGCGGTCAGGAAGCGGCGGGCCCCGACGCGGCGACCCGTTCGGCCCCCTCCTCGTCGCCGGCGGCGCGGATCGCGCCCGCCAGCGCGACCACGAGCTGATCGGCGAGCGTCTCGAGATCGGGCGCTCCCAGCTCGGCGCGCGCGAGGATCGCGGCCGAGGCGAACGAGAGCCAGCCCGTGACCGCGATCCTGAGCGCCGCGGGAGCCTGATCGACCTGCGGATGGTGCAGTTCCCCCACGATCAGCCGAACGGTCTGGGCGCGAACCGCTGCGACGAGGTCCCCGATCCCGTGACGACTCCCAGCCGACGCGACGCACCGGAACGCGTCCCGCCGCTCCTCGGCCCAGCGCACGTACTCGAGGACGCTGCGTCGGGCCGCATCGCTCGGAGGCAGGTTCAGGAACGGGAGCAGGCGCTCCCCGAGCTCGTCGAGCGCCTCGGCCAGACCGGCGCTCAACAGCGCGTCCGCGGTCGGGAAGCACGTCCGCACGAGGGACACCGGGGCCCCCGATGCCGTCGCCACGCGATCGAGCGTCAACCCGTCGGCGCCGACGGCCGGGAAGATCTCGGTCGCGACGCGAATCAGGTGCTGGCGGCGCTCGTGGGCGGTCAGCTCCAGGAGCTCGACGGCGCGGGAGCCCTCGCCCGGCTCTGAGACGGACACCGGGCGATGATATTCGGCCCCGCACGCCCCACGTCGTCGAGTCGGGCGTCAGCCCAGTCGCCGCTGGCGGTCGCGTGCCCCCACCAGCCGCGTCACGCGCCGCACCAGCCGCGCCGTCCGGGGGCCGTACGGGTACCAGACCAGCTCGCGCCGAGGGGCGATGCGGCTGACGGTGACGGCCTGCCGGCGGCAGTACTTGAGGACCCCGGCGGCGCCGCCGCTGCGGGCGCCGAGGCCGGAGGTCTTCCAGCCGCCGTGCGGGAGCGGGAGCGCGAAGAGGTTGGCGTAGACGTCGTTGACGTTGACCCCGCCGACCTCGAGCCGCTGGGCGATCTGCAGCCCGCGGTCGCGGTCGCGGGTCCAGACCGTGGCCGAGAGCCCGTAGGGGGAGTCGTTGGCCAGCTCGATCGCCTCGTCGGCGTCGGCGACCGCCATGATCGGGACGAGCGGGCCGAAGCTCTCCTCGCGCATGCAGTCCATGCCGTGGTCGACGTCGACCAGGACGGTCGGCGGGAAGAACCGCCCGGCCCCGTCGACCCGCCGGCCACCGGTCAGGGCCCGCGCCCCGCGACGCAGCGCGTCGTCGACGTGCGCGGCGACGATCTCGATCTGCGGGTCGGTCATCATCGGCCCCAGGTCGCGGCCGGCACCGCCGTCGTCGGCTCCCTGGCGCAGCGCCTCGACCCGCTCGACGACGCGAGCGACGAACGCGTCGTGGACCGGCGCCTCGACGTAGATCCGCTCGACCGACACGCACGCCTGCCCGCTGTTGAACAGCGCGCCCCAGACCGCGGCGTTGGCCGCCCGGTCCAGATCGGCGTCGGCGAGGACGATCATCGGATCGTTGCCGCCCAGCTCGAGGCCGACGGGGATCAGCCGCTCGGCCGCGCGCCGAGCGACCAGCCGGCCGGTGCGAGTGGAGCCGGTGAACTGGACGACGTCGGCGTGGTCGACGACCGCCTCGCCGGTCGCGGCGTCGCCGATCACGACCTCCCAGACCGGCGGCAAGCCGAGCTCGCCCCGCCACGCGGCGACGACCCGGCGAACCGCCAGCGGGTTGACCTCGGAGGGCTTGAGCAGCACCGCGCAGCCAGCGACGAGCGCCGGCACGGCGTCGAGCAGGACCACCGCCAGCGGGAAGTTCCAGGGGGCGATCACCCCCGCCACCGGATGCGGCCTGGCGAACAGGTGCAGGCGCTTGGAGCGCGTCAGCAACCCGTGCGGCGCGGGCGTCTGCGGCGCGAGGAAGGCGGCGGCGTTGTCGGCGTAGTAGTTGATGATGTCGACGCCGGTCATCAGCTCCAGCAGCGCCTCCTGGTGGGGCTTGCCGGTCTCGCGCTGGTACAGGTCGAGCAGCTCGTCCTCGTGGTCCAACAGCCAGTCGCGCAGGCGCCGCAGCGCCTGGGCACGGCCTGCCGGTCCGCGTCGCTCCCAGTCCGGCTGGGCGGCCCGCAGGCGCTCCGCGGCTGCCGCGACCTCGAGTGGGCTGGTCACCGCCATCCGGGCCAGGGTCGTGCCGTCGGTCGGCGACGCGACCACGATCTCGGCTACCGCACTGCTGGCGGCGGCGGTCACGAGCGGCCCTCGGTCGAGCCCGCGCGATCGCCGCTGCCAGCCCGTGCGGTCGCGTAGTCCGGAGCGCGGCCGGCCAGGAACGCCGAGACGCCCTCGCGATGCTCGGGGCCCTGGATCAGCATCGCCTGGTGGCGGTTCTCGACGTCCATCATCGCGCGCATCGACGGGATCTCGAGGGCGTTCCAGACCGCTTCCTTGGTGACCCTGGTGGCGAACGCCGGCCCGTCCGCCAGCCGCCCGGCCAGGTCGATCGCGGTCTCCAGCAGCTCGTCGGGCCGGATGGCGTCGGCCAGCAGCCCGAAGGCCAGCGCCTCGTCGGCGTCGAAGCGGCGACCGGTCAGCATCAGCTCCTGGGCGCGCCCGAGGCCGATCATCCGTGGCAGCAGCCAGCCGACGCCCATGTCTGCCGCCGACAGGCCGACCCGCTGCCCCGCGGCGGCGAAGTAGGCCTCGGTCGAGGCCAGGCGGATGTCGCTGGCGCAGGTGAGCGAGAGGCCGCCGCCGACCGCCGGGCCGTTGACGGCGGCGACGACCGGCTGCGGGAGCCGCCGCAGCTTGGGGACCAGGTCCGCGCTGTGGCGCTGGTAGTCCCAGAAGGCGCTGACGTCGCCGCTGCGAGCACCGTCGAGGAGCCGGCCGAACTCCTCCATGTCGCCGCCCGCGCAGAAGGCGCGTCCGGCCCCCGTCAGCACGACCGCCCGGCACTCCTGGTCGACGGCGATCTCGTCGAGGGTCGCGTGGATCGCGGCGAAGAGCTCGCGGCTGAGGGCGTTGAGGGCGCTCGGGCGGTTGAGGGTGATCAGCGCCACGCCGGGTCGCGGTCGCGACCGCAGCACGACCGGCACCTCGCGGGCCGCTCCGTTGGCATCGGCGGGTCGATCGGGCACGTTCCCGGCCTCCCTCATCGCTCGGAGACGCCGGCGGGCGGCGCCGCCTCGTCGCCGTGGACACCGCTGACCGTCCGCGCCGCGCGAGCCTCGTAGGCGCCGCGCGACGCCGGGTCGATCGCCATCACGCCGTGCTCCATCCCGAGCGCTCGTTCGAGCCCTCGACGCGCTCGCGGCGGCATCGCGTTCATCGCGGCGAGCACGGCCCCGCCGCTCCGTGGCACGTGGACGTTCAGCCGTGGGCGCTCGAGCGTGGCGACAATCGCGTCGGCGACGTCCTCGGGCTCGATCGGCTCGAGCAGCTTCGGCGTCGGCAGGCCCTGGGACAGCTCGGTCCGGACGACCGCGGGCATCACGCAGCTGGCGTGGACCCGACTGTCGCGCAGCTCGTCGGCGAGCGACCCGGTGTAGCCGACGACGGCGTGCTTGCTGGCGCAGTACGTGCCGAGGCCCCCGAACGACGCCTTGCCGGCCTGCGACGCGACGTTGACGATGTGGCCGCGGTCGCGGGGCAGCATCCGCGCGAGGGCGAGCTTGCTGCCGAAGATCACGCCGTGGACGTTGATGTCGAGGATCCGCCGGGCAGTCGCGTCGGACTCGTCGAGCTGACGCGCGATCGGCATGATCCCGGCGTTGTTGATCAGCACGTCGAGCGGCCCCAGCCGCCGTTCGGCCTCGGTCAGGAAGGCGTCGAACGACGCCCGGTCGGTGACATCCAGCGCGATCGCGATCGTGCCGCCGCCGAGCGCGTCGGCGGCCTTCTGCGCGAGATCGGGATCGAGATCGCCGATCGCGACCCGCGCGCCCTTGCGGACGAGCGCGGCGGCCGTGGCGCGACCGATCCCGCGCGCCGCTCCGGTGATGGCGACGACGCGACCGTCGAGGGGAATGGGCGGTGCGGGCATGGTGCTCCTCGGTGTCATCGGCGGTACGGGGGCTCGCGCTGCAGGCGCGGGTAGGCGCCGGAGAACGGCACGGGTGCGCCGGCCGTTCCCGGCTTCGGATAGGCGTTGTGGCCGCGCTGGTCGATCACGGAGAGCCCGCCGGCCTTCACCAGCGCCTGGTAGGCGGCCTCCAGCTCGGGCGTGAGGACGCCGAAGACGCTCGACTTGCTGACCAGCGGCACGACGCGCGAGTAGTGGCCGAGCGCGTCGTAGATCTCGCTGCCGGCGCGGTTGGCGGCGATCACCCCGCCGAGGTCCCGCGCGTAGGGCGCCAGGTAGTCCTGCAGCGGGTTGAGCTCTCGCAGGACCGCCTCGAGCGGTTCGGCGGCGGCGGTCGCGGCGGTCGCGAACGGCCGCAGCTCGGTGACCAGCGGCGTCGCCTTCGCGGAGAAGGCCGCCAGCGCGTCGGTCGCGCGACGGGTCGCCGTCGCGGCCGGGCGCAGCCGCCGGACCGCCGGGACGAGCCGGTCGCTGGCGTCGGCGAGGTCGCCGATCACCGGGGTCGCCTGGTCGGCGAAGCGCCCGAGGCCGGTGGTCGTGGTGCGAGCCTGTCGCAGGAAGCCGGGCAGCTCGGCGAGGGTCGCGCGCAAGCGCTCGTCGCGCCCGGCGATCGCCTGCGCCAGCTGCCGGGCGCGGCGCGTCAGGACCACGACCGCGTCGCCGCGGTCGCCGATCGCCCGCGAGACCCGGCCGACGTCGTCGACGAGCGAGGCGACCTGGCGGCGGTCGGCGGCCAGCTGCTCGTTGACCGGCGTGCTCTGGCGGATCACCGCCGAGGTCGCCTCGAGGAACCGGTTGAGGTCCTCCCCGCGGCCGCGCAGACCGCCGCCGAGGCCGTCGAGCAGCCGCTGCAGCGAGCGGCGGCGCTTGCGGTCGAGGCTCGACAGGATCTCGTCCAGCTGCACGGCCTGCCCGGCGTGCTCCAGGGTCAGGGTCCCGCCGCTGGGCACGCGCCCCGCGGCCGGCGTCCCGGGATCGAGGGCGACGTAGTTCTCGCCGCTGAGCGTCTTGGCGCGGACCAGGACGCGGGCGTCGCGATAGGCGGGAGCGTGGTCGCGGTCCAGTTGCAGCAGCAGGACCGCGTTGTCGCCCCGTTCGGCGATCTTCGTGACCTCGCCGATCTTGACCCCGGCCTGGCGGACGTCGGCGTGGACGGCGAGCGCGACGGCGGTCGGCACGACGGCCTGGACGCGGTAGGGCTCGTCGAACGGGTCGACATCGCCACCGGCGAAGCGCCACATCAGCGCGAACACCGCGGCGCAGGCGAGCAGGAATCCCAGCAACGCCAGCGCCTGCAGGCGGAAGGTCGAGCGACGGGTCACTTTCGCGGCCCTCCGGCGGCGCAGTCGGGCTTGCTGGTCAGGCCGAGGTCGGGGATCAGCCCGGCGAGCGTGTTGGTCCCGACGATCGGGTCGCCGCGCAGCACCGCGCCCCGGACGCCGTAGAACTTGCCGACCGAGACCGTCCACTGGAAGAACTTCGAGACGGCCAGCTCGCACGGGACGATCGCCTTGGTGACCCGATCCAGGCGGGGAGCCTGGGGGCGCAGGCGAGCGATCCCGTCGGCCACGTCGGAGGTCAGCCGGGGCAGCGCCCGGGCAAGCGCGCTCAGCTGCGGCAGCGGGCGCCGCAGCGCGACGGCGGCCGTTCGCAGATCCGGCGAGAGCCGCTCGACGGCCCGCAGACCGCCCGGCAGCGCGCGAGCGGTCGGCCGCAACGCATGGATCGCCGCGTCGACGTCGTCGGCCGCCGCGCGAACGATCGCGAACGATCGCGGGAGTCGGAGCAGCGTCGGCGGGAGCTCCTCGATCAGCGCCGCGAGCGGGCGGTCGCTGGCGGCCAGCTCGCCGAGGACGCTGCTGCCGTGGCGTACCAAGGCGTCGACCTGATCGCCGCGGTCGGCGAGCTCCTCGCCGAGGGCGGCGAAGTTGCTGACCAGGCGCCGGGTCTGGCGGTCGCGGATCGCGGTCTCGCGCGTCAGCCGGCGCGCGGCCTCGAGAAACGGCGCCAACTCGCCGAGGGCCGCGCGGAAGTCGTCGCCGTGCTCGTCGAGTCCCCGTCCGAGGCCGTCGATCGCCTGGGCGACGCGTGGCCGCACGTCGGCGTCGAAGACGTCCAGCACAGCCCCGATCTGGACCGGGGTGCGCGTGCGCCCGGCGGCGAGCAGGCCGCCGTCCTGGAGCTTCCCGGCGCGCGGGCTGCCGCGGTCCTCGACGTTGAGGTACATGTCCTCGAGCGGGGTCTTCGGGCGCAGCCGAACCCGGGCGTCGCGGTAGAGCGGGGCGAATCGCGGCTGGATCCGCGCGGTCAGCACCGCCCGGCGACCGTCGAGCTGGACCTTGGAGACCTTGCCGACCACGACGCCGGAGATCCGGACCTCGTTCGATCCGGCGACCACGCCCTTGGCGTCGGCGACGGCGATCCGGATCTCGTAGCGGTCCTGCCCGGGCAGCGCGACCTGCAGCCGCACCAGCAGCAGGGCGATCGCGGCGATCCCGAGCAGCAATGCCGCGACGACGACCAGCAGCGGGCGGAACGCGCGCGCGGCCTCCAGGCGCAGGCGGTCGCGCGTGAGGCGGTCGCTCATCCGCTCGCGGACGCCGCTCATCGCTTCGCCTTCTCGCCGAGCAGGCCGCCCAGCAGCTGGTTGACCGCGTCGCAGCGCTTGAGCTGGCCTGGCGTCACGGCGGGACCGCAGGGCAGCATCACGGTGTCCCCCGTGGGCGTGATCGGGAAGTGGAAGAACCAGCCGTTGGCGTCGTAGTCGCCGGCGGCCGAGTCGAGGACCGAGAACAGCGGTCCGATCGCCTCGTAGTTGCGCAGCTTGGTGTCGTCGTCGCGGCGACGCAGCCACGGCAGCAGCTCGTCGTCCAGGCGCCGGACCGTGGGGTCGAGCGCGTCGATCAGCGGGACGCCCTCGCGGCTCATCGCGGCGAGGTTCCGCAGCGCCGGCGGCAGGTCGTGCAGGACCGGCGTCGCGGCGCGCAGCAGGCGGTCGGTCTCGCCTAGCGCCGGTCGCAGGACGCGGGTGGCAGGGGCGATCCGCCGGACGCCGGGCCGCAGGTCGGCGGCGAGCGGATCGAGCCGCCGCAGCGTGACGTCCAGGCGGGCCATCGTCCGCGCGGTCGCGTCGAGCGCCGGTGGCGTCAGCGCGACCGCCCGGCCGAGGGCGCGGCGGTGGTCGTCGGTGACCGCGAGCGTCCGGGCGCCGTCGCGGACGAGCCCCTCGAGCGCTCCACGATCCCGCGACAGCGACTCGAGCACGCGGCCGGTGGCGGAGATCAGCCGCGGGAGGTCGCCGTCGCGCTGGCCGCGCAGCGCTCGGGCGCCGCGACCGACGACCGCCAGCGACGGGCCGAGGACGTCGAGCGCGTGGCCGGCGACGGCCGGGTCCGCGAGGCCGCGTCGCAACCCCTTCAGGACCGATCGCTGCCCGCGCCGGACGTCCGGCTCGAGGATCTGGTTGAGGTCGTCCCAGTCGACCTGCGCCGATGTGCGGGCGAGCGGGATGACTGCGTCGCCGAGGGCGCTCGCCGACGGGGAGCCGGGATCGAGGTCGACGTAGCGGGTGCCGGCCAGCACGGTCCGCAGCCGGATCCGAGCGCCGGCGTCCCGCGCGACGTGGACGTGGCGATCGTCGATCTGCAGGACGACGATCGCGCTGCGTCCGTCGGGGCCGCGCTCGATCCTCTGGACCGTGCCGACCTGGACGCCGGCGATCCGGACCGGGGTGCGGCCCGCGACGAGCTGCTCGGCGGTCGCGAATCGGGCCCGCACGATCGTCCCGCTGCCGGCCCAGGGGCGCCAGCCGCCGAACGCCACGACCAGCAGCAGCACCAGCACCGCGATCGCTGCCAGTCCAGCACGGCGGGGACGGGGCCGGTGGGCGCCGGGGATCCAGTCGAGGCGCTCGCGCAGCCGCTGACCGGGAGCGCTCATCGCGAGCCTCCGGCGAGCGGGATGACGGGTCCGAGCGCGCACGGCTTGCCGTAGGCGCCGATCTTCGAGCGGTCGCCGATCGCGGGGAGGTCGCCGACGACCTGCTCGGCGGTGGCCTGGCTGGCGACGAGCGTGACTCGCAGGCCGTTCTGCGGCCCGATCGGATGCGGGCTCGGGATGCCGTAGGCGAGCATGCTGCGCCAGTTGCGGGCGAAGCCGAGCAGGTCGCAGTGGCGCCGCTCCAGCTCCGCGAACAGCGGCAGGCCGCCCCGCAGCGCCCGACCGACCGGGTCGATCAGCGGGTCGACGCGCCGGGTCAGCCCGACGGTCGGCGGCACGGCGTCGGCCGTCTGCCGCAGGAGCGTGTTGGCGGTGCGCAGGGCCGGTCGGCTGTCGCGCAGCAGCGCCGTCGTCGCGCGCAGCGCCGCCGGGGCCGGGACGGTCAGCCGCTGGACCGAGCGGGACAGGCGGGCGGTCTGGCGCAGCAGCGGATCGCTGCGGTGGAGGCCGTCGCGGACGGCGTCGAGCGCCGGGGGCGCTTGCTCGAGCGTGGCCTGGACGGCGGGACGGCGGTCGACGAAGGGCGCCACCGCCCGCGCCTGCGGCTGCCAGCCCCGTGTCAGGTCGTCGCGGACGGGATCGAAGGCGCCCGCGGCGGCGTCGAGCGAGGGTGCGAACCGCGCGGCGGCGCCGTCGTGGGCGTTGATCGCCGACGCGACCGCGGTCAGGTCGCCGAGCGCGCTCGGGAAGTCGGCGAGCGCGTCGTTGAGCTCCTCGCCGCGTCCGAGGAAGCCCGTGCCGAGCCCTCGGAGCGTCGCCTGCAGGTGTGCGCGGCGGGGCTGGTCGAGCGCCTCGAAGAGGTCGAACAGCTCGACGGTCGTGGACGTCCTGGCGGTCGGGATCGTCGCGCCGTCGCGCAGCGGAGCGCCGCGACGGGCCGGCCGCAGCTCGACGAACTTCGCGCCGAGCAGGCCCTTCAGGCGGACCCGCGCGGTGGTGCCTTCGCGCAGCGGGCGGACGTCGCCGTTCAGCTGCAGGCGCACGCGGGAGGCGCCGCCGTGGAGCGCGATCTCGGTGACCTGCCCGACGCGGCGCCCGGCGATCCGGATCTCGGCGTAGCGGCCGAGGTTGGCGGCGTTGGCGAAGTCGGCGGTCAGCTCGTAGTGGTCGCTGCCGGGGAGCCCGCGCTGCGCCGTCGCGCCGAGCACGAGCAGGCCGCCGATCGCGAGCAAGCAGGCCGCCGCGATCGCGTAGGACGCGCGGAGCGAGCGGCCCTGCGGGGCACGGCGAAGGGGACGACGGAGGCGGCTCATGGGTGCAGCAGCAGGTCGAGGAGCGAGGTGATCGGGTTGCCGGCGGGCCGATCCTCGGTGCCGGGGGGTGTGGCGGCACTGCCCGCGGGCGGCTTCCGGGGTGCCGGCGAGGTCGTCGGCGTCGGTGCCGCGTCGGGTCGGCGGTCGCTCGGTCGCGGTGCCGCCGCGGCGCTGCGGGAGCCGGTCGCCGGCGGGCGTGTCGCGCGGGCGCGTCCGGCCGTCGTGGGTCCCTGGACGTAGCGGTTGAGCAGGTCCAGCAGGTCGCCGCCGAGCTCGACGTTGACGCGGAAGACGTGGCCGGCCGGGTCGCGGTTCTGGATCGCTCGCGCCCAGCCCTGCATGACGCCGAGCGTGTCGGCGATCCCGAGGTCGAGGAGCTTGGTGACCGGCCGTAGGGCCGTCGAGAAGGTCCGCAGGTCGGCGCCGACCGGGGTCAGCCGCTGGACAACGGGCGTCGCCTCCGCTCCCAGCCGCTCGAGGCTCGGCGCGACCGATCGCGCGGTCCGCAGCGTCGGCCGCGCCGCGGCGCCGAACGACGGCAGCGCACGGAGCGTCTCGGTCAGCGGCGGAGCGGTCGCCTGCAGCCCGCGGGCGGCCGGCCGCAGCGGCTGGGCGGCGCGCTCCAGCTCGGTCAGCGACGCTCGCAGCTGGCGGATCGCCGCCGGCGCCCGGCGGACCGTCGCGCCGAGGCGCTCCCGCCGGCCGTCGAGGGTCGCCAGCGCGTCGCCGGCGGTGGCGACCAGCCGCCCCAGCTCCTGACGGCGCGGGACGGCGGAGGCGAGGATCCGGTCGCTGCGCCGCACCAGCGATCCGAGCGCGCGATTGTCGTGGCCCAGCCCGGCCACCAACTCGTGGGCGGCGTCGAGCGTGCGGGGCATCCGCTGCAGCGCGGCGGCGAGGTCGGCGCCGCGGCCGACGAGCGCATCGCCCTGGTTGACGAGGAACGCCGAGAGCGCGACGCGCGTGTCGGGGTCGAGGACCGAGAGCAGGTCGTCGAGGTCGCTCGGGGTGGCGGTGCGCGCGCGGACGATCTCGAAGCCGCTCGGCGCGGGGCGGGTCGCGTCGCCGGGCGTCAGGTCGACGTACTTCTCGCCCAGCAGGTTGCTCGACCGGATCGCCGCCCGCGCGTCACGACCGACTGGGGCGGCCGCGGCGTCGAGCTCCAGCAGCGCGACGCCGCGATCGTCGCGGTCGAGTTGCACGTCGACGACCTTGCCGACCGGCGCGCCGGCGATCTTGACGACGAAGTCCTTGCGCAGCCCGGCGGCGTCGTCCATCTGGACGCGCAGCCGGTACCCGTGGTCGCCAGAGGTCGCCAGCAGGCCGATCGCGATCGCGACGGCCACCGCCAACCCGGCGAGCGCGACGCGACGCAGCGCGCGGGCGCTCATCCGCCGCCCCCTCGCTCGGGGTCCTTGCTGGGGTCGAGCGCGTCGGGGCCCGCGCCGCACTCGGGCAGGAACCACGGCTGTCCCGCGTCGAGTCCCGGGGGGCGCGGCATCGCGTAGAAGACCCGGTCGCGGAAGACGCTGGTGATCGCGTTGGAGTCCAGGACCGTGCCGGCGGCCACCAGCGGCGGCAGCTGGGTCAGGTCGACCCGGCCGTACCCGCCCTGGGCGTCGACGCCGGAGAAGCCGGTCCAGGTCGACGCCATGCCGGCGATCTCGGGCCCGTACGGCCGCAGGCAGGCGGCCATCGGCGCCAGCTGGTCGAGCGTGGTGGCGAGCCGCGGCAGGAACGGCGTGCCCGCGCGCAGCAGCCGCTCGACGCCCGGCGCGGTCGCGGTCCCGACGTCCAGCGTCGAGGTCGCGAGCGGCGCGACGTCGAGCAGCGTCCCGGTCGTCCGCTCGACCGCCGGGGCGACGTCGCGCAGGGCCCGCGCGCCGGGACCGAGGTCGGCGACGAGCGCGCGCAGGCCGACCAGGCTGTGGTCGAGGGTGCCGAGCGTCCGCCGGCCGACGCTCAGCGTCGGCGGCAGCCGGTCCAGCGCCGCCCGCTGGGCGGCGGCGCGGGCGCCGAGCTCGTCGAAGGTCCCCGCCGCCCGTCGCAGCAGTGCGCGCAGGGCCGTGTCCTGGCGTCGCAGCGCGCCCGACGTCCGTGCCCCGGCGTGCACGAGCAGCCGTAGCGCCGCGGGGTCGCTGCCGAGGTCGGTGACCAAGTCGGCGTACCCGTCGAGCCCGCGCGAGCCCTGCCGCAGGGCGCGGGCCAGGGACGGCCCGCGCCCGTCGACCGTGTCGGCGGCCTCGTCCAGGACGCCGCGCAGGTTGCGGCGCGTCGCCGCGTCGAAGCCGTTGAAGATCTGGTCGAACTCGACCGGCGTCACGGTCGCGGAGGTTCCGAGCACGCCACCCGTCGGCAGCGTCGGACCCGCCGACGGGCCGGGACGCAGCTCGACGAAGCGGGCGGCGTAGCCGCTGACCGAGCCGTAGCGCAGGCGCGCGGTCGTTCCGCGGTGCAGCGGCCAGTCCGCGGCGTCGATCTCGAGGTCGACCACGGCGTCGCCGTCGACCTCGCGGACCGCTCCGACCCGCCCGACCTTGCGCCCGGCGACGCGGACCTCCTGGCCGGGTACCACCTGAACCGCCTCCTGGAACGCGGCGCGCAGCGTGCGACCGTGGTCCTCCCGGCCGCGCAACAGCAGCGCCGCCGCCGCGATCACGGCGAGCGCGAGCAGGGCGATCGCGCCGGCCCGGAGCGCGAGCGGTCGGCTGTCGGCGGGCTGCATCCCTAGCCCCCGAAGCTGATCCCGTAGTTGCCGCTCCAGAAGATCGTCGAGAGCGCCCCGCCGATCACGTGGATCAGCACCAGGTTGACGATCATCGAGCGGGCGGTGGCGTTGCCGACGCCGACCGGGCCGCCGCGGGCGCGGTAGCCGTAGTACATGCCGACGAGCGCGATCGCGGTCGCGATCACGATCGTCTTGATGAACGAGTAGAGCGTGTCGGGCGTCGTCCAGGTGGCGAGCAGCAGCGACTCGAACTGCCCGCGGGAGACCGCGCCGAACTGGACCAGCACCGCCAGGGCGCTGCCGAGCGCGCCGAACAGGATCGCGATCGCGTAGATCGCCGGCACCGTCAGCCAGACCGCGAGCAGCCGGGTCGCGACGATGTAGCGCATCGGATCGATGCCGACCGACTCGAGCCCGTCGATCTCCTCGTTGATCCGCATCGAGCCGATCTCGGCGACCAGCCCGCAGCCGACCTTGGCGGCGAACAGGTAGCCGAACATGTACGGCCACATCTCGCGCAGGCCGCAGATCGGCGGGTTGGTGCCGAGGAAGCTCTCGGCGCCGATGCTGCGCAGCAGGTAGACGCCGAAGAGGCCGCACTCGCCGCCGATCACGGTCACCATGCCGACGATCACGAGCGTCGTGCCGAGGATCAGGAACGACGCTTGGCGGAGGATCTCGGCGAAGTAGCGCGAGGCGCCGGCGGCGCTGACCAGCGCGCGGCCGGCGAAGCCGACCATGTCGCCGGCTTCGTCGACCAGCTTCGCTCCCGGGATCCGACGGCGCTTCCCGTGCTGGGCCGAGGTCGCCACCCGGCTCACCGGATGTCCTGGGCCGACGGCAGTGCGGCCTGGTAGGTCGCGTTGAAGGCGTAGTTGAAGACGAAGATCGCGATGAACGCGATCACGACGGCCTGGTTGACGGCGCGGCCGACGCCCTCGCTGCCGCCGCTGGCGTTCATGCCCTTGTGCGCGCAGACGATCCCGATGATGAAGCCGAAGACCGTGGTCTTGACGACGTTCGCGATCAGGTCCGGGAGCGTGAACCCGGCCTGGAAGCTGGCTAGGAATCCGCCGGTCGTGCCGCCGAACGCGCCGACGGCAGCGAGCCCCGACAGGGTCGCCAGGACGAGCCCGACGATGTTCAGCGCCGGCGTGATGACCATCAGGGCCAGGACCCGCGGCGCGACGAGCGTGCGGACCGCGTCGACGCCGATAACGGCCAGCGCGTCGAGCTCCTCGCGCACGCGGCGGGCGCCGAGGTCGGCGCAGATCGCGGTCCCCGCGACGCCGGCGACCACCATCCCGGTGACGAACGGGACGAACTCCCGCAGCGACGCGACCGAGAACAGCGCGCCCATCCGGTCCGCGGCGCCGAGCTCCGACACGAACCCGCCGCCCTGGACCGCCACGGCGCCGAAGCCGAACGCGAACAGCGAGAGCATCGTCGGGATCAGCGTCCGCCGGACCAGCAGCCAACCCTGGGCGACCGCCTCGCCCCACCAGCCGAACGGCGGCGTGAACCAGCAGCGCACGGTCGCCGCGGCAAGGGCGGCCAGGTCGGCCAGCTCGACGGCGGCGGCCTGCCAGCGCCCGAGCGCGCGTGGTGGCGCCGGCTCGACCGCCACCGGGGGTGCCGCGACCCGAGGTGCCATCAGTCCATTCCCAGCGGCCCGCGGGGCTCGCCGGCCAGGAACTGGCGGACGAAGGGATCCGCGGAGCCGAACATGTCGCTGGCCTCGCCCGCTTGAACCGTCCGGCCCTTCCAGATCACGGCCAGGTACTCGCCGAGGGTCCGCGCCGCGGCGATGTTGTGGGTGATCACCACGTAGGCGCCGCCCTGCTCGGCGTGGATCTCCTGGATCAGCTCGCAGAGCAGCGCGGTGCGGATCGGGTCCAGCCCCGAGTCCGGTTCGTCGAAGAGCATGATCTCGGGCTCCAGCACCAGCGCGCGGGCGAAGCCGGCGCGCTTGCGCATGCCGCCGGACAGCTCGCTGGGGCGGCGCGTCGCAGCGCTGCCGAGACCGACCTGGTCGAGCCGGTGGCCGACGATCTCGGCGATCTCCGCCTCGCGCAGATCGGTGTGCTGACGCAGCGGGAAGGCGACGTTGTCGAAGATCGACATCGAGCCGAGCAGCGCGCCGTCCTGGAAGCAGACGCCGAAGTTCGTGCGCATCCGCAGCAGCTCGGACATCCGCATCCCGGGCACCGACCGGCCCTTGATCAGGACGTCGCCGCGGTCGGGGAAGGTCAGACCCATCAGGTGCTTGACCAGCACGCTCTTGCCGGTGCCGGACGGGCCGAGCAGCACGCTGACCATCCCGTCCGGGAAGCCGACGCTGAGGCCGTCGAGGATCTTGTTGCTGCCGAACGACTTGTGGACGTCACGACACTCGATCGCCCAGAACGGGTCGCCGGCGGCACGCTCGAACCGCAGCCCGTCGGCGCGGGCGTAGACGCCGGCGGCGTCGCTCATGCGTGGGATCCCCTCGGCACCGCAGCAGGCTCCCAGCGAGAGCCGTCGCCGGTCCTGGGAGCGGCCGCCAAACTTGCCCGGCCGGTCGTTGTTCACCGGTCACAAGTCGCTCGCGGATGCCCGGTCGTGGCATAGGCTGGCCGGCGGGAGGTGGTGATGGCCACGAAGTCCGCGGGTCCGGTGACGTCCGAGCAGGTGCTGGCGAAGCTGCGACGGCGTCAGCGCGCGCTCGTCGAGGCGTACATGCGCGAGCTGGTCCCCGGCTACGAGCGCCATCAGAAGCGGTTGCGCGACATGCACGAGGCCGGGGAGCTGACGATCAGCCTGCTCGTCCAGGCGCTCTCGGCCGGACGGCCAATCACGCGCTCCGAGCTGGACTTCGTCCGCTCCTACCTACGTCGCGCGCTGCTGAGGGGCGCCACGGAGGGCGAGCTCGTGCGCGCGGCGCAGCTGTGGCAGCGGGTTCTCTGGGACGCGCTGGAGGAGCTGGCCGGTCCCGATGGCGGGGCGCTGGTCGCGCGGCTCTCGCGGCCGTTGATCGACTACGTGGACGAGCTCAGCGACGCGGTCTCCGAGTCGGTCGAGGAGATCCAGGCGGCGCGGAAGCTGACGGCGCGCGAGGGCCGCAGCGAGCTGCTGGAGGACCTGCTCGCGGGACGCCCGGTCGCCGTCGGCGCCCGGCTCGGCGCGCTGCGCGCCTGCGGCCTGGCGGACGCGGACGTCCTGGTGCTGGTGGTCGCGGCCCGCCCGCTCCAGCCGTTCCCCGACCCGGCCGCGGCCGCCGTCGCGGCGGTCGCGCTCGCGCACGCTCCGGGCGACGCCGTCGAGCCGCTGTTCGCGGTCCGCGGCGACGAGGTCGTCGTGGTGCGGGCCACGCCTGACCCACCGCAGCGGCTGGTCGACGCGCTCACGACGGCCCACGAAGCCCTGACCAAGGATGGCATCGTCCTGGCGGTCGGCGTCAGCACCGTCCACGCAGGACGGGCGGGCGTCCCCGCCGCCTACGACGAGGCCTGCCTGGCCCGCGAGCGCGCGCCCACGACGGGCGGGTTGCTCGCGATCCCGGCCTTGCGTCCGCTGGAGTACCTGTTCCTGCGCGGAGCGGACGCCACCGCGTGGAGCCTGGTGCCGCCCGCGATCCGCGAGTTCGTCGAGCGCGACCTGGCCCAGGCCGGCCTGCTGGTCGAGACCCTGATGGCCTACCTGGCGTGCGACCTGAACGTGAAGGCGGCGGCCGAGCGGCTCCACGTCCACGCGAACACGGCGCACTACCGGCTGGCGAAGATCGAGGAGCTCACCGCCTGCGACCTGCGCGATCTCGACGACCTGCAGGAGCTGGCGATCGCCGTCCGGCTGGCGCGCCACCGCGCCGCCTGACGCGGTGCGCGCGCAGCCGGTGGCGCGTCAGGCGTAGAGGGCGTCGATCTGCGCTGCGTAGCGATCCGCGATCGGCTTGCGCTTGAGCTTCATCGTCGGCGTCAGCTCGGGGCCGCCGGGCTGCCACTCCTCGGCCAGCAGCGTCCAGCGCTTGACCTGCTCGACGCGGCTGAGCGTCGCGTTGGCCCGCTCGACGGCGTCCTGGATCAGCCGTAGGACGTCGGGATCGGCGGCGAGCACGGCCGGCGACCCGTCGGCCAGGTCGTGCTGCGTCGCGTAGGCCGCGGCAGCGTCGGGGTCGAGGACGAGCAGCGCCGTGTTGTAGGGCCGCCGATCGCCGATCGCGACCGCCTGGCCGATCAGCGGCGAGCGGGCCTTGATCGCGTTCTCGATGTTCGTCGGCGACATGTTCTTGCCGGCGGCGTTGACGATCAGCTCCTTCTTGCGGTCGACGATCCGCAGGTAGCCGTCGGCGTCGAGCCTGCCGACGTCGCCGGTCCGCAACCAGCCGTCGGGGTCGAGCGTCTCGGCGGTCTGGGCTGGCTGGCCGCGGTAGCCGACCATCAGCATCTCGCCGCGGATCAGGATCTCCCCATCGTCGGCCAGTTGGAGCTCGACGCCGGGACAGGGGCGGCCGACGGTGCCGATCCTCGTCTGGCCGGGCGCGTTGATCGAGATCACCGCCGAGCACTCGCTCATCCCGTAGCCCTCGAGGATCTCCAGCCCCAGGGCGGCGAAGAACTCGAGCACGTCGGCGCCGATCGGCGCCGATCCCGACACCAGCGCGTCGGCCGCGTCGAGTCCGAGCTTCGCCCGCAGCGCGGAGAACAGCAGCTGGTCGGCCCGCTCGTGGGCGGCGACCTGCCCAGCGTCGAGCTGCTCGCCGCGGGCGCGCGCCAGCCCGGCGGCGAGGCCGTCCGCGGCCAGCTGCCGCACGGCGGGGTCCTCGTGGCCCTGCAGCGTCGCCTCGAGCGCGGTCTTGAGCTTCTCCCAGATCCGGGGGACCGCGAGCCAGACCGAGGGCCGGACCTCGGGCAGCGCCGCCACCACCGTCTTCGGGTCCTCGACGCAGGTGATCGACGAGCCGAGCAGCACGGCGGGGTAGTGCGCGAAGAAGCGATCGGCCAGGTGAGCGTGCGGCAGGTACGAGATCAGGTGGCCCCGACGGGCCATCGCCGGGACCGCTGCGCTCGCCGCGCGCCAGGCCGCGATCAGGCTGCGATGGGTCAGCTGAACCCCCTTCGGCGGCCCGGTGGTGCCCGACGTGTAGATCAGGACGGCCAGGTCCTCGGGGGCCACCGCGCGCCACGAGGCGTCGAAGTCGAACCGCGGGTCGGCGGGCAGCTCGCCGAACGGCAGCACGCCGTCGCCGCCGTCGATCGAGACGACGGTCGTGACCTCCGGAGCGTCTCCGCGCGCGGCGAGCACCGGCGCCAGCAGCGCGCGCTCGGTGACGATCACGCGGCTCCCGGCGTTGCGCAGGACGTGCGCGATCTGCTCCGGGGGCGACGTGTTGTAGATCGAGAACGGCGTCGCGCCGAGGTGCAGGACCGCGAGGTCCAGGACGTGGAACTCGGGCCGGTTCGACAGCAGGTGCGCGACGGTGTCCCCGGGCCGGACTCCGAGGCCGGCCAGCGCCGCCGCCGTCTGCTCGACCCGCGCGCCGACCTCTGACCACGTCAGCGACGGTCCGCCGCTCCACCGCTGCAGCGCCGGGTCGTCGGGGTATGCCGCGACGGTTCGCTGGAACGCCTCGCAGAAGGTCCGCGGCCCCGCGCCCTGCCGTGCCTCCCCGTCGGTGGCGGCGTCTGGTGCGATCGACATGTCGATGTCCTTCTCCCTCTCCGGTCAATCGGCGGGGCGCCAGGCTCGCAGTCGCCGGGCGGGGCCGGCCTGGGGCCGGGGACCGAAGTCGCGGGGCCGTCGTTGGGGACCGCGCACAAGGCTGCCCTGCCGTCCTGGGTCCGCGCACGACGGCGATCTGTGGAGATCGCGGCCGAGCGCAGAGCCGCGCGGTGCTCATCCAGAACAGAGAATCGAACAGTCATGCAGCGAGCGTGGGGCTCACCGTCACGGCCCCGCCGACACTGCTCACGACGCGAACCCAATCCCGGCGCGGTCGAGCGCCCGCAGCCACGGGCCGCGGCGGCCAGTGCGATCCTCGCGGGCCAGCGCCCGCCGCGTCAGCTGGATCCCGGCTTCGGTCGTCGTCGGTCTTGCGGAAGTACAGGAACTGGTTGCCGGCGCTGGTCAGGCCGTGGTCGCCGTTCCAGCCGATCGCCGCCAGCTGGTCCCCGCCCAGCGGCTCGGTCACCAGCGCGTAGTCGTAGACCGGGATGAAGGTCCGGGATCATCGCTCGCGGACGATCGCGGGCTACGAGCTCTATCTGCTTGCAGCGCGCCGTCCGGCGCTGCGAGAGGGCGCCACCACGTGGCTCGCGGCGCGCTTGGCCCGCTCGCGAACGACCTCGATGCAACCGGCATGGCTACGATGAGCGCCACCCTCGACGGCTTCTTTCTCCATGCGCTGCTGGCGGACGAGCCGCCGACCGCTGCCGCCCTCGAGGCCGTGCTTCGCCGCGCGTTCGCGGCCGCGACGGGCTGACGAGCGGCGGCGCCCGGGGCCAGGCGACGCGATAGGCCAGGCGCCAGCGGAACGCCCAACCGTCTGAGCGTGCCACGTGCAACGCGGCAAGCGCAGACACGCGTCGACGCGCTATGCGTCCACGATCGCGGCGCACATGGCCCAGAGCTCGTCGGCGAGGCGGCTGGCAGCGGGCCGGCGCTTCAGGGTCAGGGCGCGGGCGATGACTTGGCGTGAGCCGCCCATGAGCATGGCGCCTGCGAGGTCGCAGTCCAGCGTGGCGGGAAGTTCGCCGTTGCGTTGGGCGGCGGCGAGGTTCGCCGCGGATGCCCGAGCGGCGCGGGCGAGCTCTTGAGCGTCGATGCGGGCGATCTGCGCGTCGGTCACGGCGCGAGTGACGAGCAGGGGCGCGAGGGGGTCAGCGTAGTGGAAGCGGACGGAGCGGCGGATGCGTTCGCGTTCGCGTTCGCGCCACGGCCCGGGGATTTCGGCGTAGATGACCTGCTCGTTGTGGCGAGCGTGGAAGGCCGTGACGACCGCGGCGAGCAGGTCGTCCTTAGCGGCGAAGTGGTGGTAGAGCCCGCCGACGGAGATGCCGGCGGCGGAGGCGACGCGGACGATGTCGATGCCGTCGTGAGCGATCAGATCCTGCTCGGCAGCCGCGAGGATCCGCTCCCGAGTGCGTAGGCCACGGCTGCTCATCGGGCATGACGATAGGCCGCTTGACAGACAAAACCAGGCCGCTGCCCACCAGCTCCCCGACCGCGCGCTCGACGCCGTCCCGCTCGGCGAAGTCGTCGGGATCACCAACCAGCTCGCGATACATCTCCTCGTCAGTCAGTCGCGCCGGGTGCAGATCCAGCAGATGCCGCAACACCCCGATCTGGATCTCCGCGTCGGGCAGCGGCGGGCCGTAGGTAGGCTCGTGATGCATGGGAGTTCACGCTCCTGTGCCAGCCCCGGGGACGTTCGCGCGTCGCCCGGGGCGCTTCGTATCGGTCAACGACCCACGCTAGGTGGCCCGCCCACCAGAGCCAAGGCCCTGCCCGAACGTGGCGCGTTGCCGCGGTTTGGGCCACGAAAAGGCCACGGGCCCCGAAACGTGGCGCCGTCGCGCTCATACTTGACGGGCCCGTAGGCAAGAGAAAAGGCCCCGCTTTGCAGGGCCTTCTCGGAGGTGGCGAGACCGGGACTCGAACCCGGGACACCACGATTTTCAGTCGTGTGCTCTACCAGCTGAGCTATCTCGCCGAGGCTGGACAGGGTACCGGGTGGCCGGCTGGGCTGGCGGCTGGTCGCGTCGGGGTCGGTGAAGCGGGCGTTCAGGTGGGGAGGCCGGCGGCCTCTTCGAGGGCCGCGAACGTGCCCGTGCGGCTGCCGCGCGCCCGGGCCGGGATGCCGCCATGCCGGCCCGGAGCGCGCGACACGCGCGCCGGACGGACTATCCGTCGCAGGGGTTGGGCAGCTTGGACAGGAACGGCAGCGGGTCGACGGCCCGGTCGCGGTTCGCGTCCCATGGGATCGGGCGCATCTCGAAGTGCAGGTGCGGCTCGTAGTCGCCGCCGGTGTTGCCGGCGTTGGCGACGCGCTGGCCGGGCGTCACCCGCTGGCCGGCCTTGACCAGGATCGACCCGGCCTTCAGGTGCAGGTAGCCGTACGCCATCCGGTCGTCGCCGTCGATCACCAGCGTCCAGCCCCCGCCGAAGTCGTCGTACCAGACGCGGCTGATCGTGCCCGCGGTCACGGCGACCACCGGCGGGAAGCCGTCGTAGGTGCCGATGTCCTGGCCGTTGTGCAGACGACCGCCGCTGCGGCCGGCGTGGAAGCGCTGGGCCTGCACCGAGCGGAAGTTGCAGCGGCCCTGGACCGGGAAGACGTAGCTCCCGGTCGCGGTCGGGGTCGCGGTCGGGACCGTCGCGGCGGTCTCTGCCGGCGTGGTCACGCGCAGGCCCCAGGCGACGGGGACGCCCTTACGACGCGCCCGCTGACCGGTGGCGTCCTTGACCACCAGCCGCAGCCGGTAGCTGCCCGGCTTGGCGGCGAGCCGGGCCGTGACGTGGCGTGCGACGTCGACGCCGGAGCGCACCGTCCCGAACGACTGGCGGAACAGCAGCTTGTGCGTGGCCCGGTCCTCGATCCGCAGCTGGACGCGAGCCGCGGTCGCGCGGCGGGCGTCGATCCGGACCTGGACCTGCGGGGCGGCGGCGCCCTTCTTCCAGGTCCGGGCCGTGAGGGCGAAGCGGGTGATCGTGGCCGGGACGCGGGCGGGCGCCTCGGGCGCGGTGCCGCCGGCGGAGCCCGAAGCGGGCGGGGCCGGCGGCGAGGTCGCGGCGTCCGGCGTGGTGCTGCCGGTGCGCAGCCCTCCGGAGCCGTCGGTCGCAGTCGACGCCGGCGTCCGCTCGTCGGCATGGGCAGCCGAGGGGCGGACGCCGGCGAGCGGCAGGGTCACGGCGGCAAGAAGGACCGCTGCCGTCTGCAGCACCGTGGTGCGATGCACCGCGATGCGTGGTTGAGCCCGCGACATGGCCCGGTGAGCCTGCCCGTTGGCGGACGGCCCACCGGCCCGTTGCAGGTTCGCTGGAGGATTCCGGGCCCCGGAGGCGACGGCGGCGCAGGTTCGGTGCAGGTTCGGGCGATCCTGCACGCAGGCTGCCGCCCTGCACGATCCGCTGCGGCGTACGGACGCCAGCCTGGGGGACCGTCCGGCGAAACGTTGGGGTGGATCTGCGGAGGGCTCCCCGTGGTGCCGATCGCTCCGGCCCCGCACCATGCGATGCCCCACCCCCTACGCCCCCTCGGTGCCCTTCATCCCAAGGAGCCAGCACCGTGCCACACCCCGCAGCGACCCAGATCGCCACCCACGTCCCCGACGCCTTCGTCTCTTCCAACCGCCGCAGCCGCGCCCGCCGCGGGTCACCCGGCGACCCCCGTCCGAGCCGGCCGCCGGGACTCGTCCTGGCCGTCGCGTCGCTCGGCGTCTTCATGGCGTTCGTCGACGCGACCGTCGTCAACATCGCCTTCCCCGACATCGAGCGCTCGTTCCCGACCACCGGCCTCGACGGCCTGCAGTGGGTCCTGAACGCCTACAACATCGTCTTCGCCGCGTTCCTGGTCGCCGCCGGCCGGCTCGCCGACCTGGCCGGCCGCAAGCGGTTCTTTCTGGCCGGCCTCGGCGTCTTCACGACCGCCTCGGTCGGCTGCGCGCTGGCGCCGTCGGTCGAGGCGCTGGTCGCCGCGCGCGTCGTCCAGGCGACCGGCGCGGCGATGCTCGTGCCGTCGTCGCTGGCGCTGGTGCTGCACGCCGTCCCGCTCCGGCGACGGGCGCGGGCGGTCGCGCTCTGGACCGCGTCGGCCGCCCTCGCCGCCGGCGTCGGCCCGACCCTCGGCGGGCTGCTCGTCTCGGCGTCCGACTGGCGACTGGTCTTCCTGGTCAACGTCCCGGTCGGCCTGCTCGCCTGGCTGTCGGCGTCGGTCGTCCTGCGCGAGAGCCGCGAGCACGGCCGCCGCGGGACCCCGGACCTGCTCGGCGCCCTGCTGCTCGCCGGCGCGCTCGCCGGCCTGGTGCTGGGGATCGTCCAGGGCGAGGCGTGGGGCTGGACCAGCCCCGCGGTGCTCTCGGCCTTCGCCGGCGCGCTGCTGCTGGGCGCGGCGTTCGCGCTCCGCACCAGCCGCCACCGCGACCCGCTGGTCGAGCTGGGGCTGCTGCGGATCCGCAACTTCTCGATCGCCAACGCGATGACGATCGTCGGCGCCGCCGGCTTCTACGCCTACACGCTCTGCAACGTGCTCTTCCTGACCTCGGTCTGGGGCTACTCGATCGTCGACGCCAGCCTGGCCCTGACCCCGGGCCCGCTGGTCGCCGTCGCGATCGCCAGCCCGACCAGCCGGATCGTCGACCGCTTCGGGCTGCGCGCGGTCGCGCTGCCGGGCGGCGTGCTCTGGTGCGGCGGCCTGCTGTGGCTGATCGAGCGGGTCGAGGCGACGCCGGACTTCGTCGGGGTCTGGCTGCCGGCGATGGTCCTGCTCGGTCTCGGCGCCGGGACGCTGTTCCCGAACGTCAGCGGCGCCGCGGTCGTCGCCGCTCCCGGATCGCGGTTCGCGACCGCCACGGCCCTCAACGCGGTCGCCCGCCAGCTCGGCGCGGCGGTCGGGGTGGCGATCGTCGTCGCGATCGTCGGCACCCCGCGACCCGAGCAGGCGCTGCGCGCCTTCGACCACGGCTGGGCGTTCGCCGCGATCTGCCTCGGCGTCGGGGCGCTCGGCTGCCTGGCCGTCGGTCAGGTCCGGGGGGCGCGAGCTCCGGCCCCGCGGGTGTCGCCGCTGGCCTCGGCCAGGATCGGGGCCAGCGCGCGGCGCGAGTCGACGCCGAGCTTGCGGTAGGCGTTGCGCAGGTGGCCCTCGACCGTCTTCGTGGCGACGAAGAGGTCCTGGGCGATCTGGAGGTTCGTCTGGCCGGCGGCGGCGCGCTCGGCGACCCGCCGCTCGGCCGGGGTCAGCGCGCTCGTCCCGCGACCCCCCGGCGCGCCGGGTCGGGCGCCGGCGGCGACCAGCTCCTCGCGCGTGCGGGCGGCCAGCACGGTCGCGCCGCAGTGATCGGCCTCGG
>NZ_AGUD01000205.1 GCF_000240225.1 Patulibacter medicamentivorans
GCGAGGCCCGGCGCGCGGAGGCGCGGCAGATGATGGCGGCGCGCGAGGCGGCGCTCGAGCGGATGGCGGAGCGCGAGCGCGCCCGCCAGAGCGGGTCGCGCGGGTCGCGCCGCGGCCGCCGCCGGCACTGAGCCGCCGGCGACCGCGTCCGGATCAGACCTGCCGCTGGTAGGCGCGGAAGGCGCGGTTGGTGACCCACAGGCAGGCCAGCGCCAGGACGACCAGGCCGCCGGCCCGGAGCCCGATCTCGCCCCAGTCGGCGCCGCCGCCGGCCGACAGGTCGACCGGCACGTCGAGGGTCGCGCTGCGGGCCGCCTCGATCCCCCAGTTGAGCGGGTTGAGGTCGGTCACCGTCTGCATCCAGTCCGGCATCAGCTGCTTCTGCTGGAACGAGGTCGAGAGGAAGGTCAGCGGCAGCATGAAGAAGTTCATGACCGCGATCACCGTCTCCTCCTTGCCGCTGGCCAGCGCCAGCGCGTAGGAGAGCGCCGCGACCGCCACCGCCAGCAGCACCGCCACCAGCAGCAGGACCAGGATCCCGATCACCCCGCCCGGGAACGACGCGCCCAGCAGCAACGCCAGGCCGACGATGATCAGCGACTGCACGATCACGGTCACGGCGCCCTGGGCGGTGCGGCCGATCAGCTGCGCCGAGCGGCTCGCGGGCGTCACCAGGAAGCGGTCGACGACCCCGGCCTGCATGTCGTTGAGCAGGCCCATCCCGGCCCAGCCGGCCGAGAAGAACGCGGTCATCACGATCACGCCGGGGGCGATGAACTGGGTGAAGTCGTCGCCGGCGAACCCGGGGATCTGGGTGACGCTCTTGAACAGCGCGCCGAACAGCACCAGCCAGACGATCGGCTGGATCAGGGTGACGGCGATCCACCACGGCTGCCGCCAGAGGCTGAGCAGGGCGCGGTAGGCGAAATGGCGGCTCTGGGCGAGGGTGGTGCTCATCGGGACTCCTCCGAGGCGGCGACGGGGGACGGGGCGGAGCGGGTCGCGTCGCGCCCGCCGCGGCCGGCCGGCGCGGCGGCTCCGGCCTGGTCGGCCGCGCTGAAGGCACGGCCGGTGCAGCGCAGGTAGACGTCGTCGAGCGACGGGCGCGAGAGCGTGATCGAGGCGACCGCCAGCTGCCGCGCCTCGAGCGCCTGCAGCACCTGCGGCGTCGCGCCGGCGCCGCGGTCGACCCGGGCGCGGATCGTCGGCCCGTCGACGGTGATCTCGCCGAGGCCGCCGGCGGCGTCGCGCAGCAGCGCCTCGACGTCGAGGCCCTCCGGCGCCGGCGCGGCCAGCTCGACGACGATCGCGTCGCCCCGCAGCTCGGCCTTCAGCGCCGCCGGGGTGCCCTTGGCCACGACCCGGCCGCGGTCGACGATCGCCAGCTCGGCGGCCAGCTGGTCGGCCTCCTCCAGGTAGTGGGTGGTGAGCAGGACGGTCATGCCGTCGTCGGCCAGCTCGCGCACGACCTGCCACAGGTCGGCGCGGATCTCGGGGTCGAGGCCGGTCGTCGGCTCGTCGAGGAAGAGCACCTGCGGGCGGTGCATCAGGGCGGTCGCGATGTCGACTCGCCGCTGCATGCCGCCCGAGTAGCCGCTGACGACCCGGTCCCTGGCGTCGTCCAGGCGCAGCCGGGTCAGCAGCTCGTCGGCGCGCTCGCGGGCCTCGGCCTTGCCCATCCCGTGGATCCGGCCCTGGAGGACGAGGTTCTCGCGGCCGGTCAGCGCCTTGTCGGTGCCGGACGCCTGCGAGACGACGCCGATCCGCCGCCGGACCGCGCCGGACTCGCGCAGGATGTCCGCGCCGGCGACCGTGGCGCTGCCGCCGGTCGGGGCGGCCAGCGTGGTGAGGATCTTCACGGTCGTCGACTTGCCGGCGCCGTTGGGGCCGAGCAGGCCGAAGACGGTCCCGGCCGGGACCTGCAGGTCGAGCCCGCGCAGGGCCTCGACGTCGCCGTAGCGCTTGATCAGGCCGCGGGCGTCGATCGCCAGCGGCCGGTCGGGGGCGCCGGGCGGCGCCGTGGTGGTCGTCGTGCTCACGACGGGGTGCTCCTGGTGTCGGGTCCGGCGTCCGGCTCGGGGCCGGCGGACGGGGTGACGGTAGAGGGGGTCCCGGGCGCGCCGTCCTCGGCGGCGCCGGCGGGGGAGGGGTTCGACTCCCGGGCGGCCGCCGCGGCGGCCCGGGCCTGGGCGCGGGCGCGGGCCCCGCGCGGGATGCCGGGGTCTGCGGCGCGGCGGTGGTCGGGGGTGCGGATCATCGCCTCGGGGGCGCACAGCTCCTCGATCCGGCCGTCGACCTCGTCGTGCCAGGCGACCGCGGCGGCGAGCTGCATCTCCCAGGCGCGGAAGGCCATCGCGGCGGTGACGGGAGCGCCCTGGGCGTCCTTGCGCTGGCGCAGGTGGACCAGATCCTCGTGCTGGCGGCGGAGTGCGGCCTGACGGACCCGCAGCAGCTCGCGCAGCTCGTCCGGGTCGCTGCCGGGGGCGGTGAAGATCAGCGCCAGCATCACCGAGGCATCGGGGATCGGCTGGCTGAGCGCGACCTCGCGCAGCCGCTCCAGCTCGTACAGGCCGGCCTCGGTCGGGGCGTAGACGGTGCGCGGCGGGCGGTTGCCCTCCTGCTCGGTGCGGACGGCGACGATCGAGCCGTCGTCGGCCAGCCGGCGCAGCGTGTTGTAGATCGCGCCGGTCGAGACCTCGGCCCACTCGCTGAGGTTGACGAGCTCGGCGACGCGCCGGATCTGGTGCCCGTGCATCGGCTCGCTGCGCAGCAGGGCGAGCACGACGAGCGTCGCGTGGTTCACTTTCACCCGAATAGTTCTAGCAAACTAATCTGAATGAAGTGATCGTCGCGCGCCGGGCGCGCCCGGCCAGTCAGCCTCGGCGATGCCCCCCGTGCGAGAAGTCGGCGTGCTCGGCGCCGCGGACCGGGGCCGGCTGCCGCGCCAGTCGGTCGACGGCACGCCGGACGTCCGTCAGCAGCAGCTCGCCGAGGTCGGCGCTGAAGCCGTTGCGGACGACGACCCGCAGCACGTGCAGGTCCTCGCGGTCGGGCGGGAAGGGGTAGGCGGGGACCAGCCAGCCGCGCTCCCGCAGCGCCGCCGAGACGTCGTAGACGCTGAAGGCCGTGACGTCGTCGGCCAGGGTCACCGCGAACACGGGCAGCTCGTCGCCGGCGGTCAGGGCCCGGAAGGCGCCGGTCCCCGCGAACCCCTTGGCCAGGTGGATCGCGGTCTCGCGGCAGCCCTGGTGGACCCGCCGGTAGCCGTCGATCCCCAGCCGCAGGAAGGTGAAGTACTGGGCCACCACCTGGGCGCCGGGGCGCGAGAAGTTGAGCGCGAAGGTCGGCATGTCGCCGCCGAGGTAGCTGACCCGGAAGACCAGCTCCTCGGGCAGCGCGTCGCGGTCGCGCCAGAGCGCCCAGCCGACGCCCGGGTAGACGAGCCCGAACTTGTGGCCCGAGGCGTTGATCGAGGCGACCCGCGGCAGCCGGAAGTCCCAGGCCAGCTCGGGATCCAGGAACGGGGCGACGAACCCGCCCGAGGCCGCGTCGACGTGCAGCGGCACGTCGAGCCCGGTCCGCTGCTGCAGGTCGTCGAGCGCGGCGGCGATCCCGGCGATCGGCTCGTAGCTGCCGTCGAAGGTCGATCCGAGGATCCCGACGACGCCGATCGTCCGCTCGTCGCAGGCGGCGGCGGCCTCGGCGGCTCCCAGGTGGAAGCGCTCGCCCTCCATCGGCACCAGCCGCGGCTCGACGTCCCAGTAGCGGGCGAACTTGTCCCAGCAGACCTGGACGTTGGCTCCCATCACGATGTTCGGCCGGTCGGTCGGCAGGCCGGCGTCGCGACGTCGCTGCTCCCAGCGGCGCTTGAGGGCCAGGCCGGCCAGCATCGCGGCCTCGCTGGAGCCGGTCGTCGAGCAGCCGACGGGGTCGCCGTCGGCGTCCGGCGCCGACCACAGCCGGGCCAGCATCGCCACGCAGCGGGCCTCCAGCTCCGCCGTCTGCGGGTACTCGTCCTTGTCGATCATGTTCTTCGACAGGCAGCGGGCCATCAGCTCGTCGGCCTCCGGCTCCATCCAGGTGGTGACGAAGGTCGCCAGGTTCAGCCGCGCGCTGCCGTCGAGCAGCAGCTCGTCCTCGACGATCCGCTGCGCCACCCGCGGGTCCATGCTGCCGTCGGGCAGCGCGTGGCGGGGGATGGCGCCGGGCTCGCGGGCGTAGAGCGGGTTGATCGCCAGGTCGGCCGAGCGGTCGGGGCGCGTGGCGGGGTGCAGGGGCATGCCTGCTCCCTACGGGACCGGCCGGCCGGGGTCAAGGGGCGTGGCGCCCTCGGCGCGGCGCGACGGTCGCCGTGGCTCAGTCGTCGGCGAGCAGCCGGTCGACGAAGCGCTCCGGCGCGGCGAGGAAGCTGCGGGTCAGGGCGACCGCCGGTGCGTCGTCGTAGGCCAGCTCGCGCAGGCCGTCCTCGTCGCAGCCGAGGATCCGGGCGCCGGGATAGGCGAGCAGCAGCGGCGAGTGGGTGGCGATCACGAACTGCGACCCCTCGCGGACGAGCTGGTGGATCCGCCGCAGCAGGGTCAGCTGGTTCTGGGCCGAGAGCGCCGCCTCGGGCTCGTCGAGGACGTAGAAGCCGTCGCCGCCGAAGCGGTTGCCGGCGATCGCCAGGAACGACTCGCCGTGGGACAGCTCGTGCAGCGAGACCCCGCCGTAGGGGCCCAGGACGTCGCCGGCGTAGGGCTCCTCGGCGATCCGGTCCAGCTCGGTGGCGACGGTGAAGACGCTCTCGGCCCGCAGGAAGAAGTCGGTCCGCGGCCGCCGGCCGCCGCGGACCAGCTGCAGGTGGTCGCCGAGTGGCGCGTGCGAGACGCGGGTGGACATCCGCATCTGGCTGCTCCCGCCCTCCGGGTTGAGGCCCGCCGCGACCGCGATCGCCTCGACCAGCGTCGACTTGCCCGAGCCGTTCTCGCCGACCAGGAACGTGACCTCGGGGTGCAGGTCGAGGCCGTCACCGCGCAGCGCCTGGACGGCCGGCACGGCGGCGGCGTAGCCGAGCAGGTCGTCGCCGGCGCCGTCGGGCAGCCGCACCGTCCGGACCAGCGGCTCGCTGCCGGAGGCCCGCTCGCGGATCCCGCGCAGGATCTCCCGTCGCTCGCGGGCGGACCGGTGGACCATGCCCGCAGGATCGCACGGGGACCGGCCCGCGCTGCGGGCAGGCAGTGGCCGACGCCGGGTGGGCGGGCATCCGTACCCTGTGTCGTTCCGCATGGCCGACCAGTCCAAGATCCGCAACTTCTCGATCATCGCCCACATCGATCACGGCAAGTCGACCCTGGCCGACCGGATCCTCGAGCTGACCGAGACCGTCGCCGACCGCGACATGCAGGACCAGCTGCTCGACTCGATGGAGCTCGAGCGCGAGCGGGGGATCACGATCAAGTCGCAGGCGGTGCGCGTGTACTTCGACGCCGACGACGGCGAGACGTACATGTTCCACCTGATCGACACGCCCGGGCACGTCGACTTCACCTACGAGGTGTCGCGCTCGCTGCAGGCCTGCGAGGGCGCGCTGCTGGTCGTCGACGCCTCGCAGGGCGTCGAGGCCCAGACGCTGGCCAACACCTACCTGGCGGTCGACGCGGGGCTGGAGATCATCCCCTGCCTGAACAAGATCGACCTGCCGGGCGCCGAGCCCGAGCGGGTCGGGGCCGAGGTCGCCGACCTCCTCGGCGAGGACGCCGACTCGATCCTGCGGATCTCGGGCAAGACCGGCGAGGGCGTCGAGGCGGTCCTCAACCAGCTCGTCAAGACGGTGCCGGCCCCGGGCGGCGACCGCGACGCGCCGGCCCGCGCCCTGATCTTCGACTCCGAGTTCGACCAGTACCGCGGCGTCGTCGCCTACATCCGCGTCGTCGACGGGGTCTTCAAGAAGGGCGACAAGATCACCGCGATGGCGGCCGGCACCGAGGCCGACGTCGACGAGCTGGGGATCTTCAGCCCGCAGATGGTGCCGATCAACGAGCTCGGCCCCGGCGAGGTCGGATACGTGATCACCGGCATCAAGGACGTGATGCTGCTGCGGGTCGGCGACACGATCACCCACCGCGCGCAGGTGCGCGGTCAGGGCGAGAAGCTGGTGCCGGCGCAGGAGCCGCTGCCCGGCTACCGCGAGATCAAGCCGATGGTCTTCTGCGGCCTGTTCCCGACCGACAACGCGCAGTACCCCGACATGCGCGACGCGCTCGAGAAGCTGTCGCTCAACGACGCCGCGCTGGCCTGGGAGCCGGAGACGTCCGACGCGCTCGGCTTCGGCTTCCGGATCGGCTTCCTCGGCCTGCTGCACATGGACATCGTCCGCGAGCGGCTGGAGCGCGAATACGACCTGGACCTGATCGCGACGATGCCGTCGGTCGGCTTCGAGCTGGAGCTGCACGACGGCACGATCCAGGAGATCCACAGCCCGTCGGCGTACCCGGATCCGACCTTCATCAAGGAGGTCCGCGAGCCGTACGTGAAGATCCACATCCTGACTCCGACCGAGTACGTCGGGACGACGATGGAGCTCTGCCAGGACAAGCGCGGCGAGCACCAGGGGATGCAGTACATCTCGGCCGACCGGGTCCAGCTGACCTACGACGTGCCGCTGGGCGAGATCGTCCTCGACTTCTTCGACCAGCTGAAGTCGCGGACCCGCGGCTACGCGTCCCTGGACTACGAGCCGATCGGCCTGCGCGCCAGCGACCTGGTCAAGCTCGACATCCTGCTCTCGGGCGAGCCGGTCGACGCGCTCTCGCTGCTGGTGCACCGCACCAAGGCCCAGGAGATGGGCAAGAAGTTCACCGAGAAGCTCAAGGAGAAGATCCCGCGGCAGATGTTCGACGTGCCGATCCAGGCCGCGATCGGCGGCCGGATCCTGGCGCGCGAGACGGTCAAGGCGTACCGCAAGGACGTCACCGCCAAGCTCTACGGCGGCGACATCTCCCGCAAGCGCAAGCTGCTGGAGAAGCAGAAGGCCGGCAAGAAGCGGATGAAGCAGGTCGGCCGGGTCGAGGTGCCGCAGGAGGCGTTCCTGGCGGTGCTGGAGCTGGGCGACGACAAGTAGCGCCGGGGTGGCCGCTGGCGGCTGGGCGATCGCGCCGGGCCCACCCGCCCGGCGCGATCGAGCGCGGCGTCGCGCTCAGCGCCTCAGCGTCCACTCCTGGCCGGCGAAGCAGTAGTCGAACTCGATCCTGCCGGTCCCCAGCAGCGGCGAGCGGTCCTCGACGACGAGCTTGCCGGTGGCGGTCGAGCCGCTGATCCGGCCGTCGAACTTCAGCTTCTGGAAGCCGTAGCCCTTGGTCGCCTCCCAGGCGAAGCGGCCGTCGCCGCCGACGGTCGGATCGGGATCGTCGGCGACCATCGCGTAGGTGACGAACTTCTGCTTGCCCGAGCGGGTGCAGTAGAGGCTGATCGAGCCGTTGAAGTTCGTGACCTTGCCGCCGCTGACCACCATCACCTGGCCGCCGGAGCCGCGGTAGGTGCCGTCGACGCCACCACCGCCGGAGGGCTTCGAGCCGCCGCCGGCCTTGGCCACGCGGACCACCACCGTCCTGGTCGTCGTCCGCGTCCGGCCGCCGGCGGCCTTCAGCGCCGCGCTCAGGCGCAGCGACAGGCGGCGCTTGCGCGTGAGGGTCCGGCGGGCCGCGCTCGACAGCCGCAGCGTCACCTGGCGCTCGCCGCCGGCGGCCACCTGGACCTTGGCCGACGCGACCGTCCGGCGGCCGCTGAGGGCGCGCACCGTGCCGCCGATCGGCTGCCGGTAGGGGTTGGCCACGGTCACCGCCACGGCGCCCTTGCGGCTCGCGGTCGCCGCGCCGGGCAGGCGGACGACCGGTCCGGCGGCGGGGACCGCCGGCGCTCCGTCGCCCGGCTGGCCGGAGCCGCCGGGGTCGGGCGTTCCACCCGGGTCGTCGCCCGGGGCCGGACGACCGTGATCGGGATCCTGGGTCTGGTCGCCGAAGCCGTCGCCGTCGGCGTCGGGCTCGATCTCCAGCTCGAGTCCGACGTAGCCCTGGCGGGTGCTGCCGCCGGTCGCGCCCGCGCCGTCGGCCGCGGCCGGGGTCCAGATCCGCACCAGGTCGGCGTCGCTCGGGAAGGCGGCCGGGACGAACGCGACGCTGGCGCCCGCCAAGTCGACGCCGATCAGCTGGCCGGCCCGCACCGGCAGGCGGGTGGCGTTGGCGATCGAGCCGGTGACCGGGGCCCAGTCGCCGGCGCCGGGGCCGCCGAGCACGCGCAGCCGCGCCTGTCCGCCGGCGGTCGCGCCGTCCAGCCGCCAGCTGGTCACGACGCCCTGGGCCGGCGTGCCGAGGATGTCCGCGAGGCCCTGGTTGGCGTAGCGCTCCTGGGCCACGGTGCAGGTGGTGGCGCACTCGACGGCGTCGGTCGCGGGAAAGCCCGAGGCCGAGCCCCAGCGGTACGAGGCGTCGGCCGTGGCCGGGATCGCCAGGGCCGCGACGAGCGCCAGGCCGAGCGGGCGCGCTGAGCGGGACAGGGGGAGGGTCATGCTGGGACCGTAGGTCCGGCCCGCGTCGGCCGAATTGGGGGCCTTCCCGGAACAGACCCCCAAGATTCGGCGAGCGGCCCCCCGCCGGCTCTGCCACGATGCCGACGCATGAGGGGGATGTGGGTCCTCGTCGCCGCCGTGGCGACGCTCGTGGTCGTGGCGCCGGTCGCGCCGTCGCGCGCGGCACCGCCGACGCGGGAGCAGAGCTGCCTGACGCTCCACCTGACCCAGCCGCTGACCTGGCGCAATCCCGAGTCCGGCGCCACCGCCGGGCTGCCGCCGGGCGTCGCGCGACGGCTGCCGCGGACGCTGCTGCTCGGCGGCGGCGGGGCCGAGGCGTTCAACGCCCGCTACGACTACGCGACCCGCGACGGGGACCTCTACTTCCGCACCCGCAAGCGCGGCGCCACGCCGGCCGGCCCGTGGGGCGCGGTGGTCCTGCCGGCCTGCTTCGCCGGGCGGATCGCCTCGATCGACGCCGATCGCGACTGGCTGCTGGTCGTCACCGAGGACCGCGAGGTCCTCACCACCTCGCGCGCCGACGCCGGACCGGAGCGGTTCGACTGGTCGATGCGCTGGGGGCCGATCCTCGGCTTCGGCGAGCGGCTGCGGCTGCCGGCCGACACGATCGCCTGGAGCGCGTCGTCGACCACCGGCGCCTACCGCTTCCGCGACGCCACCGGCGGCCTGCGCAACACCGCCGGCGCGGGCACGCTCTACGAGCTGCGGGCCGGCGGACAGCGGATCACCTACGACGACCCGTGGCTGCCGACCGACGGCAGCTACGAGCTCTGCGGCCCCCGCGAGGGTCGCTTCCGCGCCGCCGGGATCGCGGCCGGCGGCGCCACCGTGATGGTGATCGGCGAGCACGGCGAGCTGTACACCCGGACCTTCGACTTCGACCTCTCGGGGGCCAACACGCTGCTGCTGAAGTACGGCTACGGCGACGCGACCCCGGCGAGCGCGATCCGGCTGCCGCGGGCCGGCTGGCGCGCCCAGCCGCCGATCGACCGGCCGCTGACCTCGGCGATCTCGGTCGTCGTCACCGGGCTCGACGAGCCGCAGCGGCTGCTGCGGGTCGCGGGCCGCAACCGCGCCGGCCACACCGGCGTCTGGCAGAAGCGGATCGACGCGGCGCGCTGGAACTGGGTCCGCAGCGACGAGCCGCTGCCGGGCCGGCCGCTCTCCGACGATCGCCGTCCGGCGCCGCTCGGCGCGCCCGCGACCGCCGCCTACCGCGCCCGGATCGGCGACGTCGAGGTCGAGGTCCCGGACCTGTCGGTCGCCTGCTCGCCCGCCACCCTGCGCCTGCGCGCGCCCTCCGGCGCCACGCTCGAGCTGCCGCTGCACCTGGTCGAGGCGATCCGCCAGGCGACCCGCGGCCCCGGGCTCGACGCGACGCCGCGCGGCTACCTGGGGCAGATCGAGGTCCCGGCGGCCGTCCGCGCGTCCGCGGCGGCCCGCGACCCGGCGCTGCGCGCGGTGCTCGACGGACCGCTCGGCGGCCGCCGCTTCACCAACGCGCCGGCGCTGGCGACAGCCACCGCCCTGCGATTCCCGCGGCAGTGCTGGAGCCTCGGCCGCGACGGCCACCCGCCGCCGCCCCGCAGCCTCCAGGAGCTGCTGAGCGACGTCCTCGACCTGGGGATGCCGGTCAACCTGCTGACCGGCGGCCCCGACCACGCCGCGCCGACGCCGCTGACCGGCTGCTGAGCGGGCCTAGATCCCGCCGGCCGACGCCACCCCGGTCGCCACGACCGTCCGCGCCCCGGTCGCCAGGTCCATCCGCACCAGCTCGCCGGTCGGGGTGATCGTCAGGGCCGCGGCCCCGGCGTCGACCCCGCTGATCGGCTGCTCGCCGACCGGCAGCGCCAGCCACCGAACCTTGCGCTTGCGGGTGTCGACGGTCCCGATCGAGACCGGGCCCTTGGCGATCAGCTTGCCCTTCCGCTCGCTGAACCGCTGGGTGCTCGCCAGGACGACGGCGCCGTTCGGCCCGATCCCGGTCGCGGTCAGCAGCCAGCCCTTCGGCCGCCGGATCAGCAGCCGCGACTTGCGGGTCTTCGCGCTCAGCGAGCGCAGGGTCGAGCGCCCGTCCTGGATCCGCGAGTAGACGACCCGTCCGCCGGCCCAGGTCGGGGCGAAGCTGACGCGGTCGTTGGTCAGGGCCCGGCGCTTGGTGCGCGTGCTCGCGCGGACGCTGAAGATGTCGATCCCGCCGCCGCGGGCGTTGCGGTCGACCAGCACCGAGCCGCCGCCCGGGGCGAGCGCCAGCTGCGAGACGGTCGTCGTGCCGACGTTCGTCCGGGCGCCGTCGGCCAGCCGCACCACCACGACCCGCCGGCTGCTGGTCTGGGCCGCGACCGTCGAGCCGTCGGGAGAGACCACCGCCTGGCGCGCGCACGACGGGGTCGCGCCGACCCCGCCGGCCAGCAGCCGGGTCGGCCCGCCGGCGGCCGGCGCGGCCACCAGCGACTTGTCGTCGGGGGCGAAGAAGACCACCGTCTGGCCGTCGGGGGTCAGCACCGGGCAGCGGCCGAAGCCGACCAGCCGCGGCGGCTTGCGATCGGCCGGCGTCGGGTTCAGGACCAGGATCGCGCCGTCCGACGACCGCTGGATCACGGTCGCGGCGTCGGCCGGGACGGTCGCCAGCAGCGTTCCGGCCGCGGCGGCCGCGACCACGATGAGCGGCCGTACGCGGCCTGCTGCGAGCGGCCGCCGGGCGGCGTTGCGGACTCCCCTCCGAACGAACATCGCCGGAGCCTCGCACACCGCCGCGAACGACGTGCCGCCGGCCGCGGTCGCCGCTGGGCGGCGCCGGGCCGGCGGCGGGCGGTCCCGCTGCGGGCGCGCGAAGATGTCGTCATGGACCTGGAGCTGACCGGAGAGACCATCGTCGTGACCGGGGCGACGAGCGGGATCGGGGCGGCGGTCACGCGGCGCCTGGCGGAGGAGGGCGCGCACGTGCTGCTGGTCGCCCGCGACGAGCAGCGCCTGCGGGCGGCGGTCGCCGGCCTGCCCGGCGGTCCTCACGCGTTCGCGGCCGTCGACGTGGGCGACCTCGACGCCGGCGAGCGGATCGTCGCGGCGGCGCTGGCCGAGCTGGGCCGGCTGGACGCGGTCGTGATGGCCGCCGGCGCCAGCCGCCGTGCCCGCCCGGAGGAGCTGACCGAGGCCGACTGGGAGCAGCAGTGGCGCCTGAACGTGCTGGCGCCGCAGCGGCTGCTGCTGGCGGCCAGCGACGCGCTGGTGTCGGCGCCGCGCGGCGGCCGCGCGGTCCTCGTGTCGTCCTCGTCGGGCAAGCGCCCGTCGCCGGGCAACATGGCCTACGGGGTCACCAAGTCTGCGCAGCTGGCGCTCTCGCGGGCCTGGGCCGACCATCTGGCGCCGCGCGGGGTGCGGGTCAACGCGGTCGCCCCGGGGCCGATCGACGGCGAGATGTGGCTGCAGCCGGGCGGGCTCGCCGACCAGGCGGCGGCCGCCGCCGGCGTGACCCGCGAGCAGGCGCTGGAGAGCGCCCGCGCCCGCGTGCCGCTGCGTCGCTTCGGCACCCCCGACGAGATCGCCGACGCGATCGTGCTGCTGGCCTCGCACCGGGCCGGCTTCACCGCCGGTGCCGCCTGGTCGGTCGACGGCGGCTCGGTGCCGTTCTACCTGTAGCTCGGCGGGACGGGCCGGCCGGCGCGACGTTTCGGACCCTGAGCGACCGGAACGTCCCAAGGGGTAGACCGGCGCGGTGGGACCGCGTCGGTCGATGTGACGTTCCGGACCCTGGGCGACCGAAACGTCCCAACGGCGTCCGCCGCCCTCAGCCGTCCGTCGCCGTCAGCCGCCCACCGCCCTCAGCCCGCGGCCGGGACCTTGATCAGCCGCTGGACCCGGGTGGTCCCGCTCGGCACCGTGAAGCGGATCCGCAGCTGCGGCCCCGGGGTCGGGTTGCCCTTCTGCGCGGCGACCTTGACGACCTGGCCGGTGGCCCCGCGCGGCAGCCCCTTGAGCCCGAGCGTGAACCGCCCGCCGCTCGGCGCGACGATCGCGCGCTGCCGCGCCAGCGCGGTGGCGCTCAGCTTCTGGCCGACGGTCAGCGACCCGCTGCCCTTGCCGTAGGTCGGGATCCGCAGCTCGGCGGTGACCGTCCCCGGCCGGCTGTTGCGGATCGTGTAGGTGGTGCGGATCGCGGCGGTGCTGATCCGGTGCGAGACCGTCAGGCCCAGGCGGCTCGCGGAGTCGGTGCCCGAGACGGTCAGCGTCCCCGACAGCGTTCGCGAGGCGTTGCGGTTGGCGGCGGGCACCTTCAGGGCCGACTCGCTCTTGCGCGGCTTGCCCGGCTCGGTCTCGATCAGGGTGCTGGCGCCGGAGCGCAGGGTCAGGCCGAGGCTGCCGGGGCCGCTGCCACCGATCCCCGTCAGCGGCCGGGCGGCGCCGTCGAGCAGCCGCGCGGGCTCGAGTCCGCCGACTCGCATCGGCGACCAGGGGGCGAGGATCGCGGTCGACAGCCGCGGCGTCGTGACCGCCAGCCGGCCGAGGTCGGCGTCGTGGCTGACGGCCGCCGGCAGCGCGCTGCCCGTCCCGCCGGCGAGCCCGCGGTCGGCCAGCTCGGCCAGGGTCGAGGCGAAGCGGGCGGTCCCGGTCAGCCCGTCGAAGCTGTCGCTGACCAGGTTGCTGCCGGTCATCCCGAAGGAGGCGGCCGGCAGGATCACCGAGCGCGACTCGGCGGCGCGCTGCTGGTAGTGCGCGACCGCCTGGTGCAGCAGCCAGCGCGCGGTCTCGGCCTGCTCCGGCAGCCAGCCGGCCGAGGCCGAGCCGCTGGCGCCGGCGACGAACCCGCGCAGGGCCAGCAACCAGTACTGCGTCAGGTGCAGCCGCTGGACGCCCTTGCCGGAGTCCCAGTTGAGGTAGCCGGCGTTGGTCCAGTTGCCGTAGGCGATCCGGCGCGTCCAGTCGCGCAGCAGCCGCCGCTCGCCGGCCGACAGCGGCGCCATCCCGGCCTGCAGCGCCTGGTCGTAGTAGGCCAGGGCCCCGTAGGCGATGTTGGCGTACTCGGCGGTGTCGGAGCGGTTGGTCGAGGTGCTCGGCGGCCGGTTCGGCAGGTAGTGGAAGCCGAGGCCGCTGGCCAGGTTCGTGTCGCCCTTCGGGTAGGCGGTCTTGCGGGCACGGGCGAGGAACCACTGCAGCTGGGCCCGGTAGTCCTCGCGCAGCAGCGTCGGGTCGCCGGTGACGGTCGCGTCGGCGGCGTAGACGTCGGCGTTCCAGTTGATCTGGTTCAGCAGCCGGCTGGGGGAGCGCCAGAACGGCGAGCGGGCGACGGCCGAGACGCGGTCCCGGATCAGGGCCTGGACCTCGGGCGAGAGGTGCGCCGCGGTCCGCGCCCGCCAGGCGGCGGCCAGCGCCCGCATCACGACCGCGTCGAGCGACTGGTGCATCGTGTTGACGTTGCCCGAGGCGTCCGCGAAGCCCGGGGCGTGGGTGGTCACGCTGTGGCCCGCCTCCGGGGCCTGCGTCACCTTGCCCTCGAGCGTCGCGACGTACATCGGCCCGGTCAGCAGCCGCACCAGCGGCTCGATCCGGTCGTCGTGGCGTCCGCCGCCGGCGCTCGGGCGGTCGCCGATCGCGGCGTAGGCGTGGACCAGCAGCATCTCGGCGTTGAGCCGGGCCCGCGGCACCCCGTTGACCACGTAGGCGCCGGCGCTCGAGCTCCACTGCCCGTCGATCGGCGCGACCACGGCGTCGGCGACCGACCACAGGTCGGCGGGGGCGGCGCCCTGCAGCTGCTGCTCGGCCGGGACCACCGGATCGGCGGCCGAGGCGAGCGGGCTCAGCAGCGCCGGGCCGATCGGGACGGCCAGGGCGGCGGTCGCGAGCAGCGCGGGTCGCAGGTGTCGGACGGACCGGGACGGGGACACGAGCCGGATGGTGGCGGATCCGAGTGCCGTCGTGCGGAAGTCGAGGTCGGATCGGGGAAACCCCTGGGGTGCCGCGGGCCGCGCTCCCCGACGACCGCGGGGTCGTCGCCGCCGCGGGTCTCGGGCACGGCCGCGGCGCCGGATAGCATCGCCGCGCCCGGACCGCCGACCGCGACCAGCGGTCGCCGACCGGCCTCCGACCGCCGTTCCCCCGAACCGAGGACCAGCCAGCGTGGCCGACAGCACCGCCCCGGTGGGCAAGCAGTACCCGCCGCTCACCTACGTCGTCGGGCGCGAGAAGATCCGCGAGTACGCCCGTGCGGTGGGGGAGACCGATCCCCTGTACCTGGACCTCGCCGCCGCGCGCGCCGCCGGTCACGCCGACCTGGTGGCGCCGCCGATGTTCGTGGTCGTCTACGCGTCCGAGCCGCTCGGCCGGGCGATGTTCGACCCCGAGGTCGGGATCGACTTCCCGCGGCTCGTCCACGGCGGCCAGGAGTTCCGCTGGGAGCGCCCGCTGATCGCCGGCGAGGAGGTCACGACGGTCGTGACGCTGGACGAGGTCCGCCAGCTGGAGTCGGCCAACCTGACCTACTACGTCTTCGGCCACCGCTCGACGGTCGCCGGCGAGCTGGTCTCGACCGGCGTCTGGACCAACATCGTGCGAGGAGCAGCCTGATGAGCGAGACCCCGACCCCGCCCGTCCGCTTCGAGGCGGGCAGCGAGCTGCCCGAGCTGACGATCACCCCCGACCGCTACGCGACCGTCCGCTACGCCGGCGCCTCGGGCGACTTCAACCCGATCCACATCGACGAGGACTTCGCCAAGCAGGTCGGACTGCCCGGCCGGATCCTGCACGGCCTCTGGACGATGGCCCAGGTCGCCCGCGCCCAGACCGAGGCGGCGCGCGCGGCCGGGCTCGAGGGCCCGTCGGCGCTGCTGCGGCTGAAGGTCGAGTTCCGCGGGATGGGCGTCCCCGAGCAGGAGGTCCTCGTCTCCTCGACGGTCGACGCGGTCGAGGACGGCGTCGCGACCGTCAAGGCGACCGCCAAGCAGGGCAGCACCCGGATCGTCCGCAACGGCGTGGCCGAGCTGCGGGTCGGCTAGCCGCCGAAAGGCGAGCTACCAGCCGCCCTGGAAGGGCGTCTCGTCCGGGACCTCGGCCGTCGGCAGCTGCTCGGGCTCGGCGTCCGGCCCGGTCGGGCGGTCGACGGCCTCGGCCGCTCGCGCCAGCTCCCGCTCGCGCTCGATCGCCTCGTTCAGCTCGGCGCCGGCCAGCAGCGCCACGCTCGTCAGCCACAGCCAGACGACGACCAGGATCGCCCCGGTGAAGGCGCCGTAGAGGGCGCTGGCGCCGGAGACGTTCGAGAAGTACTGGGAGAACGCGTAGCTGACCAGCAGCCACAGCAGCACCCCGGCCAGCGCCCCCGGCGTCACCAGGTGGAACGCGCGGTGCTTGACGTCGGGGGTGATGTAGTAGATCAGCGAGAAGCCGAGCATCGCGCTGAACAACGCCGCCGGCCAGCGGACGATCGACCAGATCGTCCGCGCGCTCTCGTCGAGGCCGATGTAGCCGAGCAGGTCGTCGGCCAGCCCGCCGCCGACGACGATGAAGACGCCGGTCGCCAGCGCCAGCGTCATCAGCACGAAGGTGAAGCCGACGTCGAGCGTCTTGCGGTGCAGGAAGCTGCGCCCGCTCTCGACGCGGAAGACGACGTTCAGCGCCCGCCGCGCGGACTCCAGCACGCCGGTGGTGCCGTAGAGCGCGACGACGACGCTGATCACCAGGCCGGTCGCCGCGCCGCCCTTGTTGTTGAGGGCGTTGTGGAGCGACGTGTCGATCGGCACGACGACCGACCGCGGGGCGACGTCGCGCAGGTAGTCCATGATCGTGTCGTAGGTCTCCGGGTACTGCCCGATCAGGCCCAGCAGCGAGATCGCCAGCAGCAGCGTCGGGAACAGCGACATCAGCCCGTAGTAGGTCAGGGCCGCGGCATGCTGCGTCATCTGGTCGTTGTAGAACGCGATGACGGTGCGCTTGAGGATGGCGACGAGGCGGCGCATCGAACCCGGGCAGCTTGGCGGATGGATGGATACGCCGTCGGCCGGATGTCGGCGCGCCAACGCCGTGGCGCGGCCTCAGGGCCGCAGCAGCAGCGCCCCGACCAGCGCCACGACCGCCGACGGCGCCAGCAGCTGGGCCGCGAACGCGGCCGGTCCGGCGGCGTCGGTCAGCAGCCGCCGGCCCTCGACGGCGTCGATCCCGCCGCGCCACAGCAGCCAGATCAACGCGACCGCGGCCAGCAGCCCCAGCGCCCGGGGAAGGTCCTGGTGGTCGATCCGCGAGGGCAGCAGGCCGATGCTGGCGCTGAGCGCGATCAGCAGCCAGATCGCGACCCCGACCGAGAGCCCGTCGTCGACCAGCTGCCGGGCCAGCCGCTGCGGGTCGTCGCCGACGGCGACGCCCGGCACCAGCGCGCAGCCTGCGACGTAGACGACCAGCGGCACCAGCACCAGCGGCGCCAGCCCGATCGCCGCGCGGCCGATCGGCCCGCCCAGCAGCGGCAGGCGCGAGGCGCGGTAGCGGACCTCGCCGAGCAGCACCCCGCCGTCGGCCATCGGCCGCGGCCGGAACGGCACGAACCGCTCGACCGACCCCAGCAGCGCGGTCGCGGTGACCGCGTGGGCGCTCTCGTGCAGCGCCACGCCGGGGGCGAGGAGGCCCCACGTCAGCCAGCGGCGCGGCGCCGGCCCGTGGGCCGCGCGCGCCACCAGCCGGTCGAGCACGCGCCGGCCCAGGACGTAGACGCAGACCAGCTCGACGGCCAGCAGGGCGAAGACGATCATCGAGCCGCGGACCATCGCAGGCCCGCCCCAACGCCGGATCAACGGCGGCGAACGATCGCCGCAGCCGACCGCGCCGGCGACGCCCGGCGCTACGGTGTCGCCGCGGCTTCCGCGTTCCTGCCCGTCCCCCCGATCGAGGTGCCCTGCCATGTCCCGCGCGCCCCTGACCACCGTCATCGCCCGCCCGCTCCTGAGCGCCGGCTTCATCACCGGCGGCTGGCGCACGCTGCGCGACCCCGCCGGGCTGACGGCCGTCGCCCGCGATGCCGGCGTCCCGTTCCCCGAGGTCGCCGTGCCCGCCACCTCGGCGGCGATGGTCGGCGGCGGCGTGGCGCTCAGCCTCGGGATCGCCCCGATCGCCGGCGCCGCGACCCTGACCGCCTGCCTGGCCGCCGCGACCTACGGCGTCCACCCGTTCTGGCGGATGGAGGACCCGCAGGCCCGGACGGTCCACCGCACCGCGCTGGTGACGAACCTCGCCGTCGGCGCCGGCCTGCTGCTGGCCGCCGCCGAGGCCCGTGCTCGCCGCTGAGCCCGCGAGCGGCCCGGCGGCGATGGGAAACGCTCGAACCCTCGGTACGATCGGGGTTCGGATGCTCTCGCCCCGCCAGGAGCTGATCCTCCAGAAGGTCGTCACCCGCTTCGGGGAGACCGGCCTGCCGGTCGGCAGCAAGCTGCTGTCGGCCGACCCGGACCTGGGGTTCGGCCCGTCGACGATCCGCAACGAGCTGGCCCAGCTCGAGGAGCACGGGCTGCTGAACCATCCCCACACGTCGGCCGGCCGAGTCCCGACGGACGCCGGCCACCGCTACTTCGTCGACCACCTGCTGCCGACCGTCGACGGCGGCGATCGGGTCCACCTGGAGCTGGTCCAGCGCGAGGTCGACGAGGCGATGCGGATGACGAGCGAGACGCTCTCCGCCGTCACCGACCTGCTCGCCGTCGTCACCGCGCCGCCGGTCACGACCGCCACGATCCGGCACGTCGAGGTGCTGCTGCTGCAGCCGCGGACCGTGATGGTGGTGGTGATCACCTCGGCCGGCGAGGTCGCCAAGCGGATCGTCGCGTTCCCCGACGCCGTCGACTCCGGCCTCGCGTCGTGGGCGAAGGAGTACCTCAACGACCGCCTGGCCGGGATCGGCCTCGGGGCGCGGATGCTGCGGGCGCGGCTGGAGGATCCGGGCCTGGGCGCCAGCGAGCTGCGCTTCCTCGAGGCGCTGCGCCCGGCCTTCGACGGGCTCGGGGCGACCGGCGAGACGACCGGCAACGTCTACGTCTCCGGCGCCGCCCGCCTGATGCACGCGTCGCGCTCGGCCGAGGTCGCCCACCTCGACGCGCTGGTCGACGAGCTGGAGCGGCGCGCGACCCTGCTGCACCTGCTGCGCCACGCGCTCCAGAGCCCCGACGTGACCGTCCGGATCGGTGCCGAGAATCCGCTGCCCGCGCTGCGCTCGCTGGCCGTCGTGGCCGCGGGCTACGGCCCGCCGCAGCGGCGGCTGGGCAGCGTCTCGGTGATCGGCCCCGTCCGCATGGACTACCCGCGCGCGATCCGCTCCGTGCGCGACGTCGCCTTCCAGCTGTCCCGTTACGTCGAGGATCTGTACGACAACGCATGAGCCAGACCGTTCCCCGCGATCCCTACGAGGTCCTCGGCGTCGACCGCGACGCCGACGAGACGCAGATCAAGAAGGCGTTCCGTCGGCTGGCGCGGACCCTCCATCCCGACGTCAACCCCGACGACCCCGAGGCGCAGGAGCGGTTCCGCGAGGTCGCCGAGGCGAACGAGATCCTCTCCGACCCCGAGAAGCGCTCGACCTACGACCGCTACGGCCACGACGGCCTGCGACAGCGGGGGATGGGCCCGAGCTTCGAGGGCTTCGGGTCGCTCTCGGACCTCTTCGGCGCGGTCTTCGGGCAGGCGTTCGGCGGCGCCGGTGGCGGCGGCCGCCCCGGCCCGCGGCCGGGCGGCGACGTCGCGGTCGAGACGACGCTCGACCTGGCCCAGGCGCTGACCGGCACCAAGGTCGAGGTCGAGGTCGAGATCGTCGCCCGCTGCGGCACCTGCGACGGGCGTCGGGCGGCACCGGGATCGAAGCTGTCGACCTGCTCGCGCTGCGGTGGCCACGGCGTCCTCGACCAGGTCAGCCGGACCCCCTTCGGCGACATGGTCCGCCGGGTCACCTGCGACGTCTGCCAGGGCCAGGGCCAGGTGCCCGAGCAGCCGTGCCCGGACTGCCGCGGCCGCGGGATGAAGCCGACCGCGCGGACCCTGACCGTCGACGTGCCGGCCGGGATCGCCGACGGCCAGCGGATCCGGCTGGCCGGCCGCGGTCACCAGGGCGAGCCGGGCGCGCCGGACGGCGACCTCTACGTCGTGGTCGGCGTCCGCCCCCACGAGCGGTTCGTGCGCGACGGCGACGACCTGGTGACGGTGATCCCGGTCCCCGCCCCGCGGGCGGCGCTCGGCCACCGCGTGACGGTCGACGCGCTCGACGAGCCGCTCGACGTCGAGGTCCCTGCGGGCACCCAGCCCGGCACCACGATCACGCTCCGCGGCCGCGGGATGCCGCGCGTCGGCGGCGGCCGTCGCGGCGACCTCCACGTGGTCGTCGACGTCGTGATCCCGCGCCACCTCGACGCCCGCCAGAAGCAACTGCTCGAGGAGCTGGCCGACTCGATCCAGGATCGCCAGCTGCACGACGACGAGTCGGTCGTCGGCCGGTTGCGGCGCCTCTGGCGGCACAAGCACTGATGATCCGGCTGGCGTTCCGGGTCCGCCGCGCGGACGCCGAGCTGGTGCTGGCCGAGATCGTCGAGCTGGCGCCCTCCGGCGTCGAGGAGCGCGACCTCGGCGACACGATCGAGTACGCGGTCTACGGGACGCCGGGCGAGCTGCCGACGCTGCCGGCGTTCCGGGCCGCGATCGGCGGGGCCCTGGTCGAGGTGGCCTCCGAGGAGGTCGCCGACGACTGGGCCGACCGCTGGCGGGCCTTCCACCAGCCGGTCCTGATCGCCGAGCGGCTGCACGTGCGTCCGCCGTGGGCGCCGCCGCACGGGGACCCGTCGGTCCTCGAGCTGGTGGTCGACCCGGGCCGGGCCTTCGGCACCGGCGGCCACGGCACCACGCGGCTCTGCCTGGAGCTGCTGGTGGGACTGGCCGGCGAGGACCCCCAACCGGTCGCGACCGGTTCCGACCGCCGGCCGGGCGCGATCGGCCGCGCCCCGGTCCTCGACCTCGGCTGCGGCTCCGGCGTGCTGGCGGTGGCGGCCGCCCAGCTCGGCTGGGGACCGGTCCACGGCGTCGACCACGAGCGGGCCTCGGTCGAGGCGACGCTGGAGAACGCGGCCGTCAACGGCGTGACCGTGACGGCCGATCGCTTCGACCTGCTGCGCGACGGCGCGTCGACGATCCCGGGCCCCGCCGCCGGCGCGGCCGACGCGCTGGTGCTGGCCAACCTGCTGCGCCCGCTGCTGCTGCGGGTGGCCGCCGACGGCTTCGTCGACGGCGACGGCGCCGTCACGGTCCCGGCGGCGCTGATCGCGTCCGGGCTGCTGGTCGCCGAGGCCGACGGCGTCGCCGCCGCGTTCGGGCGGCTGGGCCTGGTCGAGGCCGACCGCCGCGACGACGGCGAGTGGGCGGCGCTGCTGCTGCGCCGCGGCTGAGGCCGCGGCGAGGCCTCGCTCAGCCCCCGAGGATCCGCGCCTTCTGCTGCTCGAACTCGGCGTCGGTCAGGACGCCGGACGCCCGCAGCTCGCCAAGCTTGCGCAGCTGCTCGATCGGGTCCGCCGCAGGCGCGGGAGCGCTCGCCGGCGGCGCGACCGGGGCCGGCTGGCCGATCCCGCTGCCGTCCGCCCCGAACGCGTCGCCGAACTGGGCGACGATCGTGCGCGCGCCCTCCGACCCGTCGACGCCGCCGACGTAGGCGAACGTCGACGGGTCGCCGGCGTCGTAGTAGACCGGGTAGCGGCCGCCGATCCGCGGGATCGCGACCCGCGAGACCGTCGCCGTCTTCACGCCCTCGAACGCGGGCGAGCCGTCGAGCGGCTCGATCCGGAACGTCAGCCGGACCCGCGGGTTGTCGTTGATCGTCATCCCCGTGTCGGCCACGTCGACGACCGTTCCGACGGCGCGGGCGCCGCTCTCCATCAGCGCCTGCGCCTGGCGGCGCTTCTTCCCCCCGAACATGGCGCGAGCATACGCGGCCGCGGCGCGCCCGTCACCCGTCCCGCGCCACCCCGGCGCGGTCACGGAGTCGAACCCGCCGCCCGCGCGTGAAGGGTCTGTCATCGCGGTGTGATCCGTCCGGGTGGGGCGTATGATCGAAAGGCATGAACCGCCCTGCGGCTGCCCTCCCGAGGCACCGTCCCGCCGACCGATTCGGCGGGACGCACCGCGGCGCACGACACCCGGAGGGACTCTCCTGAGGCGACGGCTGGAAGTGCCGTACGAGGTTGCCGTACAGCTCAGCGATGCCGGCGAGGCCGGCTTGCGCGCGCTCGAGGAGCACGTCGATTGCGACGTCTTCCTGCGCGGCAACCAGCTGACGCTCGACGGCGAGGCGGAGGCGGTCCAGCGTGCTGCGACCGTCGTCCGCGAGCTCACCACCCTGGCCGAGCGCGGCCACCGGCTCGAGGCGGGGACCATCCCCGCCGTGGGCAGCGCGCTCGCGGCCGCTCAGCGACCGACCGAGATGCTGGACGACGTCGTCTGGCAGCACAACGACGTCCGCGTGGCGCCGAAGACCGCGCTGCAGAAGCACTACGTCGACGCCATCCGGGCCAACACGGTCACGTTCGGGATCGGCCCGGCCGGCACCGGCAAGACCTTCCTGGCGGTCGCGGCGGCTGCCGCCGCGCTCGCCAGGCACGAGGTCAAGCGGATCATCCTGACCCGTCCGGCGGTCGAGGCGGGCGAGCGCCTGGGCTTCCTCCCCGGCGACCTGATGCAGAAGATCGACCCGTACCTGCGGCCGCTCTTCGACGCGCTCCACGACATGCTCGACCCCGAGCGGGTGACGGCCTACCTGGAGAGCGGCGTGATCGAGGTCGCGCCGCTGGCGTTCATGCGCGGTCGCACGCTCAACGACGCCTTCATCATCCTCGACGAGGCGCAGAACACCACGCCGGAGCAGATGAAGATGTTCCTGACGCGACTGGGCTACCGGTCGAAGATGGTCATCACCGGCGACATCACCCAGGTCGACCTGCCGAAGGAGCAGCGCTCCGGGCTGGTCGCGGTCGCCGAGGTGCTGGACGAGGTCGACAGCGTCGAGTTCGTCCGCTTCAAGCGCGACGACGTCGTCCGCAACAAGCTGGTGCAGCGGATCGTCGACGCCTACGACGCCCACGCCGAGGCCCAGGCGCCGGAGCTGCACCCGGCGCGCGCGGTCGAGCGGCGCGGCGAGCGTCGCCGCGCGTGAGCGACCAGGGACCGCCGGAGCCGGCCGGCTCCGGCGGGTCGTCGGCGATCGAGATCGAGCTGGAGCTGGACGAGGTCGGCGGGCGGGCGCCCGCGGGCCTGCCGACCGGCGAGGACCTGCGGCGGCTGGTCGAGACGGCGGCGGCCGCCGCCGGGGTCGTCGACGGCCACGTCGCGATCTCGATCGTCGGCGAGCAGACGATCCACCAGCTCAACCGCGAGCACCGCGACAAGGACAAGCCGACCGACGTGCTGTCGTTCCCGATCGACGGCGCCGGCCCCGCCGTCGGCGCCCGCGAGCTGGGCGACGTCGTGATCTGCCCCGAGCACACCATCGACCTGCGCGAGGCCGTCGTCCACGGCGTCCTGCACCTCGTCGGCTTCGACCACGAGACCGACAGCGGCGAGATGCTGGCCGTCCAGGCCCAGATCCTGGAGTGGGCGCCGGCGCCGGGCTAGGCGGGGCGGGCCACGGCGGGCGCGCGGCCCCTGCGACAATCGGCCGGTGGACGAGTCCCCCGACAGCCCCGCGGACGACCAGGAGCTCGGCGTCGAGATCCCGATCCCGACCGGGGAGCCACTCGTCGACCTCGATTCGATCACGACCCGCTCGGGGTTCGTGGCCTTCGCCGGGCGGCCGAACGCCGGCAAGTCGACGCTGACCAACGCGCTGGTCGGCGCCAAGGTCGCGATCACGTCCGACAAGCCCCAGACCACGCGCCGCGCGATCCGCGGCGTGCTGACCCGGGACGACGCGCAGCTGGTGCTCGTCGACCTGCCCGGGGTCCAGCGGCCGCTCGACTCGCTGACCGGCCGGATGCAGAAGCGGGTCCAGTCCGAGATGCGCGACGCCGACATCGCGTTGATGGTGATCAACGGCGAGGAGGGCGTCGGCCCGGGCGACCGCTACATCGCCAGCCAGCTGCGAGACCTGCACGTCCCGGTCGTGATCGCCGTCAACAAGGTCGACCGCCTGCATCGGCCCGCGACCGTCTCGGTGCTGGTGGCGGCCGCCGAGCTCGAGGTCAGCGAGGACGTCTTCCCGATTTCGGCCCGCACCGGCAAGGGCGTCCAGCCGCTGCTCGACCACCTGGTCACGCTGCTGCCGCGAGGCCCGTTCTACTTCCCGATCGACGAGCACTCCGATCAGCCCCAGCACGTCCTGCTGGCCGAGCTGATCCGCGAGCAGGTGCTGCGCCGGACGTTCCAGGAGGTCCCGCACGCGGTCGAGGTCGCGATCGAGGAGCTCGACCGCCCGCGGGCGGACCTGACGGTGATCGTGGCCAACGCCTGGGTCGAGTCGCCGTCCCAGAAGGGGATCCTGATCGGCGCCGGCGGCCGGATGATCCGCAACGTCGGCACGGCCGCCCGCAAGGAGCTCGAGCGCGAGCTGGGGACCAAGGTCCACCTGGACCTGCAGGTCAAGGTCCGGCGCAACTGGCGCAGCGACGACAGCGCGCTCGACCGGCTCGAGATCGACTAGCGGCGAGCGCGCTCGGCGGCGTCCGACGCGCGGGCCGCCTCGACCAGCGACGCGAGCGCGGTCCGGTTGCGCACGCCGACCTTGTCGAAGACGGTCGAGAGGATCCGCTCGACGGTCTTCTCGCTGACGAACAGGCGCTCGGCGATCTGGCGGTTGCTGCAGCCCGAGCGGACGAGGTCCGCGACCTGCCGCTCGCGGTCGGTCAGCGCCGCCGGTCCGGAGGCGGCTCCGGTGCGCGCGCGGGTCCGGCGGCGACCGAGGCGACGCAGCTCGCGGTTGGGGCTCGCCGCCCAGCCGTGCGCCCCGACCGCGGCCAGGCCGTCGGCCGCCCGC
>NZ_AGUD01000204.1 GCF_000240225.1 Patulibacter medicamentivorans
CGGCCGGGGAGCCGGCCGCGGCGGCGGCGTGGGCCTCGACGTCGGCCTTCAGCACCCGCCCACGCGGGCCGCTGCCGGCGACCGCGGCCAGGTCGATCCCGATCTGCCGCGCCATCCGGCGCGCGACCGGCGAGGCGCGGACGTCGTCGGGTCGATCTTCGGTGGGCGCCGTCGAGGAGCCGGCGCCTGGCGACGCGGCCCCGGCCTGGTCGGCGGGCGCCGCGTCGGCGGCAGCCTCGCCGTCCTCGCCGATCCGCGCGATCGGGTGGCCGACCGGGTGCGTCTCGCCGGCCTCGGCCAGGATCGTCAGCGGTCCGGCCAGCTCGGCCTGGCAGGTCATCGTCGCCTTGTCGGTCTCGATCTCGACGACGTCCTCGCCGACCGCGACCGCCTCGCCGGGCTCCTTCAGCCAGGCGACGATCGTGCCCTCCTCCATCGTGTCCGAGAGGCGGGGCATGGCAAGGACGGGCATCGGCGCTCCGGGGTCGGACGGCGGGGGGACGGCGGCGAGTCTGGTCGGCCCCGCGGCCCGCGGCTACCTCCGATCGGACGGCCGAGCACCTCCGATCGGACGCTTCTGCGGCGTCCGGCGAACAACCTCCGATCGGACGGTCCGGAGGCCACCCGGCGGCGGCTAGCGTCGGCGCCGGCCGGTGGGCGACCCACCCGCCGACGACCCAACCAGGCGCTCGCGGACGACCCGCGGGGCACCGGCAGCGAGGAGCAGAGCGACGTGCGACGTGACGTGGAGTTCACCAGCGGCGAGGACACCATCCGTGGATGGCTCTACACGCCCGACGAGGGCGACGGGCCGTACCCGACCATCGTGATGGCCGGCGGCTGGTGCTACGTGAAGGAGCTCGTCCAGCCGCACTACGCCGAGATGTTCGCGGCCGCCGGGTTCGCCGCGCTGCTCTTCGACTACCGCAACTTCGGCGCCAGCGACGGCGCCCGCCGCCAGCACATCGACCCGGTCTGGCAGGTCGAGGACTACAAGAACGCGATCTCGTTCGCCGAGACGCTGGACGAGGTCGACAGCGACCGGATCGGCGCCTGGGGCCTCTCCTACAGCGGCGGCCACGTGCTGATCGTCGGGGCGACCGACCCGCGGGTGAAGTGCATCGCGTCGCAGATCCCGGTCGTCGACGGCTACCGCAACATGCGCCGCGTCCACGGCACGATCGGCTTCCGGACCTTCGAGCAGGCGATCATCGACGACCGCCGCCGCCGCTTCGCGACCGGCGAGGACGGCTTCATGCCGCACGCCGCGCCGGACCCGACCACCGAGGTCTCGGCCTGGCCGTTCCCCGAGACCTACGAGACGTTCAAGGAGCTGAAGGTCCGCGAGGCCCCGGCCTACGAGAACCGCTCGACGATCGAGTCGGCCGAGCTGCTGATGAGCTACAGCATCGACCCGTTCCTGCCGCGGCTGCTGAACACGCCGACGCTGGTGGTGGTCGCCGAGCGCGACGACCTGACCCTCTGGGACCTGGAGATCGAGGCGTACAACCGGATCCCGACCCCGCGCAAGAAGCTGGTGGTCGTCGGCGACTCGACCCACATGACGCTCTACAGCGACCGCTCACTGCTGTCGCAGGCGGCCCAGGCGGCCACCGACTGGTTCCTCGAGCACCTGATGGACCCGGTTCCGGCCGCGGTCGCCTGATCGGACCGCTGGCGGTGTCCGTGCGATCGGCGGGCGGGGGCGCCCGGATCACCCTCCGGCCCTCGCCCGAGGCGCGGCGCTACGTCGCCGACGGCTCCTGGAGCGGCGAGCTGGTCGACCGGGCGCTGCGCGACGGGGCCCGCCGCCATCCCGACCGGCTGGCGGTCGTCGACCGCGATCGCCGCTGGGACTACGCGACCCTCGACCGCGCCGTCGATCGCGCCGCCGCCGGCCTCCACCGGCTCGGCGTCGGCCCGGGCGAGGCCGTCTCGTTCCAGCTGCCCAACTGGCTGGAGGCGGTCGTCGTCCACCACGCGACGCTGCGGATCGGCGCCGTCAGCAACCCGATCGTGCCGATCTACCGCGAGCGCGAGGTCGGCTTCATCCTCCGCCAGGCGCGCTCGCGGGTGCTCGTCGTGCCCGACGTCTTCCGGCGCTTCGACCACCGCGCGATGGCCGAGGCGCTGCTGCCGGCGCTGCCCGACCTCGAGCACGTGCTGGTCGTCGGCGAGCCGGGGCCGGCCAGCCGCTCGCTCGACGACGCCTTCGCGGCCGACGGCCCGCCGCCGGACGTCGAGCGCTCGTCGCGCGACCCGGCACTGCTGCTCTACACGTCCGGCACCGAGGCCGACCCGAAGGGCGTCCTGCACAGCCACGACACGCTGCTGCACGAGTGCCGCAGCATGATCGGCCTCTACCGGGTCGACCGGCACGACGTGGTCCTGATGGCCTCGCCGGTGACGCACATCACGGGGCTGCTCTACGGGATGCAGCTGCCGTTCCTGGTCGGGGCGCCGGTCGTCCTGCAGGACACCTGGGACGTCGACCGGGCGCTCGACCTGATCGAGCGCGAGCGTTGCAGCTTCACCGTCGGCGCGACGCCGTTCCTGCACGGGATCGTCCACGCGCCGAGCCTCGACGACCACGACGTCTCGTCGATGGAGGTCTTCGTCTGCGGCGGCGCCGACGTGCCGCCGGCGCTGATCCGCGCCGCCGGCGAGCGGACCGCGATGGTCGCCACCCGGGTCTACGGATCGACCGAGTGCCCGACCGTGACCGGCAGCGCGCCGGGAGCCCCGCTGGCGCAGCACGCCGAGAGCGACGGCACGGCGATCGCGCCGACCGAGCTGCGGGTCGTCGACGAGGACGGGAAGCCGCTGCCGGCCGGCGCCCGCGGCGAGCTGCAGGTCCGCGGACCCGAGCTGTGCCTCGGCTACCTGGACCCGGCGCTGAACGAGAAGGCGTTCACCGCCGACGGCTGGTTCCGGACCGGCGACCTGGCCGAGGTCGACGCCGGCGGGCTGATGCGGATCGCCGGCCGCGTCAAGGACATCATCGTGCGCGGGGGCGAGAACCTCAGCGCCAAGGAGATCGAGGACCTGCTGGTCGAGCACCCCGACGTCGACGAGGTCGCGGTCGTCGGCGCGCCCGACCCGGTGCTGGGCGAGCGCGCCTGCGCGTTCGTCGTCAGCGCCGCGCCGCTGCGGCTGGAGGACCTGGTGGCGTTCCTGCGCCGGCGGCGGGTCGCCAACCAGAAGCTGCCCGAGCGGCTGGAGCTGGTCGACGCGCTGCCGAAGACGGCCAGCGGCAAGGTCCAGAAGCACCGGCTGCGCAGCCGCCTGCGCGCCGCCGACGGCGAGGAGCCGACCCAGCGATGAGCACCGACGACCACGAGCGGCTGCTCGGCGACCTGCGGACGATGGTCCGGATCAGGGCCTTCGAGGAGCGGGTCTCGCGCCACTTCCGCGAGGGCCTGATCCCTGGCTTCGTCCACGTCTCGATCGGTCAGGAGGCGATCGCCGCCGGCGTCTGCGGCGCGCTTCGCGACGACGACTACATCACCACCACCCACCGCGGCCACGGCCACTGCCTGGCCAAGGGCCTCGACGCGGACGGGATGATGGCCGAGCTGTTCGGCCGCGCCACCGGCACCTGCGGCGGCAAGGGCGGGTCGATGCACATCGCCGACCCGTCGATCGGGATCCTCGGCGCCAACGGGATCGTCGCCGCCGGCCTGCCGATCGCGGTCGGGGCGGCGCTCGCGGCCAGGCGCCGGGGCACCGACGCGGTCGCGGTCGCCTTCGCCGGCGAGGGCACGGTCCACTCCGGCCCCTTCCACGAGGCGCTGACCCTGGCGGTGCTGTGGGAGGCGCCGGTGATCTTCGTGATCGAGAACAACCGCTTCGCCGAGTTCACCGACAGCGAGGCGATGTGGCGCGGCGATCCGCTCGTCGACCGTGCCCGCGGCTACGGGCTGCACCACAGCGAGCGGATCGACGGCAACGACGTCGAGGTCGTCCGCGCGACGATCGAGCCGCTGGTCGCCGCCGCTCGCGCGGGCGCCGGTCCGGCGCTGGTCGAGGCGATGACCTACCGCGTCCACGGCCACTACGAGGGCGATGCCGTGCCCTACCGCGACGAGGCCGAGTTCGAGCGCTGGCGCGAGCGCGACCCGATCGCGCGGGCGACCGCCGCGCTCGAGGCGGCCGGCCACGGCGACGCGGTCGCGGCGATCCAGGCCGACGCCGACGCCGAGATCGACGCCGCCGTCGAGCGCGGCCTCGCCGCCCCGTACCCGACCGCCGAGACCCTGCTGGAGGACGTCCATGCCTGACGAGCGACCGCCGCGCTACATCGACGGGGTCCGCAGCGCGATCGCCGCCGAGATGGAGGCCGACCCCGACGTCGTGCTGATCGGCGTCGACGTCGGCGAGGGCGGGGGCGTCTTCGGCGCGACCCGCGGCCTCCACGAGCGGTTCGGGGCCGAGCGGGTGATCGACACCCCGATCGCCGAGGCGGGCGTGCTCGGCGCCGCGGTCGGGGCGGCGATGGCGGGCCTGCGGCCGGTCGCCGAGATCATGTACATGGACTTCGTCAGCGTCTGCCTGGACCCGATCGTCAACCAGGCGGCGAAGCTCCGCTACATGACCGGCGGCGGCGCCCGGATCCCGCTCGTCTTCCGGACCCAGACCGGCGGCGGGCGCAGCAGCGGCGCCCAGCACTCGCAGAGCCTCGAGGGGATGCTGGCCCACGTGCCGGGGCTGAAGGTCTTCCTGCCGTCGGACCCGCGCGACGTCCACGACCTGCTGCGGGCCGCGATCCGCGACGACGGGCCGGTGGTCTTCGTCGAGAACCGGCGGCTGTACAACCGCCGGCCGGCCGACGGCCCGTGGGAGCCGCTGCCGCCCGGCCGCGCCCGGGTCGTGCGGCCCGGCGACGACGTGACGGTGATCGCCTGGGGCCGGATGGTCGAGGAGGTCGCGCGCGCCTGCGACGAGCAGCTGACCGACGTCGGCGTCGAGCTGATCGACCTGCGGACGCTGGTGCCGCTCGACCTCGAGACGCTCGAGCGCAGCGTCCGCCGGACCGGTCGCGCGCTCGTCGTCCACGAGGCGACCGCCGACTTCGGCCCCGGCGCCGAGATCGCCACCCGCCTGAGCGAGCGGCTGCTCTACGAGATCGAGGGCCCGATCCGACGCCTCGGCGCCGTCGCCGCCCCGACCCCGTACAGCCCGCCGCTGGAGGCGCTGGCGCTGCCCGGGCCGGAAGCGATCGCGGCGGCGGTGCGGGGCCTGCTGGAGGACTGACGCCGCCGCGGCGGAGCGCCGCGGCGCGACCTCCGATCGGAGGTGCCCGGCCCCCGCCGGCCGCGCCTAGCGTGGCCGCATGAGCCAGACGAAGAGCAGGCCCCCGCGGTTCGAGGGGCGGGTCGCGATCGTGACCGGCGCGGCCTCGGGGATGGGGGCGGCGATGGTCCGCGGCTTCCACGCGGAGGGCGCGACGGTCGTCGCCGTCGACATCGACCGCGAGGGCGTCGAGGCGACGGCCGCCGAGGTCGACGGCGGCGGCGACCGGATCACGCCGGTGGCGCTCGACGTGACCGACGCCGATGCGGTCGCCGCGACCGTGGCCGAGGTCGCCGGTCGCGGGCGGATCGACGTCCTCTGCAACAACGCCGGGATCCTCGACGACTACGTGCCGGCGCACGAGGCGTCCTGGGAGCTGTGGAGCCGGATCCTCGCGGTCAACCTGAGCGGCCCGTTCCTGCTGGCCCGCGCGGTCGTGCCGACGATGCTGGCGCAGGGCGCCGGGGCGATCGTCAACACCTGCTCGATCGCGGCCTTCGTCGGCGGCGGGGGCGGGGCGGCCTACACGACCTCCAAGCACGGGCTGCTGGGCCTGACCCGCCAGCTGGCGTTCGACTACGGCCGCCACGGGATCCGCGTCAACGCGATCTGCCCGGGGGCGGTCGCCACCGGCATGACGACCGAGCTGCGGACGCCCGAGCAGGCCAACGAGCACGTCGACGCGGCGATCGCGGCGACCCCCGCCGGCCGCTGGGGCGAGCCCGAGGAGGTCGCCGCGCTGGCGCTCTTCCTGGCCAGCGACGAGGCGTCGTTCATCCACGGCACCCCGGTCCTCGTCGACGGCGGGTGGACGCTCTCCTAGACCCGGGCCGGGAGCGGCGTCGGCGGGCCGGATCGCCGGCTCGGCCGGGTCGCAAGACAACCTCCGTTCGGAGGGTGCCCGGCCCCGACGGCGCGATCTAGCCTGACGCACGACATCAGGTTGGGTGCGGTGGAGCGAACCGCCGGACGCCAGCCCCGAACCGTCGTCACCACGCCATGAACGAGCACGCCACCACCACCGCCACGCCGCCCGAGAGCCCGGCCCCGTCGTCGCGCCCGCGGCGGCCGTGGGCCGGAGGCCGGCCGGCGTGGGTCGTGATCGCGCTGGCGACCGTCGCGCTGTTCGCGATCAGCGTCGCCTTCCAGCCCGACAGCGTCCGCAGCAGCGTGCTGCAGGGGATGCTGCCGTTCGCGGCGGTGCTGGCGATCGCGGCGATGGGCCAGACGCTGGTGATCCAGCAGCGCGGGATCGACCTCTCGGTCCCGGGGATCATGTCGCTGGTCGTGGTGCTCGTCACGCACGGCCCCAACGGCGACGGCGGCAAGCTCTTCACCGCGATCCTGCTGGCGTTCGCCGTCGCGGCCGCGACCGGGCTCCTGTCGGGGCTCCTGATCACGCGGCTGGGGATCACGCCGATCGTGACCACGCTCGGGGTCAACGCCCTGCTGCTGGGGGCGATCGTCCAGATCTCGAAGGGCTCGCCGACGACCACCACCGAGGCGCTGCACGGGTTCGCCAACGGCCACGTGCTCGGGATCCCGACCACGATCGTGATCGCCGCCCTGGTGATGCTCGGCGTCTCGTTCGTGATCAAGCGGACGACCGTCGGCCGCCGCTACGAGGCGGTCGGCGCGAGCGCGGCGGCGGCACGGGCCGCGGGGATCGACCCGCTCCGGTACCAGCTGGCCGCCTACGTCGGGGCGAGCGTCCTCTACTGCTGCGCGGCGATCCTGCTGGCCGGGGTGGTCACGACGCCGAGCATCACCTCCGGCGACACCTACCTGCTGCCGACGGTGGCGGCGGTGGTGCTCGGCGGGACCTCGCTGCTGGGCGGCGTGGGCAGCGTCGCGGCGACCGCGGTCGCCGCGCTGTTCCTCACCCAGCTCGACCAGTTCGTGCTCGCGACCGGGGCCAGCAGCGCGGTCCAGAACCTCGTCCAGGCCGTCGCGCTGGCGGTCGGGATCGGCGTCTACAGCGTGAATTGGCCGGCGGTCGCGGCGCGCCTCGGCGCCCTCGGCGATCGCGGCCGGGGAGCGACGGCGGCCGGCTCCGGCTGACCGATCGGCGGGCCGCGGTCGATCGCCGACCGCCACCCGTCGCGGCGCCGCCGGCGCCCACACACCAACCCCCACGAGCAGCGCCTCCGCCCGTCGGGCGCGAGGGCCGCTGCCCGCGTTGCATCCGAACGACCACAAGGGAGAGAGAACCACGATGGAGACACCGTTTCGTCATTGGAGGCGCGTCGCTTCAGGCGCCGCCGCGATCCTGGCGATGACCGCGATCAGCGCGTGCGGCGGGGACGGCGGGTCGGACACCGGCGCCAGCGGCGCGACGTCCGCCACGAAGGGCAGCGCGCCCGCGTGGTGCGGGACCAAGGACGTCAAGGTCTCGCTCTCGGACGGCAACGGCGCCGACACCTGGCGCCGGATCACGCGCAAGATCGCCGAGCTCGAAGCCGACAAGTGCCCGAACGTGACCGGGTTCGTCTACACCGACGGCCAGGGCAACACGCAGAAGGCGATCTCCGACATCCAGGGCCTCGTCGCCCAGGGCGTCAACGCGATGGTCGTGTTCCCCGACGCGGGCAAGGCCCTCCTGCCGGCGATGCGCAGCGCGGTCAAGGCCGGCGCGACCGTCGTCCCGTACCGCTCGCCCCCGGGCGGCAAGGCCGGCGTCGACTACACGGACTACGTCGGCACCGACTCCGACCAGTACGGGATCCTCTGGGGCGAGTGGCTGGTCAAGCTGCTGCCGAAGGGCGGCAACGTCCTGTACCTGGGCGGCCCGGCCGGCGTCCAGCAGAGCCTCGACCGGCTCGGCGGCCTGAAGAGCGTGCTCGACAAGCACCCGGGCATCAAGCTGATCGGCCAGCAGCCGTTCAACGTCACCAACTGGGATCCGGCCAAGACCCAGCAGGTGGTGACCGCGGCGCTCGCCAAGTTCCCGAAGATCGACGCGATCGCCGCCGACTACGGGGCCGCGATGGACAGCGCGCTGCCGGTCTTCAAGCAGGCCGGGCGCAAGATCCCGCCGATCGCGACCGAGGACTCCAACCAGCTCGCCTGCGATTGGAAGAAGCTCTCGAAGACCAACCCGGACTTCGCGCTCTACACCAACTCGTCGCAGAACTGGATGGTCCGGACGGCGATCCAGGCCGCGATCGCCAAGGCCGCCGGCGGCACCCCGCCCGCGTCCCTGAACGTCAAGAACGCGACCGCCGAGGACTCGGTCTCCGGCAAGCCGAAGCCCCCGCAGTGCGATCCGTCGCTGCCGGGCGACGCGATCCTGTCGTCCGGCCTGGACAAGGCCAACCTGACCGCGGTCTTCAAGTAGCCGCACGTCGTCGAGCGGAGGGGCGGCCGCGGTCGCCCCTCCGCGCCGAGGAGAGCCAGTGAGCAACCGAATCACACCGGTCGGCACGGTCGCGAGCCCGGGCGTCGAGGACGCCCCGGCGGCCGCGCCGTCGCTGCGGATCACGTCCGTCAGCAAGCGCTTCGGCGCCGTTCAGGCGATCGCCGACGTCTCGCTCGAGGTCCGTCCGGGCGAGGTCCACGCGCTGCTCGGCGAGAACGGCGCCGGCAAGTCGACGCTGATGAACGTCGCCTCCGGATCGATCGTCCCCGACGAGGGAACGGTCGAGATCGGCGGCGTCGCCCTGACCGCCGGGTCGCCGATCGCGGCCCAGGAGCGCGGGCTGGCGATCGTCCGCCAGCACCCGGCGCTGATGCCGGACCTGACCGTCGCCGAGAACATGGCCGTCGCGCTGCCCGGCCGGCTCGGGACGGGCGCTCGCACGGCCCAGGACGAGATGCGCCGCCACCTGGCCCGCGCCCGCTGCCAGGCCGACCTGGGCGACCGGGTCGAGGACCTGACCGTGGCGCAGCGCCAGCTGCTCGAGCTGGCCAAGGCGCTCGCCCAGGATCCGACCGTGCTGGTCCTCGACGAGCCGACCGCGCCGCTCGGGCGCGATGCCGCCGCCGAGCTGCTGGAGCTGGTCCGCGAGCTCGCCGCCCAGGGCACGGCGATCGTCTACATCTCCCACCGCCTGCCCGAGGTCCGCGAGATCGCCGACCGCGCGACCGTGATGCGCGACGGCACGGTGCGCGCGACGGCCGGGATGGACGAGCTGACCGACGACCAGATCCTGGAGCTGATCGTCGGCCGCAGCATCGAGGCGACCTTCCCCGACAAGCGGCCGCCCGGCGGCGACGAGGAGCCCGTCCTCAGCCTGGCCGGCTTCAGCGGCCCGGGCTTCGCCGACGTCGACCTGCGGATCGCCCCCGGCGAGATCGTCGGCCTGGCCGGGATCGCCGGCAACGGCCAGGCGGAGCTGCTGCGCGCGCTCGCCGGGCTCGAGCGGAGCGCCGGCGTCGTCCGCCTCAACGGCCGCGAGATCAAGCTCGGCCACGAGCGCCGGGCGCGCGCCGCCGGGATCGCGTACCTGCCCTCCGACCGCCACGAGGAGGGGCTGATGATGAGCCTCTCCGTGCGCGAGAACGCCAGCGTCTCGTCGCTGTCGCGGTTCGCGCGCGGCGGCGTCATGCGGCCGGCGGCCGAGCGCCGGGCCGTGACCGAGCAGCGCGACGCGCTGCGGATCCGGACCGGGTCGCTGGAGACCCCGGTCTCGGCGCTCTCCGGCGGCAACCAGCAGAAGGTCGTCCTCGCTCGCGCGATGCTGTCGCAGCCGACCCTGATCCTGGCCGACGAGCCGACCCAGGGCGTCGACGCCGGCGCGCGGATGGAGATCTACCGGATCCTCCGCGAGGCCGCCGCGAGCGGGATCCCGGTCCTGGTCGTCTCGTCCGACAGCATCGAGCTCGAGGGCCTCTGCGACCGGATCGTGGTCTTCTCGCGCGGGCAGGTCGTCCGCGAGCTGTCGGGAGACGACGTCACCGAGGAGGCGATGGCGCGCGCGATCGTGACCGCGACGTCGATCCGGCGCGCCGACGACGAGCACGACGACGGACCGGGCCGGCTGGCCGCCGTACGGCGCTTCGCCAGCAGCGACTACGGGCCCGCGGTGATCCTGGTCGCGGTGATCCTGCTGCTGGGGGCCTACACCTTCAACGACAACTCGCGGGTCCTGTCGTCGTTCAACGTCACCTCGATGCTGACGCTGCTGTCGGTGCTGATCTTCATCAGCTTCGGCCAGCTGCTGGTGATCATGACCGGCGGGATCGACCTGTCGGTCGGGCCGTTGGCCGGCTTCCTGGTGGTCGTCGCGTCGTTCTTCGTCGTCGACGGCAAGGGGGCCGGCGTGATGATCGCGGGCTTCGCCCTGATGATCGTGATCGCGGTGCTGGTCGGCCTGGTCAACGGCAGCCTGATCCGCTTCGGCGGCTTCACGCCGATCGCGGCGACCCTGGCCACCTACATCGCCCTCCAGGGCCTCTCGCAGCTGCTGCGGCCCGAGCAGGGCGGCTACATCAGCAGCGGCGTGACCGACGCGATCCAGACCGACGTCGGCGGGATCCCGGTCGCGTTCCTGGTCGCGGTCGCCGTCGCGATCGTCCTCGAGCACGGGCTCCGTCGCCGTCGCTGGGGCCTGCGGCTGCGGGCGGCCGGCTCGCGCGAGGAGGCAGCCCACGCGGTCGGGGTGCCGGTCCGCCGGACGGTGATCCTGGCCTACGTCGGGGCGGCGCTGATGACCTGCGCCGGGGCGGTCCTGCTGATGGCGCAGCTGGGGATCGGCGACGCGTCCCAGGGCACCTCGTACACCCTCAGCTGCATCACCGCGGTGGTGCTGGGCGGCGCCAGCCTCTTCGGCGGCCGCGGATCGTTCATCGGCGTGCTGCTCGGGGCGTTCCTGATCCAGCAGATCACCAACGCGACCACCTTCCTGGGGCTCTCCCAGGCCTGGCAGTACTGGGCCGTCGGCCTGCTGGCGCTGCTGGCCGCGGGCCTCTACACCCAGGTGCGCCGCGGGCGGCGACGGGCATGGTGAGGGCACGAACGTCCAGTGCCCATCGACCCGCGGGTCGCCCTGGGCGATCCTTCGATCACGACGAGCGTTCGCCGGTGACGGCGACGGAGAGGTGAGGAGCAGCATGCGCGCAGCGCGTTTCCACGGGGTCCGCGACATCCGGGTCGAGGACGTCCCCGAGCCGGACGGCGAGCTCGGCCCGACGCAGGTCCTGATCGAGCCGCAGTGGTGCGGCATCTGCGGCACCGACCTGCACGAGTACATCGCCGGGCCGATCGTCACCCCCGCCACGCCGCATCCGCTCAACGGGTCGGTCCTGCCGCAGATCATGGGCCACGAGCTGGCCGGCGACGTGCTGGCCGTCGGCAGCGAGGTCGGCGACCTGCGGGTCGGCGACCGGATCTCGGTGATGCCGCTGGCGTACTGCGGGTCGTGCGCGTTCTGCGTTCGCGGGATGAACCACCTCTGCACGCGGATGGCCTGCTTCGGCCTCAGCGACGCCTGGGGCGGGTTCGCGACCCGCGGCGTGGTCGAGCGCTACCAGGCGTGGCGCCTGCCCGACGCCGTCTCCTACGAGCAGGGCGCGCTGATCGAGCCGGCGGCCGTCGCCGCCTACGGCGTGTCGCGCGGGAACGTGGCGCCGGGCGATCGCGTGCTGGTCACCGGCGGCGGGCCGATCGGCGCCCTGACGGTGCTGGCCGCCTACGCCGCGGGCGCCGGCGAGGTCTACCTGGCCGAGCCCAACGCGCGCCGCCGCGCCCGCGCCGGGAACCTCGGCGCGGCCGCGATCTACGACCCCTCGAGCGAGGACGTCGTCGCGCGGCTGGCCGAGGTCACCGACGGCCTCGGCGTCGACGTCGCGCTGGAGTGCTCCGGCAGCGAGGCCGGGCTGCAGACCGCGATCGGCGCCGTCCGGACCCGCGGCACGGTCGCCCAGATCGGCCTCCACGTCGCGCCGGCGGCGATCGACCCGATGCGGCTCGCCGAGCGCGAGATCTCGATCGTCGGGGTCTGGGCCTACGACGTCCACGAGTGGCCGCGGATCATGGCCCAGATCGCCAGCGGCCGGTTCCCGGTCGAGCGGGTCGTGAGCGACCGGATCGGCCTCGATCAGATCGTCAGCGGCGGCTTCGACGTCCTGACCGACCCCGCGGGCGACCAGACCAAGATCCTGGTCGCACCGCGCTGACCCGGCTGCCGGGACGCGGCCGCCGTCGCGTCCCGGGGCCATCCCCACGAACGAGTACGAGGAGCAGCAGATGACGAAGCTCGACGGCAAGACCGTCCTGATCACGGGCGCCGGTCGCGGCATCGGCCGGGCGATCGCCGGCCGCCTGGCCGGCGAGGGCGCCAACCTGGTGATCGCCGACATCGACGAGGCCAGCGCCACCCGCGCCGCCGACGAGCTGGTCGCCGGCGGCGGCAGCGCCCACGGCGTCGCGGTCGACGTCACCGACCGGGCCAGCTTCGCCGCCGCGATCGCCGCGGCGGTCGAGCGCTTCGGCCGGCTCGACGTGCTCTTCAACAACGCCGGGATCTCGAAGACGGTGCGCTTCCTCGACACCAGCGAGGAGGACTTCGACCGGATCATGGCCGTCAACGCCAAGGGCGTGCTGATCGGGACCCAGGAGGGCGCCGAGCAGTTCAAGCGCCAGGGCGGCGGCGGCAAGATCGTCAACACCGCCTCGATCGCCGGCAAGAGCGGCTTCCCGCTGTTCGCCGCCTACTCGGCCAGCAAGTTCGCGGTCGTCGGCCTGACCCAGGCCGCGGCCAACGCGCTCGGCGCCGACGGGATCACCGTCAACGCCTTCTGCCCCGGCGTCGTCACGACCGAGCTGTGGGAGCAGCTCGACGACGAGTTCATCGCGATCGGCGAGACGGAGCGCAAGGGCGAGGCGCTGGAGGGCTTCGGCGCCGGGATCCTCCTCGGGCGGCTCTCGACGCCGGACGACATCACCGGCCTGGCGCTGTTCCTCGCCTCCAGCGACTCGGACTACCTCACCGGCCAGTCGATCAACGTCGACGGCGGGATGGTCTTCCACTAGGCGGGCGGCGTCAGGCGCCGCGGTCCTGGGGGAGGTGGCGTCACCTCCCCGCGGATATCGCGGTCAGATGACGCCAGCTCGGGGCGGGCGGGGGAAGGTGACGCCACCTCGCCCGCCACGCCCCATCTCCCCGCCGCTCAGCGCAGCAGCACCCCGCCGTTGACGTCGAGCGAGGCGCCGGTCATGTAGCGGGACTGGTCGGAGCCGAGGAAGACGATCGCGTCGGCGATGTCCTCGGGCGGGCAGGCGTGGCCGAGCGGGATCTTCGCCCACTCGATCTCCTTCATCTCCTCGGCGGTGATGCCGCGGCTCTCGGCCTCCTCGCGCAGCGCGCGGCGGTGCATCTCGGTGTCGACGTTCCCGGGCGAGACGCAGTTGGCGGTGATGCCGTTCTCGGCCTCCTCCTCGGCGATCGCCTGGGTGATCGCGCGCAGGGCGAACTTCGACGCGCAGTAGCCGCCGAAGTAGGCGTGGCCGTTGTAGGCGAACCACGAGGCGACGTTGACGATCCGCCCGCCGCCCTGCTGGCGCATCTGCGGCAGCACGGCCTGGGCCATCAGCAGCGGGCCCTTGGTGTTGACCGCCAGCACCCGGTCGAACTCCTCGATCGGCAGGTCGGAGATCCGGGCGGTCTTCTGGAGCACGCCGGAGACGACGGCCAGCACGTCGATCCGGCCGAACCGCTCGACGGTCGCGGCCGCCAGCGCCTGGCACTGCGCGGCGTCGGTGACGTCGACCCGGCGGGCAGCGACCCGCTCGCCGTCGACGTCGCCCAGCTGACCGGCGACCTGCTCGACCGCGGGGTCGATGTCGGCGAGCGACAGGCTGGCTCCCTCGCGCGCGAAGGCCTGCGCGGTGGCCAGGCCGACGCCGCGGGCGGCGCCGACGATCATCACGACCTTTCCGGCGAAGCGGCCGGACGGGGATGCGGACATGGGTTCCTCTCCGTTGGGGCGGACCGCCAGCCTCGCCGCTGGGGCACCGCCGAGTCAGCCTCCGAACGGAGGTACTTTCGCGGACCGGCGGATCAGGCCGGCGACGGCTCGCCGCTGCGGCCGATCACGACGACGACGGCGATCGCGGGCTGATCCCCGATCGTCCACAGCCGGTGCGGCGTGGTGGCGTCGAAGACGATCGAGTCGCCGGGGTGCAGCTCGTAGTCCTCGAAGCCGACCTTGACGCCGAGCCGGCCCTCGATCAGGACGACGTAGTCGCGGCCGGGGTGGCGCAGGAGGGCGTCCGGCGGGCAGGACGCGCCGCCGACGTCGTAGCGGACGTGCATGAAGCTGACGCCGCCCTCCTCGGTCGGCGTCAGCCGCTCCCAGTGGACGCCGCTGGCCAGCTCGATCGTCGGCCGGTCGCCGGCCCGCAGCACCGGCCCGTCGCCGGACGTCGTCCGCGGCGGGGCGAGCGCGGTCTCCTCGGCCGTCGGCGAGAAGAGCGCGTCGAGCGAGGTGTCGAGCACGCCGACGATCGCCAGCAGGGTGCCGACCGAGGGGTTGGTGCGGCCGTTCTCGATCATCGAGACCATGCTCGGCGAGACCCCGATCGCCTCGGCCAGCTGACGCGCCGAGAGCCCCTTGGCCACCCGCCGCGCGCGCAGCCGCGCCCCGACCTGCTCGGTCAGGCCGGCGTCCGCCGTGGTCGTCGGCGCGGTCGTGGTCCGCTCAGCCATCGGCGTGGACCCTACGAGACGCGCCGGAAGGGGCCGGTCGCGGTCCTTGGGGGCGGTGGTGGGAGGACGGGGGCACTGCGGCGATTCTCGTCGGCGGCGCGATGGCGCACAACCTCCGATCGGCTGCGCCCAGATGGACGTCTGGACAACAGTATTGCTGTCGCATTGCCAAAGATGTACAGTCACGCTGAACTTGGACGGAGGAGGAGTGATGTTGGAACTCGCGAGCTCGGCGACGGTCCGATCGTCGACGCACAGGACGCACCAGCGGGCGCGTCCGATCACGGTGCTGGTGATCGATGCGCACCCGGTCGTCCACCTGGGGCTGGGGCTGCTCGTCGGCGCCGACGAGCGGCTGCGGATCGCCGGCGCGGCGCAGTGCGGACAGGACGGGATCGACGGCGCCCGGCGGATGCGGCCGGATCTGGTGCTGCTCGACCCGTGGCTGCCCGACATGCTGCTGTCGGACGCGGTCCGGCGGCTGCGGGCGGTCGCGCCGGGGACGCGGATCGTGCTCTTCGCCGAGCACGTGACGCCGACGCTGCGCGACGAGGTGCGGCAGCTGGGCGTCGACGGCTGCCTCGGCAAGGACGCCAGCGCCGAGCGCTTCTCGGAGGTGCTGGCCCGGGTCGTCGCGGGCGAGGTCGTCAGCGGCCAGGGCCTCGACGAGTCGCTGCGGCTGGCGGCCTCGAAGCTGCGCGGTCCGGCGCTGACCCCCCGCGAGCACGAGATCCTGCGCCGGGTCGCCAAGGGCGAGAGCAACGCCGAGATCGCCGAGGTCGTCTTCCTGGCGCCGACGACGGTCAAGTCGTACCTGCAGAGCGCGCTCCGCAAGCTCGGGGCCCGCAACCGGGTCGAGGCCGTGTTCAAGCTCGGCGAGCTCGGGCTGCTGTGAGCCGCCCTCGTTCGATGCGGTTCAGTGTTGCTGTGCAGGTGCGTTCAATCGCGATGATCGACGGCCGGCGCGATGTCGGCTGATCGACCGGCGGCGGGGTCGGTCCCGCCCGGGCTCGGGGCGTCGCTCCGCGCCCGTCGCGAGGCGGCGGGCCTCAGTGCCCGGGCGCTGGCCCAGGCGGCCGGGGTCTCGCCGAGCCTGATCTCCCAGATCGAGCGCGAGAAGGCGAGCCCGTCGGTCGCCAGCCTCTACGCGATCGCGCAGGCGCTCGGCGTCTCGCTGGACGGGCTGCTGGCCGGCGAGCTGGCGCCACCGCCCGCCCCGAGGCCGGCGCCGCGGGTCGGCGTCCCCCGGGCGCAGCGCGACCGCCCCGACCGCGACGGCGCGCGGCCCGGGTCGTCCGGTCCGGTCCTGCGGGCCGCCGACCGGCCGGCGATCTCGCTGGCGACCGGCGTCTCGTGGGAGCGCCTGACCGCCGGCGAGGACCCCGAGGTCGAGTTCCTCGAGATGACCTACGACGTCGGCGGCACGTCCTGCCGCGAGGACACGCTGATGCGCCACCGCGGGCGCGAGTACCTGGTCGTGATCGAGGGCCGGCTGGCGATCGCCGTCGGCGACGACGTCCACGAGCTGGCGCCCGGCGACTCGCTCGTCTTCGACGCCGCCCAGCCGCACCGGCTGTGGGCCGTCGGTGCGCAGCCGGTACGGGTGGTGACGGCCGTCGTCGGGCGGTCGCCCGGGGGCGCGGGGGCGTAGGCGACGGGCGCCTGGCGAGCGGCCGCCCCCCGGGGCGCGCCGGGCCCGCCCTACAACCCGACGAACCGCCCGTCCTCCTGCAGGACCTCGCCGTCGGCCCACAGCCGGCCGCCCTGGCGCAGGTCGCAGATCAGGTCCCAGTGGAGGGCCGAGCCGTTGGTCCCGCCGGTCTCGGGGTAGGAGCGGCCGAGCGCGGTGTGGACGGTGCCGCCGATCTTCTCGTCGAAGAGGATCACGCCGATCGCGCGGTCGATGCCGAAGTTGGTCCCGATCCCGACCTCGCCCAGGCGGCGGGCGCCGTCGTCGGTGCGCAGCGCGCGGCCGAGGTAGTCCTCGCCCTGCTCGGCCCGGAAGTCGACGACTTCGCCGTCCTCGAAGACCAGCTCGACGCCCGAGACGTCGACGCCGGCGGGGGAGGAGGGGACGGTGTAGCGGATCCGGCCGTTGGCGCTGTCCTCGTGGGGGCCGGTGAAGACCTCGCCCGAGGGCATGTTGCGGCGACCGTCGCTGTTGACCCAGGTGCGGCCGGCGACGTGCAGCACCAGGTCGGTGCCCGGGGCCTCGATCCGCAGCTCCTCGACGTCCTCGAGCCGCTCGACCAGGCGGGCCTGGAACTGCCGCAGCCCGGTCCAGGCGCGGATCGGATCGGCGTGGTCGAGGAAGGTCGCGCGGCGGACGAACGCCGCCAGCTCGGCGAGCGACATCCCGGCCTGGTCGGCCAGCGCCCGCGTCGGCCAGAGCGTCGTCGCCCAGCGGCGCGACAGCGTCAGCTCGCGGGCCTCGTGGCGGCCGCGGGCGGCGCGGGCCAGGCGGTCGGGATCGATCTCGGCCAGCGCGCGGGTGTCCTCGGGGGCCTGGACCGACAGCGAGGCGTCGGCCTGGCGGGCCTCCTCGAGCTGCAGCGGCGAGATCTCGTCCAGGTGGCGGTCCCGCGCATGCCGGTAGAACCCGGCGACCTGGCCGGGCAGCTCGACCCGCAGCAGCGGCCAGGCGTCGTGCTCGAGCAGCGCCCGCTGCAGCTCGATCAGCAGCGGCGCGGCGAGGTCGGTCGAGCGGATCAGGACCTGATCGCCGGGCTCGCTCTCCAGGCAGTAGCCGACCAGCAGGTCGGCGAAGCGCGCGGCGTCGAGCTCGGCCGCGACCTCGGCCTGGTCGGCGGCCCGCTCGTCCCAGGGGGCGTCGTCCTCGTCCTCCGGAGCCGGCTCCGGCTCGTCGGCGAGCGGCGGCTCGTCGGCCGGGTCGTCGAGATCCACGAAGTCGTACGCGTCGTCGGTCATGGAGCCTGCATCTCGGGGAACCAGTCGGCCAGATGGGCGCGCAGCGCGGTGCGGATCCACGTGCGCTCCTCGGGCGAGGCGACGCGGAAGCGCAGCAGCAGCTGCTTCTGCCCGGTCGTCGGGACGTCGTCGATCGTCCAGCCGACGACGAGTCGCTCGAAGAGGAACTCGACCGCGCGGTGCCAGGCGTCCTCGCGGGTGCTCGAGGCCTGGCCGGTGGCGCCGCCGAAGGTCTCGGCGTAGAGCGTCCGCGTGCGGGCGGTCATGGCGCAGCGCAGGTCGAGCACGTGGCGGCCGTCGTCGCTGCGCTGTTGCACCGTCGGCAGCTTCGGCGGGGTGTCCTTGCGCTTGCGGGCCATGGCTCGGCGGCCGCGGCGGAGCGCGCCCGGCCACGGTCGAGTCTACGCGCGGACCGGCCTGCGGTCCCCAGCCACCGTCGTTCGCGGTCCCGTCGACTAACGTCATCGCTGCCATGCACCGCGTCCCGACCCCTCCCGTCCGACCATGAGCAGCGGACGGGCAGCCAAGGAGCTGGGTCGCGGCGAGCGCGTCATCCCCGGGGTCTGGCGGCTGCGGCTGCCGCTGCCCTGGCCCGGCGTGCCGCACTGCAACGCCTGGGCGGTCGCGGCCGGCGACGGCGTCGTGCTGTTCGACACCGGGATGCACCAGCCGGGGTCGATGGCGCACCTCGAGCGGGCGATGGACATGGTCCACCTGCGGCCGGAGCTGGTCCGCCAGGTCGTGATCACCCACGCCCACGTCGACCACTGCGGGCAGACGACCCCGATCGTGCTGCGCTCGGGCGCCGACGTCTGGTGCCACCCCGACCACGGCCATCTGACGAAGTGGCTCGCGGACCCGGACTCCTACTGGGAGCGGCGGGTCGAGGTCGCGCTCCAGTCGGGCGTCCCGGAGGAGCCGGTGCGCGCGCTCTCGGCCGCCCGCCGCAGCGACGACCTGGGGATCGCGGGAGCGCTCAAGGTCGACCACGAGCTGCGCGACGGGGTCGTCGTGACCACCGACCTCGGGGCCTTCACGACGATCGAGACGCCCGGCCACGCGCCGTCGCACGTCTGCCTGTTCAACGCCGAGCGGCGGATGCTGATCTCGGGCGACCACCTGCTCGGGCGGATCTCGCTCTACTTCGACTACGGCTACCGGCCCGACCCGATCGGCGACTTCCTGGGCTCGCTGGAGAAGATCGAGCAGCTCGACGCGCGGCTGGTCCTGTCCGGCCACGGCCGCACGTTCACCGACGTCGAGGGCCACATCCGGGCCAACCGCGAGCTGGTCGCCGAGCGGCTGCGGCTGACCGAGGAGGCGCTGGCCGACGGCGAGCCGCAGACGGCGTTCGAGATCGCCCCCCACGCCTTCGGCGAGGCGATCACGCCCCAGAACGGGACCTGGCTGCTGACCGAGATGCTCTGCCTGCTGGACCACCTGGTCGCCCTCGGCCGGGTCGAGAAGGTCGAGCGCTCGCCGGACCGGTTCCGGCGGGTCGCCGGCTGACGGCGGTCCCGTCCGCGGGCCGCCGCCGGTCAGCCCGGTCGCCGGACGCGGCCGGGGCCGTACCATTCTCGTCGATGCGCATCGACGAGATCATCGCCGCGGCGGACGAGCCGTCGTTCTCCTTCGAGTTCTTCCCGCCGAAGACCGACGAGGCCGAGGAGCGGCTGCACGAGGCCCTCGAGACGCTGCGCGAGCTGCGGCCGTCGTTCGTCTCGGTGACCTACGGCGCCGGCGGCAGCGGCCGCGACCGGACGATCAACGTCGTCAAGAACCTGCGCGAGCAGCACGGGCTCGAGGCGATGGCGCACTTCACGTGCGTCGGCGGGACGAAGGACGAGATCCGCGACGTCCTCCAGCAGATGCGCGAGGCGGGGATCGACAACGTCCTGGCGCTGCGCGGCGACCCGCCCGGGGGCGAGGGCCGGTTCGAGCCGACGCCCGGCGGCTTCGCGTCGTCGCCCGAGCTGACGAAGCTGATCGCCGACGAGTTCGACTTCACCGTCGGCGGCGCCGCCTACCCGGAGCCGCATCCCGACGCGCGGCACGAGGACGACGACATCGAGACGGCGAAGGCGAAGGTCGCCGCCGGCGCCCGCTTCCTGATCACCCAGATCTTCTTCGACAACCGCGACTACTTCGCGTTCGTCGACCGGCTGCGGGCCGAGGGCGTCGACGTCCCGGTGATCCCGGGGATCCTGCCGATCACGGCGATCGGCCAGGCCCGCGGCTTCGCCAAGAAGATCGGCGCCCGGATCCCGGAGGGCCTGGAGCGCGAGCTGGACCTGCGCGAGGACGACCCCGACGGGATCAAGGACCTGGGCGTCAGCTACGCGACCCTGCAGTGCGCCGAGCTGCTGGCCAACGGGGCGCCGGGCATCCACTTCATCACGATGAACCGGAGCCCCTCGACGCGCGCGATTCTGTCGACCCTGCGGCTGCACCGCCCCTGGGAGCGTACGCCGTTCGCAGCGACGGGCGACGGCGCCACGGCCCGGTAGGGTCCGCGCCAGCGGCTTCCCCACGGCCGCCAGGCCCCCAGACCAGGAGCATCCGATGGTGGACTTCAAGAAGCTCGTCGGCCAGGCGAAGGACTTCGCCGGCAAGAACGAGGAGAAGATCGAGAGCGCGATCGACAAGGCCGCGAAGCTCGCCGACCAGAAGACCGGCGGCAAGCACCACGACAAGATCGTCGGCGGGGCCGCGAAGCTCAAGGACGCCGTCGACCAGACGCCCGACGCGCCGGCGGCCAAGGGCGACGGCGCGGCGAAGAGCGACGGCGGCACCGCCTGAGCGCGCGCGACCAGGCGGCCGGGGCGGCGGCTCCGCTCCCGCCGCACACCGTCCGCCGCTCGCGACGGGCTCGCCGGGCATCCGTCCGGATCGAGCCCGACCGCGGGCTGGTCGTCGTGCTGCCGGCCCGGGCCCCCGAGCGCGAGGCGGCCCGGGTCCTGCGCGAGCTCGAGGGCTGGATCGCGCCGCGGCTGGCGGCGCTCGACGCCC
>NZ_AGUD01000203.1 GCF_000240225.1 Patulibacter medicamentivorans
CCGCCGGTCTCGGCCAGCGCCTCGCCGGCCAGCGCCAACAGGCGAGCGGTGTGGGCCGGCCGCGCGCCCGCCGGCGGCGCCTCGTGGCGGGCGGCGGTGCGCCCGTCGGGGCCGATCGCCGCCGCGACCGTCGCCGGCGTCGCCGTGTCCAGCGCCAGGATCCAGCCGCCGCTCACCGCCACCGCAGCTCGACCTCCCGGGCGTCGTCGCCGGCGTGGCGCAGCTCGACCTCGAGCACCGTCCGCGGCGCGAGCAGCGCGATCGCCGGATCCGGCCACTCGACGAAGGCGATCACGTCCCCGGCCAGCTCCTCCTCGATCAGGTCCTCGTCCTCCTCCCCCAGCCCCGCGAGGCGGTAGAGGTCGAGGTGGGCCAGCCGCGCGCGACCGCCGTCGTAGCGGTTGGCGAGCGCGAAGGTCGGCGACGTCACCCGGCCCGCGGCGCCGAGGGCCGCCGCCGCGCCCCGCACGAGCGTCGTCTTGCCGCTGCCGAGCTCGCCGCGCAGCAGCACGACGTCGCCGGGCCCCAGCCGCGCGGCGATCGCGGCGCCGAGCGCCTCGGTCTCGGCGGCGGTCGTCGTGCGGCGGACGTCCGCTCCGCCGGGCGACCGCTCACCAGCGGACATCGGCGGTCCGCAGCCGCAGCCCCGCTCCCGACAGCGCCATCGCCAGGCCGACCAGCGCCAGGCCCCGCAGGTCGCTGCCGGTGTCGGGCAGGTGCGACGCCCTCGCGGCGTGAACGGACCCCGCGCCGCGGCCATCGGGGCGATCCGCGGGCCGGCGGCGGTGCGCCGGCGCGGGACGCAGGTCGGGCGGGGCGTCGAGCAGCTGGCCGAGCGGCTGGTCCTGCGCCACGGCGGCGGTCGGGATCGCCGTCGCGACCGCCAGCGTCACGACGCCGGCGGCGAGCACAGCCGGCAGGGCTCGACGCTCGGGACGCATTCCGAACCGATTCTATTGGCCGCGGAGGCGATGCACCCTTCCGGCCCGAACCCCCCGGAATCCGACGTGCACTAGCCTTCCCCGTCGTGTCGTCCGACGCTCCGCCGTCCGAGCGGCGCTCGTCGATGACCATCTCCACCTCGATCTCGCGCCTCAAGCAGCTGCGCACCACCGACACGGGCCGAGCCGCCGAGCTCGCGGCCGCGTCGATGCTGAACAACGCGATCCAGCTGATCTTCGTGGTCGTCCTGACCCGGCTGCTGGGTGACACCGGATACGCCTCGCTGGCCGCGCTGGTGGCCGCGTTCCTGATCCTCCAGGTGTCGGGGCAGTCGATGCAGGCGGCGGCCGCGCGGGCGATGGTCCGCTGGACGCAGAACGGCCACCACGCGCCCTACCGCGAGGTCGCGGCATGGACCCGCCAGGTCCTGCTGCTGGCCGGCGTGGTGCTGATCCTCGGCGTGGTCCTCCGTGCCCCGCTGGCGCAGCTGATCGGCGTCGACCAGCATCGCGGCGCGGCCGCGCTGCTGCCGGTGACCGGGGCGCTGTGGCTGCTCGTCTGCCTGCAGCGCGGCGCGCTCCAGGGCCTCCGGGACTTCGACGCGGTCGCCACCAGCATCGTCCTCGAGGCCGTCTTCCGGCTCGGCGGCGCGCTGCTGTTCGTCGGCGTCGGACCGCTCGTCTGGGCCCACACCGAGGTGACCGGCGCGTTCGCGGCGGCGCCGGCGGCGTTCGCGCTGCTGGCGATCGGGATGGACCGGCGGCTGCGCAGCACCCACGTCGTCGACGACGACGGCGAGGTCGTCGGCGACAAGCCGGTCCCGCTCCGCCAGCTGGCCCAGTGGGAGCTGACGGTGATCGTCTCGCTGCTGCTGCTGGCGATCATGCAGAACGTCGACACGATCCTGGCCAACCGCGAGTTCGACAAGTCGATCGCCGCCTCCTACGCCGCGGCCGCGGTCGCGGCGAAGGCGGTCGTCTGGGTCGCGGTCGGCGTCGCCCTGCACCTGCTGCCCGAGGCCACCCATCGCGCGGTGCAGGGTCGGGACCCGCACCCCGTGCTGCGTCGTGCCCTGGCCTTCCTGGCGCTGATCGGGCTGCCGGCGATCGCGATCTTCGCGCTGATGCCGAAGTGGCTGCTGACGACCGCCTTCGGCCCGGAGTTCGGCGCCGCGTCCGGCGCGCTGCCGCTGCTCGGGGTCGCGATGCTGCTGCTCTCGGTCACGCTGATGTCGGTCCAGTACCTGTCGGCGATCGGGCGCCACCGCCACCTGCTGCCGCTGTTCGTGCTCGCCGCCGTCGAGATCGGGCTGCTGCTCCAGAAGGACTGGACGTCGACCGAGTTCGCCGGGATCGTGCTCGGCGCCCAGGCCGTCGCCGCCACCTCCACGCTCGGGATGGCGTGGTTCAGCACCCCGGCGCCCGGCGTCGACGAGACGGCGATCGAGGCCGTCGCGTGACCCGGCGGTCGCGCGCCGACCGCACCAGGGCAGGGCGCCGCCGCATCGCGCCGGCGGCGCTCGCCACCGGCCTCTTCGCCGCGGCCCCGGCGGCCGCGCTCGCCGCCCCCGCTCCCGGCCATCCGCTCGCCGCCGAGGCGCGCCAGATCGCGATCGCCGACGCCGGCTGGTGGGCCGCCCACCAGCAGCCCGGCGGCAGCTTCCCCGAGCGCCTGCGGCAGAACCGCCCGACCAACGGCTACGGCCGCGTGATGCTCGGCTACGGGCTCCTGCGCGCGGGAACGGCGAGCGGCCGCGCGACCACGGCCGGGGCCGCCCTCTGGGCCGCCGGCGACCGCGCGCTCTCGCCGCAGTCCCAGGTCGCCAGCCAGGGGTTCCGCGGCCTCGCCGCGGCGTTCCTGCACCGCGACGTCCCGGACGCTCCCGCGGCGGCGCGGCGATGGGCGACGATCTACCTGCAGCGCTTCCGCGCCACCGAAGTCGGACCGCGCGCGGTCAAGTGCAAGAACGACCCGCGCTGCTACAGCAACCTCAAGCTGCTCGAGGCGCTCGACGTGCTGATGCTGACCCGCTCGGGCCTGACGTCGACCGTCCCCGGCAGCCGGCTGGCGAGCGCCGGCGCCTCGCGGCGGTGGGCGGCGGCGATCGTCGAGCAGCGGGTGCCGGCCGTGATCGACCACCGGCTGCGGGCGCGGACCGGCGCCGGCACCCTCACCGGCAGCGTCCTCTCCGACCCGCCGAACGACCCGCTGGCCTACCACGCGCTGTCGACCTGGATGCTGGCGCGGGCGGTCACCGAGCTGGGCTCCTCGGCGTCGCCGCGGGCCCGGCGGGCGCTGCGCGAGACGCTCGACGCGCTCACCGCCCTGATCGCCCCGGACGGCGAGATCGCCTGGTACGGCCGCGGCCAGGCGCAGGTCTGGGCGCTCGCGATGGCGGCCGCGGCCGGGGCCGAGGGCGCCCGCATCTACCGCGACAGCCCCCAGCGCGCCGGCCGCTACCTGGCGCTGGCCCGGGTCGCCCTCGACCGGCTGCGCGACCGCTACCGCGAGCCGAGCGGCCTGCTGGCGCTGGTCGACGGCTGGCCCGGCGGCGGTGCCCGCCGCGACACGCGCGGGATCGATCCCTACGCCGGCAGCGTGGTCTACGGCGGCCTGGCGCAGCTGGCGCTGTGGACCGCGAGCGACGCGCTCGACCAGCTGCCGGCCGGGTTGGCCGCGGCCGGCCTGCCCGCCGACGGCGAGCTGCGGGTGACCGACCCGCGCGCCTCGCGACTGGCCGTGGTCCGGCGCGGCCCAGTCTGGCTCGCGGTCCACGCCGTCGTCCAGCACCCCCGCGACCTGCGCTACGACTTCGGGCTGCTGCGGCTGAAGCTGCGCGGCGCGGACGGCACCTGGAGCGACCTGCTGGCGCCGCGACCGCTGACCGAGACCGGCAACGCCACCACCCGGACCGCCGGGCCGACGCTGACCGTCGGCGGCCGGACGGGCTACCCGGAGGGCAACTCGATCGCCGCCGCCTCCGACGGGACGATCACGGTCCGCGGCGGCTTCCGGACCGCGTCCGGCGAGTGGCTGCGCCGCGGCGTCCGGTTCCGCTACCGGCCGCTCGCCGACGGGGTCCGGCTGACCGTCGACGGGCTGGCGGGCGGGACCCTGCGCGTGCGGACCTTCGGCACGCCGTCCGGGCTGCGCCGCCGCGACGGCCGCACGCTCGACGCCGACGGGACCCGGATCTCGTTCGGCGCGCCGGCGACCGTCTCGATCTCCGGTGGCTTCCACAGCGCCCCGCTGCCGAACCTCGCCGTCGCCGACGCCAGGATCGCCGTCCGCGGCTCGTCGGCGACCGTCGACTACCGCGCGGGCTGAGCGCGGCGGCGGGGGCGGGGCGGGGCGGGCGGCGCGGCGCGAGGCGGGCGCCGGCGGGGCGGCGGAAGGTCGTCGTCTCAGCGCCGCGGCGGGCGCGAGACCGCGATTCGACGGCCTGGTGGCGGAAGGTCGTCGTCTCAGCGCGGTGGCGGGCGCGAGACCGCGATTCGACGGCCTGGCGGCGGAAGGTCGTCGTCTCGGCACGGTGGCGGGCGCGAGACCGCGATTCGACGGCGCGGCGACGGAAGGTCGTCGGCTCGGCACGGGGGCGGGCGCAAGACCGCGAATCGACCGCCTGCGGCCCTCCGGCCGCGTCGGTGGCTCAGGTGGCCGGACGACTACGCCCCGCCCCACCCCACGCCCGCCGATCGCCACCTCACCGGGCCCCGCGGAGCGAGACGGCGATCCGCCGTCCCCCGGCCGCCCGTTCGTCGCGTCAGCGCGACGGCAAGCGCGAGACCGCAGTTGGCGGTTGGCCGCCGACGGCCGGCGGGCTCGGTGGCTCGGCGGAAGATCGTCAGCTCGTCTCGCCCCGCTGGGTGAGACGACGATCCGCCGTCCCCAGGCCGCCCCGTCGTCCTGTCAGCGCGACGGCGGCCGTGAGAAGGCGATTCGACGCCGTCTCCTGGGCGGGTCCGCCGGCCGCCGCAGCAGGAAGCCGCCGCTGAAGCCGCCGAACAGCAGCGTCACGATCGCCACCGGGACGGTCGCCGGCAGCGTGTCGAAGACCCAGAAGAGCAGGTCGAAGAGCAACCCGACGACCAGCAGCGCGCCCGCCGCGGCGACCCGGACGCGACGGCTGGCGCCCTCGGCCGCGAGCACCGCGCCGAGCACCGCGGCCACGAAGACATCGCCGTAGCCGAGCGAGGCGCCGTCGAGGCTCAGGAACTGCAGGCGCGGCAGGCCCGCCGCCGGGACCGCGGCGTTGAGGGTCGCGTTCGGCTTCTCGAGCCCGCCGGAGAAGACCAGGACCGCGTCGATCACGGCCATCGCGACGAGCCCGACCCGGATCCAGACCAGGCCGGAGCCGGCCGCAGCCGCGACGCCGCCGACGACGGCCGCCAGCAGTCGCCCGAGCGTCACGCAGCTGAGCGCGGTCAGGGTCAGCGCCGCCAGCTCGCCGGCGATCCGGCCGTCCCAGGCGATCGCCACGGCCAGCAGCGGCAGCGCCGCGATCCCCAGCCACCAGCGGGCGCCGACCATCGCCCAGCCGAGCGCCCCGCCGGCCAGCGGCGGCACGGCGATCAGCGCCGTCCAGGTCAGCGCCGACGCCGCTCCCGGCAGGACGGCGAGCACGCCGACCACGACGGCGATCGACAGCGGCAGCACCAGCGACCACCAGCGACCGACGAACGGGCGCGCGAACGCCGGCAGGCCGGCCGCCGGCAGCGCGACGAGCAGCGCCTGGAGGGCGGTGAAGAGGGCACTCGGCCAGCTGAACGGCAGCGGGTCCACGGACGGCGGCTCAGAACAGCCCGAGCTGGGCGTCGGCGGGCGGCTCCGGCGGAGCCTCGGCCTGCGGCGGCCGATCGCCGTCGCCGGTGACCGGCGGCGGCACCGCCGGCGTCGGCGCCGGCAGCTCGAGCAGCGCGGGCAGCCGGGCCAGGTCCTCGCGCAGCAGCTCGACGCTGCTCGGCTGGTAGAGCGCGGCCGCCGGGTGGAAGAGCGGCAGCAGCCGCACCGTCGAGCGCCCGATCGTCCGGATCTCGGCGCGACCGCGGACGGCGCGGATCGACGCCGGGTCCTCGCGCAGCAGCCGGGTCGCGAAGGTCCCCAGGCTGCAGACCACCTTCGGCCGCACCAGCGCCAGGGTCTCCAGCAGGTACCCGCGGCAGTGGTCGATCTCCTCCGGCAGCGGGTCGCGGTTGTCGGGCGGCCGACAGCGCAGGACGTTGGTGACGAAGACCTCGTCGCGGCGGATGCCGATCTCCGCCAGCAGCTCGTTCAGCAGCCGCCCGGCGGCGCCGACGAAGGGCACGCCCTGGCGATCCTCGTCCTGCCCCGGCGCCTCGCCGACCAGCAGCAGGTCGGCGTCGGGATCGCCGTTGCCGAAGACCACGGTCGTGCGCGCGGCGGCCAGCTGCGGGCAGCGCTCGCAGGCTCGCGCGCGGGCGGCCAGCTCGGTCAGGCCGGCCCGGCGCTCGCCGGCGGTCACGGGATCTGCCATCGGCCCCCGAGGCTAGACGATCGCTCCACCGCGCCCCGGAGATCCCGGATCGCCGACGTTCGGAATTCCGATCTGGATTCCCGGTAGCAAAGCGGTCGCGAATCGCCCGTCGCCACCGGGGATCCGTGCGGTCGGTCACGCCGTCCGCCTCCGATCCCGTGGCCGGGTTTGCGTTCCTGCTCCAGGGTGCTACAACTCCGGTATGGCCGTCACCGCGCAAGCGGGACGGACCCGTTTCTCCCCTTTCCTTCCTGAGCACGCGACCGGCATCCCTTCCGGGGAGCTGGACCGGAGTCACTTCGATGGACACTCGTCCGAGTGCGCCTCTCGGCGCGCAGATCGCCCGATCGGCAGTGGTCGGCGGAGGCCGCCTGGGCCACGCGCTGACCCGCGCTCTCCGCGACGCCGGCGTCGCGGTCAGCGGCCCGCACGGCCGTGGCTACGACGGACGTGGCGACGACCTGGTGCTGCTCTGCGTCCCCGACGCCGCGATCGCCGACGCCGCGGCCGCGATCGTCCCCGGTCCGCTCGTGGGCCACTGCTCCGGGGCGACCACGCTGGCGCCGCTCGCACCGCACGAGGCGCTCTCGCTGCACCCGCTGATGACGGTGCCGACGCCGGACGCCGACCTCCGCGGCGCCCCCTGCGCGATCGCCGGCAGCTCGCCGCGTGCGCTGGCCACCGCCGAGGCGCTGGCCGCCGCCCTCGAGATGCGGGCGGTCGCCGTCGCCGACGAGGACCGCGCCGCCTACCACGCGGCGGCCTCGATCGCCGCCAACTACCTGCAGGCGGTCGAGGGCCTCGCGACCCGGCTCGCCGCCAGCGCCGGCGTCGATCGCGCCCTGCTGGGCCCGCTGGTCCACGCCGCCGTCGACGCCTGGCAGGCCGAGGGCGCCCCCGCGGCGCTGACCGGCCCGGTGGCCCGCGGCGACGAGCAGACCGTCGCCCGCCAGCGCGCCGCCGTCGCCGAGCGCCTGGATCCCTCCGACCTGGCGCTGTTCGACGCGCTGACCGCCGCCACCGCGCGGCTGGCCGGGCGCCTCGATCCAACCGTCCCGACGGCCGCGCCGGCCGTCGACCGAATCCCGACCGGGAGCGTGGCATGAGGACCTTGCGAACCGTCGCCGAGCTGCGTCGCCACGTGCGAAGCAGCCGCGCGGCCGGCCGGACGATCGCCCTGGTTCCGACGATGGGCGCGCTCCATGCCGGCCACCTGTCGCTGATCGCCGCGGCCCGCGCCGGGCACGACGAGGTCGTCGTCTCGTTGTTCGTCAACCCGACCCAGTTCAACGACGCCGGTGACCTGGACGCCTACCCCCGGACCGAGCGGGACGACGCGGCCGCGGCCGCCGGGGCCGGGGCCGACATCCTCTTCGCGCCGCCGGTCGACGAGGTCTACCCCGACGGCTTCAGCACGCAGGTCCGGATCGGCGGCCCGCTGACCGAGCGGCTGGAGGGGGCGCACCGCGGGGCGGCGCACTTCCACGGCGTCGCGACCGTCGTCACCAAGCTCCTGAACATGGTCCAGCCGGACACGGCGATCTTCGGAGCCAAGGACGCCCAGCAGGTGCTGGTGATCCAGCGCCTCGTCCGCGATCTCGACATCCCCGTCCGGATCGAGGTCGGCCCGACGATCCGCGAGCCCGACGGGCTGGCCCGCTCCAGCCGCAACGTGCGCCTGTCCGCCGACGATCGCCGCCGGGCGGTCGCGATCCCCGAGGCGCTCGACGCCGCCCTGCTGGCGTTCGCCGACGGCGAGCAGGACGCCGACCGGCTGCGGGCCGCGGTCGAGCACCGGCTGCTCGCCGAGGGCCTCGACCCCGAGTACGTCGCCCTCGTCGACCCGCGCACGCTCAGCGACCGGGTCGCCGTCGACAGCGCGTCGCTGCTGGCCGTCGCCGTCCCGGTCGGCCCGGTGCGGCTGATCGACAACGTCGTCCTGGACCCCGACCGTCGCCCGCAGCCGATCACCGTCGCCGGCGGCGCGTTCGCCGGCTCCCTCTCGTCCCCAGAACCGGCCGTCGCGGCGCACGCCGACGCCCGGGCAACCGCCCCCTCCCTCTCCTCGAAGGGCTGAACGATGCAGCGCACGATGCTGAAGTCCAAGATCCACCGCGCCACGGTCACCGACTGCGACCTGCACTACGTCGGCTCGATCACGATCGATCCCGACCTGCTCGAGGCCGCCGACATCCTGCCCCACGAGCAGGTCGCGGTCGTCGACGTCGACAACGGCCAGCGCTTCGAGACCTACACGATCGAGGGCGAGCGCGGCTCCGGCGAGGTCAAGGTCAACGGCGCCGCGGCCCGCCTGGTCCACCGCGGCGACACGATCATCGTCATCAGCTACGCCCAGTACGACCGCGCCGAGATGGCCGACTACCAGCCGGTCGTCGTCCACGTCAAGCAGGGCAGCAACCGGATCATCGACGTCGACGCCGCCGTCGCCACCCTCCTGACCGAGACCTCGCGGCCGACGCCGGTCGCCTAGCCCCAAGCAGTTCAACCTCCTCTCCCCGGAGTCACGAACATGTCCGCCAGCCCCCGCTCCTCCTTCGACGTCCAGGCGCCCGACCGCGCGCCGGTGACCGTCACCTCCCTGCTCGAGAAGAAGCACCACGGCGAGAAGATCGTCATGGTCACCGCCTACGACTACCCGTCCGCGACCGTCGTCGAGGCCGCCGGCGTCGACATGGTCCTGGTCGGCGACAGCGCCGCGACCACCGTCCTGGGCCTCGACTCGACCGTCCCGGCGACGGTCGACGAGCTGCTGATGCTGAACCGCGCCGTGCGTCGCGGCCTGCGGGCCTCGTTCATGGTCTCCGACCTGCCCTTCGGCTCCTACGAGGCGTCCGACTACGAGGCGGTCAAGAGCGCCCAGCGGTTCGTCAAGGAGGCCGGGGCGCAGGCGGTCAAGCTCGAGGGCGGCGGGGTCATGGTCGACCGCGCGCGGGCGATCGTCGCCGCCGGGATCCCGGTCGTCGGCCACCTCGGCCTGACCCCGCAGACCGCGACCGCCCTCGGCGGGCTGCGCGCCCAGGGCAAGAGCGCCGAGCAGGCCACCAAGATGGTCGCCGACGCGCTGGCGCTGCAGGATGCCGGCTGTTGCGCGCTGGTGCTCGAGGCGATCCCGGCCGCGGTCGCCGAGGAGCTGATGCCGCTGCTCGAGATCCCCGTGATCGGGATCGGGGCCGGCGCCTCGACCGACGGCCAGGTGCTCGTCTGGCACGACCTGCTGGGCCTGCTCGAGGGCCGCACCGCCAAGTTCGTCAAGCAGTACGCCCACCTGCACCAGGCGATGGTGGCGGCCGTCCACCAGTTCGCCGGCGAGGTCCGCGACGGCGAGTTCCCCGGTCGCGAGCACACCTACGCGATCCCGCCGGAGGAGCTGCAGCGCTTCCAGGGCTCGCTCGCCCAGCTGCACGGGCACGGCGACCACGACGTCGAGGGCCACCCGGCCTGATCCGCCGAGGCACGGGCGTTCGCAACATCCGTTGCGGACGCCCCTCCAGGCTTGCGGTCGCCGTACGCGATGCGCGAGAACGGGCGCTGCCCCCGTCACCCCCCACCCGAGGAGGCTCGCGTCCGCATGCACGCGTTCCGCCGTCGGGCGGCGGTGCTCTGCGGCGCGCTCGCCCTCGCGATCGCGGCCGCACCCGCTGCCCACGCCACCCCCATCCACCAGGTCGCCGCCGGCGAGTCGCTGTGGTCGGTCGCCGCCGCCAACGGCATGTCACCGGCCCAGCTGGCCGCCGCCAACGGGCTCTCCGCCGGCGCCGGCGTCCGCACCGGCCAGGTGCTGTCGATCCCGCCGCGAACGGCGTCCGCGACGCCGACCGCCGCGGCTCCGGCCACCGCCACGACCGCGGCGCCGACCGCCACCGGCAGCGGCGCGCCCGCCGGCGGCTACGTCGTCCAGCCCGGCGACAGCCTGAGCGCGATCGCCGCCCGCCAGGGGATCTCGGTCACCCACCTGGCCGCCGCCAACGGCCTCAACGCATCGGCGCTGCTGCCGGCCGGCGCCCGTCTGACGCTGCCGGCCGGCGGGTCGAGCCCGACCGCGTCGAGCGGCGCGACGACCCGCCCCGCCGTGGCGACCTCGAGCACGACGACGACCACCGCCACCGCGAGCACGACCAGCACCACCCCGGTCGCCACCCCCGGTCGCGTCAACGCCGAGCAGATCGGCGCGATCGCCGCCCAGAACGGCGTCCCGCCGGCCCTCGCCCGCGCGATCGCCTGGCAGGAGAGCGGCTTCGACAACGCGGCGGTCTCCAGCGTCGGCGCCCGCGGCGTGATGCAGGTGATGCCCGGGACCTGGCGCTGGATCGGCTCGAACCTGGCCGGCCGCCCGCTCGACCCGAGCTCGCCGACCGACAACGTGCAGGCGGGCACGCTCTACCTGCGACACCTGCTGCGCGAGACCGGCGGCGACCAGAACCTGGCCGCGGCCGGCTACTACCAGGGCCTCGCGTCCGTCCGCGGCCGCGGGATGTACGACGACACCAAGCAGTACGTCAACAGCGTCGCCGCGCTCCGCGCCCGCTTCGGCGGCTGACCGCCCCGGCGGCGTTCGACGATGGCCGGTGCCGCGGCCGTCGTCCCCACCGCCGGCCGTCAGCGTCCGCGCCCGAGCCGCTCCGCCAGCTTCTGCGGAACGCCGAGCAGCAGCAGCGCCACGACCAGCGCGACGGCCGCCAGGCCGAGCGACTCCGAGAACAGCACCGCGACGACGAGCAGCAGCCCGATCGCCGTCAGCAGGCCGATCCAGAGCGGCTTCATCCGCGCTCGCCGGCGGGTGCCGCGGGGTACTCGATCGTCTTCAGGACCCGTGCCGGCGCGCCGGCCGCGATCGAGAACGGCGGGATGTCGCCGGTCACCACCGAGTTCGAGCCGATCACGCTGCGGCGGCCGATCGTCACACCGCTGGTGACGACGACGTTGGCGCCGAGCCAGACGTTGTCGCCGATGATCGTCGGGCCCTTGGTGGTGAAGCCCTGCCACGGAACCGGCTTCTCGGGATCGTCGAAGCGGTGGTTGCCGTCGGTGATCAGGCAGCCGTTGGCCGCCATGCAGTGCTCGCCGATCTCGACCAGGCGCTCGGCGGCGATCATCACGTCGAGGTTGAGGAACGTCCCGCCGCCGATCCGGATCCGGCCGTTCGGTCCGGCGGTCAGCCAGACCCCGGGCTCGAAGAACGCCTGCGGCCCGATCTCGAGCCGGCCGTCGCGCAGCATCTCGAGCACGTCCCCGTGCAGCGCCCCGCGGGCGAACGCCTGTCGGCGGGCCAACTCGACGTGCAGCCGCGCCCGGTTCCACGGCCGCGACGATCGCCGGTACCAGCGCCACTTGGCGATCCACTGCTGGATCGAGGCGCGGTCGAGCGGCGGCGGCGCGGTCGGCACGCCGCCAGCCTATCCGGCTACCGAAGGATCTTCTTGATCCCGCCGATCGCGAGCCGGTTGCCGGGACGCAGCAGCGGGGCGAGCAGGCCCAGTGGCAGCCGGCGGCCGTGGAGCGGCGACGCCGCCATCGTCCAGGTCAGCTTGGTGCCGGTGCCGGTCGGCTCGAGCAGGAAGTCCTCGATCAGCGCGTCGAGGATCCGGCGGCTCTGGCTGGTGACCCGGAAGGTCGCCCGCTGCCCGACGTCCCAGCGGTAGAACTGCTCGTCGATCGTCAGCCCCTTGCCCAGGCGCAGGCGCCGGACGGCGCCGGCCGCGTGCGGGCGCGGCGTCAGCCACTCGAGGTGGTCGACCACGGGCAGCCACGACCACATCCGGTCGCTGTCCAGGGCCTCCCAGACCTGCTCGGGCGTGGCGGCGAGGTCGACGCTGGCGGCGACGACCAGCGGCGCGTCCCTCAGGAACTGGTCGTCGACGGTGCGAAGCGGATGGACCGGCATGGGCGGCGAGTCTACGCAACCGTAGGTCGAAACGTGACGCAGGCGTCACCGACGCTCGGCGACCGGCAGGTCGACCACCGCCGGCCGGTGGACCGGCTGGTAGCGCAGGTCGACCAGGGTGGCGTTGATCAGCTCGCTCGGGCCGTGCTGCCAGCGGCCGGCGCCCTCGTGGATGTGGCCGAAGACGCACAGTCGCGGGCGGGACCGCTCGATCGCGGCCAGCAGCGCCGTCGATCCGGCGTCGACGCCGCTCTGCGTGCGGTCGCCGTAGCCGCGCGGGGGCCCGTGCACGAGCAGCACGTCGACGTCGTCGGGAATCAGCGCGAAGCGCTCGGCCAGGAACGGCTCGCCCGGCTCCCCGCGGGGCGCGTTGAAGGCCCAGCCGCCGAACCACGGCTGCCACGGCGTGCCGTGGACCCGCAGGCCGAGGACGTCGGCGGTCTCGTCCTCCAGGTAGGTCCACGGCAGGTCGCGGAGCGTCGCGGCGAGCGGCGACTGGAAGACGAAGTCGTGGTTGCCGGCGATCGCCACGATCCGCGTCGCCGGGGCCGCGGCCAACCACTCCCGGAAGGGCCCCAGCAGCCACCGCTGCTGGTGCGCGACGTCGTGGTCGTCGGTCGGGCAGAGGTCGCCCCCGAGCAGCAGCAGGTCGCACGGCTCGACCTCCGGCAGGTGGCCGTGCTGATCGCAGATCGCCACGATCCGCCGGGTCTCGGACGAGACGGCCGTCGACGACGCGCTCACAGCCATCCCGCCCGTCGCAGGCGCCGGTAGAGCAGCCCGCAGATCGCGAAGGTCGCCACGATCACCGCCGGGTAGCCGAGCGTCCAGCCGAGTTCGGGCATGTGCTTGAAGTTCATGCCGTAGAGCGCGAACACCATCGTCGGGACCGCGGCGATCGCGACCAGCGCCGAGATCTTGCGGGTGTCCTCGTTCTGGCGCACCGACAGCTGGGCCAGGTTCGCCTGCAGGATCCCGCTCAGCAGCTCGTCGATGGCGATCACCGCGTCGGCGTCGCGGATCAGGTGGTCGAGGACGTCGCGCAGGTACAGCCGGGCCTCGGCCGGCACCGGCAGCTGCTGGTCCTCGACCAGTCGCGTGATCGGCGTGACCAGCGGCGTGACCGCCTTCTTGAACGCGATCGCCTCGCGCTTGAGCCGGTAGATCCGCTCGGTCGGGTTCTCGCGCAGGCCGGAGAAGACCGTCGCCTCGACCTCGTCGACGTCGTTCGAGAGCCCGTCGATCACGTTGGCGTAGTCGTCGACCACCTTGTCGACGATCGCGTGGAAGACGACGCCCGGACCACGGGCCATCCGCGCCGGATCGGCCTCCAGCTCGTGGCGCAGCGGCCCCAGCGGCGTCGCCTCGCCGTGCCGGATCGTGACGATGAACCGCTTGCTCGCGAAGAGCATCAGCTCGCCGATCTCGACCCGCTCGCCGTCGTCGACGTAGCGGGCGGTCTTCAGCACCAGGAAGATCATGTCCCCGTGGTGCTCGAGCTTCGGCCGCTGGTGGGCGTGGATCGCATCCTCGACCGCGAGCGGGTGCAGGTCGAAGTACTCCCCCACCAGCTCGACGGCGCCCGGCAGCGGGTCGTGGAGCCCGATCCAGACGAAGCCGTCCTCACAGGCCCGCGCCAGCTGCAGGGCCTGCTCCAGCTGGACCTTGCCGCCCTGGCGGGCGCCGCTCTCGTAGACCGCGCAGTCCGTCAGCGCCGCGTCGACCGCCTCGGCGCCTCGCGGCGGGGGCGTCGCGACGGCGGCGCCGGTGGTCTGCCGGTCGCCGAAGACGGAGAGCACGGTTCGGGGCGTGGACGGTCGGCGCATGCTGCTCTCGCGGTCGGGTCGGCGACGGTGCCGACAGGCAGCCTACGCAACCGCCGGGCCGGCACCGCGATCGTGGCGCCGGAACGTGCGGAGGCCCCGCGACGCCGCCCGCGACTCAGGCGCCGGGCGACGCCGGAGCGGCGGCGATCCGTCCTGCGGCGCGCAGCGGCGGCGCGGGACGCCAGCGCGCGGCCAGCGCCGTCGCGGTGTCCCCGGTCAGCGCCCGGGCCTCGCGGGCCAGGTGGGCCTGGTCGGCGTAGCCGGCCTCGGCCGCCAGCGCGGCGAGCGTCGTGGGCGACGCCGGGTCGTCGGCGGCGACCGCGGCCAGGAACCGCTGCAGGCGCAGGACCCGATCGAGCGTCTTGGGGCCGTAGCCGACGTGGTCGTGGAAGCGCCGCCGCAGCTGCCGCTCGCTGATCGCCAGCGCCGCGGCCAGCTCGCCGATCGCGGTCCCGCCACCGCCGAGCGCCGTCACCGCGGCGCTCACCAGCGGGTCGCCGCCGGCGCTCGCGCGGCCGTCGCCGGCTGCGATCCGCCGCTCCACGACGTCGACCAGCAGCTCGAGCCGCGCGGTCGCGCCCTCGGACTCGGCCGTCCGCTCCTGCAGGTCGCGTCCCTCGCGCCCCCAGAGGTCGACGACCGGCACCCGCCGGTCGCGCAGCGCCAGCGCCGACTCGCCGAGGACCGCGGGCCCGGCGCCGGGCCGGAAGCGGATCCCGACCGCCGCCTCGGCCGAGGCGGCGACCGGCGCGGGGCCGGTGTCGGGCCCGGCGACGAGCAGCGTGCCGGCGCTCCAGACCAGGTCGATGCACCCGTCCGGCAGCACCACGTGGCCCGCGGGCGGCTCGCCGGCCGTCGCTGGGACGGGTTCCTCGGGGACCGCACCCGGGTCGCGCCACCACAGGCACGCGACCCGCTCGGCCAGGGCGGCCGGCGGCGGGAGCTCGCGGTAGGTCGCCGTCATGGCGCGGATCCCGGATCGGGTGCTCTGCGGCCCGCGCGGACGGGGGTCGCGGAGCCCATCGGCCTAGGCCTTCGCGGTCGCCCGTCGGCGCTTGGCGGGCGCCTTGCCGGCGCCGTTGCGCGACGGGTCGGGACGGACGGCGTCGCCCAGCAGCGGCCGCAGGAAGCGTCCGGTGTGGGACGCATCGACCGACGCGACGTGCTCCGGCGTGCCCTCGGCGACCAGCTGGCCGCCGCCGATGCCGCCCTCGGGCCCGAGGTCGATCAGGTGGTCGGCGGTCTTGATCACGTCGAGGTCGTGCTCGATCACGATCACCGAGTTGCCGGCGTCGACGAGCCGCTGGAGGACCTCGAGCAGCCGCTCGACGTCGGCGAAGTGGAGCCCGGTCGTCGGCTCGTCGAGGATGTAGAGCGTGCGCCCGGTGGCCACCCGCGCCAGCTCGTGGGCGAGCTTGACGCGCTGCGCCTCGCCGCCCGACAGCGTCGTCGCCGGCTGGCCGAGCCGCACGTACCCGAGGCCGACGTCGCGGACCGTCTCGAGCCGGCGGCGGATCTTCGGCACGTTCTGGAAGTAGTCGACCGCCTCGTCGACCGGCATGTCGAGGACGTCGGCGATCGTCTTGCCCTTGAAGCGGACCTCGAGCGTCTCGCGGTTGTAGCGCTTGCCGTGGCACTGCTCGCAGGGGACGTAGACGTCCGGCAGGAAGTGCATCTCGATCTTGATCTGCCCGTCGCCCTTGCAGACCTCGCAGCGCCCGCCCTTGACGTTGAACGAGAAGCGGCCGGCCTTGTAGCCGCGGACCTTCGCCTCGGGCGTCTGCGCGAACAGCGTCCGGATGTGGTCGAAGATCCCGGTGTAGGTCGCGGGGTTCGATCGCGGGGTGCGGCCGATCGGCGACTGGTCGACCTGGATCACCTTGTCCAGCTGGTCCATCCCGTCGATCCGGTCGTGCTTGCCGGGACGGGCCTTGGCGCGGTTCAGCTGGTGGGCCGCCGCCTTGTGGAGGATCTCGTTGACCAGCGTCGACTTGCCGGAGCCGCTGACGCCGGTGACGGTGCAGAGGACGCCGAGCGGGATCGAGACGTCGAGGTCCTGGAGGTTGTGCTCGCGGGCGCCGCGGACGACCAGCTCGCCCTTCCTCGTCCGGCGGGCGAGCGGGACGGCGATCTCGCGCTCGCCCGAGAGGAACTGCCCCGTCAGCGATCCGGGGGTCGCCTGGACCTCCTCCGGGGTGCCGATCGCGACGACCTCTCCCCCGTGCTCGCCCGCGCCCGGGCCCATGTCGATCAGGGTGTCGGCGGCCCGCATCGTCTGCTCGTCGTGCTCGACGACGAGGACGCTGTTGCCGAGGTCGCGCAGCCGCTCGAGGGTCGCGATCAGCCGCTCGTTGTCGCGCTGGTGGAGGCCGATCGACGGCTCGTCCAGCACGTAGAGGACGCCGACCAGGGCCGACCCGATCTGGGTCGCGAGCCGGATCCGCTGGGCCTCGCCGCCGGAGAGCGTCGCGGCGCCGCGGGCCATCGACAGGTAGCCGATCCCGACGTCGGCCAGGAACGACAGCCGCTCCTTGATCTCGCGCAGGATCAGGCGGGCGATCTTCTGCTCGGTCTCGGTCAGCTCGACCTGCGAGATCCACTCCAGCGCCTGGTGGACGGAGAAGGCGGAGAACTGGTGGATGCCGAGGCCGCCGACCAGCACGTTGCGCGGCCCGGGCTTCAGGCGGGCCCCCTCGCACTCCGGGCAGGGGACCATCGACATGTACTCCTCGATCTTCTCCCGGACCGCGTCGGAGTCGGACTCGCGGTGGCGCCGCTCGAGGTTGCTGATCACGCCCTCGGCACGCATCTGGTAGGTCCGCCGGCGGCCGGCGCGGTTCTTGAACCGCAGCGGGACCTTGCCGCCGTCGGGGTCGCCGAAGAGGATCCCCTCCTGCTGCTCGGGGGTGAGCGTGCTCCACGGGGTGCCCATCGGGACGCCGTAGATCTCGGCCAGGCCCTCCAGCAGCTTGCGGTAGAAGGGGTTCGGCGACGAGGACCACGGCTTGATCGCCCCGCCCGAGAGCGACTTGCCCGGATCGGGGACGACCAGGTCCGGGTCGACGACCAGCTGGGCACCGAGCCCGGTGCAGCGCGGGCAGGCGCCGTGCGGCGCGTTGAAGGAGAAGGTCCGCGGCTCGACCTCGGGCATCGAGAAGCCGCAGGTCAGGCAGGCGAAGTTCTCGCTGAAGGTCATCACCCGCTCGAGTCCCTCCGGCGGCTGCTCGCCGTCGCGGAGGACGATCTCGACCTCGACCAGGCCCTCGGCGAGCCCAACCGCGGCCTCGATCGCGTCGGCCAGCCGCTTGCGCAGGTCGCCCCGCATCACCAACCGGTCGACCACCACCGCCAGGTCGTGCTTGTACTTCTTGTCGAGGACGATCTCGTCCTCGAGCATCCGCAGCTCGCCGTCGACCCGGGCGCGCTGGAAGCCCTCGGCCTTCCAGTGGTCGAGGATGTCGCGGAACTCGCCCTTGCGGCCGCGGACCAGCGGCGCCAGGACCATGAAGCGCGTGCCCTCGGGCAGCTCCATCACGCGGTCGATGATCTGCTCGGCCGACTGGCCGGCGATCGGGCCGTGGCCGTTGGGGCAGTGCGGATGGCCGATCCGGGCCCACAGCAGGCGCAGGTAGTCGTGGACCTCGGTGACCGTGCCGACCGTCGACCGCGGGTTGCGCGAGGTGGTCTTCTGGTCGATCGAGATCGCCGGGCTGAGGCCCTCGATCGAGTCGACGTCGGGCTTGTCCATCTGGCCCAGGAACTGCCGCGCGTAGGCCGACAGCGACTCGACGTAGCGGCGCTGCCCCTCGGCGTAGATCGTGTCGAACGCCAACGACGACTTGCCCGAGCCGGAGAGCCCGGTCAGGACGACCAGGCTGTCCCGCGGCAACTCCAGCGAGACGTCCTTGAGGTTGTGCTCCCGAGCACCGGTGACGACGATCCGACCACTTCCGCGCATGCGTTATGGAGTCTACGCAGGCGAACGGATGTTCGGGTGATCGGCGTCATCCCCTGGGCCTCAACCCCAGCACCATCCGCTCGGCCGCGTCCGCGACCAGGCTCGGCAGGGTCGCGCGGTCGACGAGCCCGGCGTTGACCATCGAGGCGAGTCCGTGGATGCCTGCCCAGGCGGCGAGCGCGACCCGGTCGACGTCGCCGGGGACGACCTCGCCCTGCGCCTGACCCTCGACGATCAGCTGGAAGACCGGCGAGAACGCCCCCTCGGCGGCCGCGTAGAGCGACTCGGAGGCGCCCGGCCGGTGCTTGCCGGCGAACATCAGGTCGAGCAGCGCGGCGTGCTGGGTCGCGAACGAGACGTAGACGATCGCCAGCGCCCCGAGCCGCTCGACGAAGCTGCTGGCGGGCGCGGCCGCCGCCGCCCGGATCTCGTCGCCGAGCCGCACGAAGCCGTCCTCCGCCAGGGCGTCCAGCAGCGCCTGCCGGTCGGGGAAGTGACGCCGGGGCGCGCCGTGGCTGACTCCGACGTCGCGGGCGATCGCGCGCAGCGACAGGCCGTCGACGCCCGACTCGGACAGCACCTCCTCGGCGCGCCGCAGGAGCGCGTCGCGGAGGCTGCCGTGGTGGTACGGCCGGGACGGCTCGCTGCTGATCGCCACATCGCCAGCCTAGCGCGACGCGCGGACGATGTTGCCATTGACAACTCTGTTGTCATTGCCTACATTCGATCCATGCCCTCGATCGCCTCCCGCCTGCACCGGTCCCCCTCCAGCACGTGGTCCGCCAGCGACCTGCCCAGCTTCTCCGGCCGCACCGTCGTCGTGACCGGCGCCAACAGCGGCATCGGCCTCGTCGCCGCCCGCCAGCTCGCCCGCGCCGGCGCCCGCACCGTGATCGCCGTCCGCAACCCCGAGAAGGGCGCGCGGGCCGCCGCGACGATCGACGGCGACGTCGAGGTCCGCCGCCTCGACCTCGCCGACCTCGCCTCGGTCCGCGCGTTCGCCGAGCAGTGGGAGGGCGACCTCGACGTGCTGATCAACAACGCCGGCGTGATGGCGGTGCCGCTCGGCCGCACCGCCGACGGCTTCGAGCTCCAGATCGGCACCAACCACCTGGGCCACTTCGCCCTCACCAACCTGCTGCTGCCGCGGATCACCGACCGCGTCGTGACCGTCGCCTCGGGTGCCCACCGCGCCGGCCGGATCGACCTCGACGACCTCAACTGGGAGCGACGCGACTTCCAGACCTGGCTGGCCTACGGCCAGTCGAAGCTGGCCAACCTGCTCTTCACGCTCGAGCTGGAGCGGCGCCTGCGCGAGGCCGGATCGCCGGTCCGCGCGCTCGCGGCCCACCCCGGCTGGGCGGCGACCAACCTCCAGGGCCACACCGGCAACGCGCTCCAGCACGGGGCGATGAAGATCGGCAACCGACTGCTGGCACAGAGCGACGAGGCCGGCGCGCTGCCGACCCTGTTCGCCGCCTCGCAGGACCTGCCGGGCAACTCCTACGTCGGCCCCGACGGACTGGCCGAGATGCGCGGCGCGCCGACCCTGGTCGGCCGCACCGCCCGCGCCAGCGACGCCGAGACCGCCAAGGCCCTCTGGACGCTGTCCGAGGAGCTGACCGGCGTCCGCGCGCCGGAGCTGCTGGCCGTCTGACCCGGGGCGGCGCTCCCGGTCGGCGGGAGAAACAACTGGTACGATCGTACCGTTACTTCCCCCACCGACCGGGAGCGCCCGATGGGCTACCTGTTCCTCGCCGCCGCGATCGTCAGCGAGATCGCCGCCACCCTCAGCCTCCGCGCCTCGGAGGGCTTCTCCAAGGCCGGCTTCAGCGTGATCGTGGTCGTCGGCTACGTCACGTCGTTCACGCTGCTGTCGCTGGCGCTCCAGCGCGACGTGCCGCTCGGGGTCGCCTACGGCGTCTGGGCGGCGATCGGGATCGCCACCGTCGCGGTCCTCAGCGTGCCGCTGTTCGGCGAGACCCTGACCGCGATCCAGGCCGGCGGGATCGCGCTCGTGATCGCCGGCGTGGTGGCGATCGAAGCCGGGGCGGCGCATTGAGCGACGAGCCCGACGGCCGCCGGCGACGCGGGCTGGAGCGGCGTCGCCAGCTGCTCGACGCCGCCCTCGTCGTGCTGGAGCGCGACGGCGCCGGCGGCCTGACCCACCGGCGGATCGCCGCCGAGGCCGGGGTCCCGCTGGCCTCGGCCTCGTACCACTTCGACGGCATCGACGACCTGATCGTCTCCACGATGCTGCACGCGAACGAGCAGCTGCGGGTGGCCGCCGACGCGGCCGCCGAGGGGGGCCAGCTGGACGTCGACGTGCTCGCCGGGATGCTGGTCGACGACCTCGTCGCGCACCGCGACCTGATCGTGGCCGAGTACGAGCTGTACCTGCTGGCCGCCCGCCGGCCCGCCCTCCGGGCCGCCGCGACCGCCTGGCTGGAGACGATCGTCGCGCCCCTGATCCCGGACGCCGACCCGGTCCAGCGCCAGCTCGTGTTCGCGGTCGCCGACGGCCTCTGCCTGCAGACCCTGATGTCCGACGAGCCGCCGCGCGTCGACGAGTTCGCGGCGGTCCTCCGGCGGGCGCTGGCGGCGACCGCCGGCTGACGCGGCGGCGGGCTCAGCCGAGCGCCGGCTCGCCGCCGCCGGGCACCGCCACGCCGCTCTCGTAGGCCAGCACCACGGCCTGGACCCGGTCGCGCAGGCCGAGCTTCATCAGCACCCGCGCGACGTGGGTCTTGACCGTCGTCTCCCCCACCACCAGGTCGGCGGCGATCTCGCCGTTGGAGAGCCCGCGGGCCATCAGCCGGAAGACCTCGAGCTCGCGATCGGTCAGCTCGTCGAGGCCGGCGGGCGGGGTCGGGCGCGGGCGGGCGCGCGCGACCTCCTCGACCAGCCGGCGGGTGATCGACGGCGCCAGCAGCGCCTCGCCGCGGGCGACGGTCCGGATCCCGTCGGCGAGCCGCTCGGGCGGCGCGTCCTTGAGCAGGAAGCCGCTGGCACCGGCGCGCAGCGCGTCGTAGACGTGCTCGTTGAGGTCGAACGTCGTCAGCACCAGGACACGCGGCGGGTCGGTCGGCGCCGCGGCCAGGATCCGGCGGGTCGCCTCGATCCCGTCCAGCTCCGGCATCCGGACGTCCATCAGCACGACGTCGGGGCGCAGGCGCGCCGCCGACGCGACCGCCTCGAGCCCGTCGGCGGCCTCGCCGACCACCTCGAGGTCGTCCTCGGCGTCGAGGATCATCCGGAACCCCGCGCGCACGAGGCCCTGGTCGTCGACGATCAGCACGCGAACGCTCATACCGGTATCTCCATCCTCTCCGAAAGCGGCAGCCGAGCGCGAACGGCGAAGCCGCCGCCGGGCTGGGGACCGGCATCGAGTCGCCCGCCGTAGAGGCCGGCGCGCTCGACCATGCCGAGCAATCCGTGGCCGCCCGGTCGCGAGAGCGCGCCCGGCGAGCCGCTCCCGGCGACGTTGCGGACCTCGACCTCCAGCGCGTCCCGCGAGCGGCGGACGACGACGACCGTGGGCACCGGGCCGGCGTGGCGCAGGACGTTCGTCAGGGCCTCCTGCACGATCCGGTAGGCGGCCATGTCGACGCCGGCCGGCAGCGGCGACGTGCGTCCCGCCTGCTCCAGCGTCACCTCGAGGCCGGCCGCCCGCGCTCGCCCGATCAGCTCCTCGACCCGCTCCAGCGACGGGGCCGGTGGCGCGATCGCCGCGTCCGGCCCGCCGCCGTCGATCGCGCCGAGCAGCGTCCGCAGCTCGCCGAGGGTCTCGCGGCCGGTCTGCTCGACGAGCGCCGCGGCCGCCTGCGCGCGGGCCGGATCGCGGTCGAGGATCCGCCGCGCGCCGCCGGCCTGGACCACCATCACGCTGACCGAGTGGGCGATCACGTCGTGCATCTCGCGCGCGATCCGGCGGCGCTCGTGCGCTCGCGCCAGCTCGCGCTCGTGCTCGGCCCGCTCCTGCGCCCGCGCCGCGGTCTCGTGCAGGTCGGCGCCCAGCCGCACGTGCTGGCGGGTCATCCGGCCGGCGGCGAACGCCAGCACGACGAAGAACGCCGGGTAGAAGTAGTCGGTCGCCGTCGCGTCCGCGTAGGCGATCCAGGTCGCCTCGAGGACGACGATCATCAGCGCCAGGCCGCCGAGCGTGCTCCGTCCGCGACCGTCGCGGCCACCGCCGTAGGCCACGACCAGCGCCAGCAGCCACGCCGCCGAGCTCGGCTGCTCGAAGCCGGAGACCGCGCCCTTGACGACCGCCGTCGCCGCGCACGCCAGCATCGCCGTGACCGGCCACGACCGCCGCAGCAGCACGATCGCCGTGATCGGGGCCGCGAGCAGCAGATGCGCGACCACCCCGCCGGGAGGCCGGTCGACCAGCGCCTCGGCGATCGCGACCGCGCCGAGCAGCAGCGCCAGCGCCACGTCGAGCGGCCGCCAGCGGACGGCGGCGGCGATCACGCCGCCGCTCCCCGCGGCAGCCGGACGGCGGTGCGGTGCCAGCCCCGGCGCTCGGGCGCCTCGTCCGGCACCCGGGCCACGGTCAGCTCGCCGCCGTAGAGCAGCACCCGCTCGCGGACCGCCAGCGGACCGCGATCCCCGCGGCCGTCGTCGTCGACCGCCACGCGGACGGCGGTCGGCTCGTGGGCCACGGTCACCACCGCCTCGCGGGCGCCGCCGTCCTCGCGGGCGACCCGCAGCGCCTCCTGCGCCGCGCGGTAGGCGGTCAGCGACGCGCCGGCGCCGAGCGCCCGCGGCTCGCCGACCGTCTCCAGCCGCACCGCCAGGCCGTTGCTCGCGCTGCGCCGCAGCAGCTGCGGCAGGTGCTCCAGCGTCGGCTGCGGCTCGAGCGCCTGCTCGTCGTCGGCCGAGCGCAGGACCCCGAGCAGGCTGCGGATCTCGAACAGCGCGTCGCGACCGGTCCGCTCGACCGACGCGAAGGCCCCCGCGGCGGACCCGGGATCGCGCGCGGCGAGGACCCGTGCCGCACCGGCCTGGACGACCATCGCCGAGAGCGCGTGGGCGACCACGTCGTGCAGCTCGCCGGCGATCCGCGCGCGCTCGTCGAGCAGCGCGCGGGCGGCGCCGTCGCGACGGGCCGCCTCGTCGACCGCCGCCCGCGCCCGCAGCGCGTCGTGGGTCGCCGCCCGCTCGCGGACGGCGCGGCCGAGGCCGACCGGCGCGACCACCGTCAGCAGGACCGAGGCGACGACCGACCCGACCGAGGACTCGTGGCCGTCGAGGACCTCGCCCCCGACCAGCAGCGTCCCGGCGACGGCCACCCCGATCAGCGGGATCCGATCGTCCGAGCGGCGGCCGAGCGCGAAGCCCGCGAAGATGATCCCGAAGGCCGGCGCGTAGACGGTCGTCCGCGGATCGTCGAAGACCGACACGAAGAGCCCGGCGGCGATCGTCAGCAGCGTCGCGAGCGGGTAGCGGCGGCAGACCGCCAGCGCGACGGTGCAGATCGCCGCCGCCAGCGCCAGCCGGATCCGGGCGCCGTCGGAGCCCTCGAAGTCGACCAGCACCTGGCGCTGCCCCTCGAGCCCGATCGCGACCACGGCGAGCCAGAAGAGCGGCTCGCGGGCTCGACGCAGCAGTTCGGTGGCGCCGCGGCGGGGCGGCGCCTGGCGCACGACCCCGGACACGTGGGCCGACACGGTAGCCGCCCGCGACGACGCTGTCGTCCGCCGCGCGGACGAGCGGCCGGTCCTCCGGCGGGAGGACGGCCGTCGTCCCCGCGGTCGCCGCGGATCGTCCTGCCCGCGGCGCCGATCGCCCGCGCGGCCGACGACAGGACGCCGCCGGTGGTCGAGGCTGCTGCCATGAGCTCGCGCACCACCGACGGCCGTTCGGCGGCCACCACCGCCGCGCTGCTGGCCGGCCCGATCGTGATGACCGCCGGGATGGCGGCGACGCCGTGGGAGAGCGAGAACGAGATCACGGCCTACCAGGCGGCGCTCGCCGCCAGCCCCGACCAGACCCAGATCGCCGCCGTGCTGCTGTTCTTCGGCTACGCGCTGATGGGCCTGGCGTTCCTGTCGGTCCTGCGTCGCGCCGGCGGCGCTCCCCGCGCCCTCCGGATCCCGGCCGCGACGCTGGCCTTCTGCGGCGCCACGATGCTGCCCGGGCTGGTCGTCGTCGACTTCTACGACCTCGCGCTGATCCAGTCGCTGCCCGCCGAGCAGGCGGCCGCGGTCGGCGAGCGGGCGGGCGACTACGGGCTCCAGCCGGTGATGCAGGTCCCGGCGGTCGCCGGGCTGCTGCTGGGCGGGATCCTGGTGATGCTCTGCGCCTGGCGCAGCGGGCTCGTCGGCGGCTGGGCGCCCGCCCTGGTCGCCGCCGGGCTGGTCGCTTCGTTCGCGGTCTTCTCGGGGGTGACGATGGTCGCCGGCGCGTCCTGCAGCGTCGTCGCCTACGGCGGGATCGCGCTGCGGCTGCGGAGCGCCCGGATCCCGAGCTCGCCGCCGGCAGCGCGGCCCGCGACCGCCTGAGGGCGCCGCCCGGACAGATCGTGGTGGGTCGGCGGGGTGGCCGACGCACCCGCCCGTCCGCGGGCGCGCACCGGGGCGCGCCACCCGATCGCGGACGAGGACCACGAGCACGGGCGCGGCGGGGGTGGCCGCCGCGCCCGTCGCTCGTCGACGTCGTTCAGGCTCGTTCGAGGCTCAGCCGGCGGCCGCGAGCAGCCGGTGGCGCATGATCGCCAGCTCCAGCGACAGCAGGTCCTCGCGGGCCAGGTCGAGGCCCGTCAGCGCCTCGACCCGCTCGAGCCGCTGGCGGAGCGTGTTCGGGTGGATCGACAGCGCGCGGGCGGTCGGCACGACGCTGCGGTCGGCCAGGTAGCGCTCGAGGGTCCCGACCAGCGTGCTGCCGCGCTGCCGGTCGTAGTCCACCAGCAGCGCGACCGCCGCGCCGTGCCGGAGGTCGGGGTCGACGTCGCCGGTCGTCGAGACGAGGTAGCGGTAGGCGCCCAGCGACTCCCAGGCGCGGAGGCCGCCCTCGGGGGCCAGCGCGCGGACGATCCGAGCCGCGGCGACGGCCTCCTGCAGCCCGGCGGCGGCCGCGACCACCCCGGGTCGCGGTCCGCTGCGGCCGCCCACCAGCCGCTCCTCGCGGGCGATCCGGTCGAGCTCGGCGTCGAGCTGCTCGAGCGCCCGCTCGTCGACGACCGGCAGCAGCCCGCGAAGGCCGTTCGCGACCGGGTCGGTCAGCGCCCCCGGCAGGTGCGCGCGGATCCGCGCGGCGACCGCGTCGGCGCGCTGCCAGCCGGCCGTCAGCGGCTCCAGCACGATCGCCACGTGCGGCCGATCGTCCGCGCCGCCGGCCGGCGGTGGCGAGATCGGTGGTCGGGCGCCCGGCACGCCGACCAGCGTAGGCCCGGGTGGACGGACTGCACATGCGCCGGGCGGCCAATCTGCGGGCCCTGAAGATGGTGCACCTGGAGCATCGACCACGAGCCGCGTACGGTCGTTCGGGTCCTGCGCCGGTGCGATCCGTGCGAGAGTCGCGGCGTGACCTGCCGCCCCGTCCTCCGCTCGGCCCGATGAGGGCCGTCGTCTGCACCGACGCGACGCTCGCCGTGGTCGAGCGGCCCGAGCCCGAGCCGGGGCACGGGCAGGTCCGGATCGAGGTCGTGCGCTGCGGGATCTGCGGGTCCGACCTGCACGCCCGCCACGGCTGCGACCAGTGGGCCGACCTGGCCGCCAAGGCGGGCTACGACCGCTTCGCCCGCTCCGACCAGCCGATCGTGTTCGGGCACGAGTTCTCCGGCGAGGTCGCCGAGCACGGGCCCGGCTGCCGCCGCGGCCTCGCGACGGGGACGCCGGTGGTCGCGCTGCCGCTGCTGCGCGGGCAGGCGGGCGTCGACACGCTCGGGCTCTCGGTCCACGCTCCCGGCGCCTACGCGGAGCAGCTGGTGGTCGAGGAGTCGCTGATGATGCCGGTGCCCAACGGGCTGTCGCCCGAGGTCGCGGCGCTGACCGAGCCGATGGCGGTCGCCTGGCACGCCGTCCGCCGCGGCGAGGTCGGCAAGGGCGACGTCGCGATCGTGATCGGGTGCGGGCCGGTCGGGCTGGGCGTGATCCTGATGCTCAAGGCCAAGGGCGTGCGGAAGGTGGTCGCCAGCGACCTCTCCCCCGGCCGCCGGGCGCTGGCGACGGCCTGCGGCGCGGACGTCGTGGTCGATCCGCGACAGGACTCGCCGTTCACGGCCGTCGATCGCCGCGGCCACCTGAACGACATCCCCTCGGCGCTCGAGCTGGCGGTCGGCACGCGCGAGAAGCTCGAGCGGCTGCCGGTCGGCTGGTGGCACGCGTGGCGGCTCGGCGAGGCCCTCGGGGCGGCGCCGAAGCACCCGGTGATCTTCGAGTGCGTCGGGATGCCGGGCGTGATCGAGAGCGCGATCGAAGGCGCCCCGCTGTTCTCCCGCGTGGTCGTGGTCGGCGTCTGCGTCGGCGTCGACCGCTTCACCCCGGCGATGGCGATCAACAAGGAGATCGACCTGCGGTTCGTGCTCGGCTACACGCCGCTGGAGTTCCGCGACACGCTCCAGATGCTCGCCGAGGGCAAGGTCGACCCGCGACCGCTGATCACCGGGACCGTCGGCCTGGACGGCGTCGACGCCGCCTTCTCGGCGCTCGGCGATCCCGAGGCCCACGCCAAGATCCTGATCGACCCGCGGAGCGCGGCGATCGCGCCCTGAGCCACGCGATCGGGTGGCGGGCCCGGCTGGTGGTCGGCGCGCCGAGCCGCCGCCAGAACACATCGGCTTCACCTGTCACGGGGCGGTTTCGGCGAGGATGTCCCGATGCAGCACCCGCTCACCCGCCGGACGCTGGTCGGATCGGCCGTCGGCGCCGCCGCCGGCTACGGCCTGCTCGGCGCCGGGACCGCCGCCGAGGCAGCCGATCCGAGCCTCTACCTCGGTCCAGCCCTCGAGCCGGAGCTGGTGACCGTCACCGACAGCGGCTTCGTCGCCTGGTGGTGGACCGAGGAGCCGAGCGACACGACCGTCCACCTGACCCCGGTCGGCGGCCCCGAGGACGGACGGACGTCGGTCCGGCGGCTCGAGGAGGGCCAGCAGGTCCACGTCGCGCGGATCGACGGGCTGCGCTCCGGGCAGCAGTACCGCTACGAGCTGTCGTCCGGCGGCCGGCGCGTCTCGCTCGGCAACGGGGACGCCGACCCCGGCAGCTTCCGGACGCTGGTCCGCCCCGCGGGCCGCCACCTGGCGACGATCGCGGTCCTCAACGACCTGCACGTCGGCGAGCACTGCTCGGGGACGGTCACCGACGCGCTCGGCCCGTCGATCCCGCCCTGCTTCTCGAGCGACGCCTACCCCGACTACGCCCATCGGATGGTCTCCGCGGCGATCGACGAGCTGTCGCGGCTGGATCTCGACCTGGTGATCGCCAACGGCGACCTGACCGATCGCGGCCGCCCGACCGAGGTCTCGCGGGCGCTGGCCCAGCTGCGGCAGCTCGACGCGCCGCTGCAGGTGACCCGCGGCAACCACGACCGGCGCCTGGCGGGCGCCTGCTCGACCGACGGGGACTGCTTGCGCGAGCAGGCCTTCCCGGGACAGCGAGCGGGCGACGGGACGCTGCGCTCGGTGGTCCGGCTCGGTCGCGCGCTGGCGATCGTCGGCCTCGACTCGGCCGATCCCGACAGCGGCGCCGGACGGCTCGACCTGGGCGACCAGCCGGCCTGGCTGGACCGGCAGCTGCGGACGCTCCAGGGCGAGGGCCGCGACCTGCTGGTGGTCTTCCACCACCCGCTGCTGATCGGCCAGGGCGTGCCCGCGGACCGCGGCGCCCAGGCGGTGCTGGACGTGCTGGCGCGCTACCCGCGGGTGCGGCTGGTGCTCCACGGCCACACCCACGCCAACGTGCTCCGCAGCCACCCGACCACCGGCGGACGGCTGCCGTTCCTGGAGAACGGGGCGATCAAGGAGTACCCGGCCGGCTACGCCCTGCTGCAGGTCCACGAGGACGGGATCATGCGGACCTTCCACCGGCCCGACAACGCCTGGACCCGGCACTGGACGGCGACCAGCGCACGTCAGGTCTGGGGATTGCAGCCGTCGATCACGCGCGGTGACCTGCACAGCCGCGCGTTCGTCCTCTCGTACCGCAGCGCGATCGGCCCCGGCGCGCTCACCGTCGGCGCCGACGTGCCGCCGCCCGCGGACGGCCCGCGGCGACCGGCGCTCGACGTCGACGTCGCCCGCACGGCGACGCTCGGCGGCCTCCGGCGGCGGGGCGTGACCGTCGCCGTCCACGTCGACCGGGACGCCGAGCTGGACGTGCGGCTCGTGGCCGGCCTCGGCC
>NZ_AGUD01000202.1 GCF_000240225.1 Patulibacter medicamentivorans
CTCCCGGCCGGCGTCGGCGGCGGGGTCGCGGCAGGCTCCTCGCCCGCCCGCACCGTGATCGGCGCGGCCGACCGCCGATCGCGGCGCGCGGCCGTCGCCGACGTCTCCAGCGGCCGGCTGCTGCGCACCGTCCGGGTCGGCCGCGGAGCCGGTCTGCCCGCGATCGGCGACGCCGACACCAAGCTGCTGGTCGCCGACCGCGGCGATCGCACGCTCTCGCTGGCCCCGGTCGACGCCCGCAGCCGCACGCGGATCCGCCACCTCGGCGCGCGGGCGCCGACGGCGATCGCCGTCCAGCCCGGGCTGGCGGTCAAGATCGGGACCGCCGGACCCGACCTGCTGCTGGGAACCCGCGGGCCGGATCGGCTGGTCGGGCTCGGCGGCGACGACGACCTGCGCGGCGGGCGCGACCTCGACGTCCTCGAGGGCGGCGAGGGCAACGACCGCCTGGACGGCGGGACCGGGCAGGACCAGCTCGACGGCGGCCCGGGCAACGACCGGATCAGCGGCCGCGACGGCAGCGATCGGGTGCTCGGCGGGGACGGCGACGACGACGTCCAGACCGGCCAGGGCGACGACCGGATCGATCTCGGCGCCGGCAACGACAGGGCCGACGGCGGCGACGGCGACGACACGACGATCGGCGGCCCCGGCAACGACCAGATCGTCGAGCACGGCCTCGGCAACGACACGCTGCTCGACGGCGGCGAGGGCGACGACGTGATCGTCGGCAATCGCGGGACCGACAAGCTGGTCGGGGGACCGGGCGACGACCAGCTCGACGCCGGCAGCGGCAGCGACCGGATCGACGCCGGGCCGGGCGCCGACCACGTCCTGACGGGCACCGGCGACGATCGGGTCGACGCCGGCGGCGAGGACGACGTCGTGGTCGGCGACATCGGCGCCAACCGGATCTCGGGCGGCGGCGGCAACGACCAGGTCGACGGCAACTCCGGCAACGACGCGATCGACACCAGCGCCGGCGACGACGTGGTGGTCGGCGGCCCCGGGCGCGACGCGATCGACGCCGGCTCGGGCGACGACCAGGTGCGGGTCGCCGACCAGAACACCGACACCGTCGACTGCGGGCCCGGCGAGGACACCGTCTTCGTCGAGGATCACGCGCCGACCCGCGACCGGCTGACCCGCTGCGAGCACGTGGTGCCGGTCCCCGCCGAGCCCGGCCACGACCTCGGGCGCCCCTCGAACGTGATCTTCGGGACCGCGGGCGACGACGTCCGGATCGGCACCGACGGCATCGACACCATCATCACCGGCCCCGGCAACGATCAGATCGACGGGCTCGCCGGCGACGACTACGTCGACGGCGAGGACGGCGACGACGTCGTCCACGGCGGCCCCGGCAACGACGACGTCCACGGCCGCAAGGACGACGACCAGGCGTCCGGCGACGACGGCGACGACCGGGTGACCGGGGCCAGCGGCGACGATCGCGTCTCGGGCGGCCCCGGCAACGACGTCGTGATCGGCAGCGCCGGGCGCGACGTGATCAGCGGCGACGAGGGCGACGACCGGATCGAGGCGATCGACGGCGAGGTCGACCGCGTCAGCTGCGGCCCGGGCAACGACAGCGCGCTGCTGGACCTCGACGACGTGCTCCTCGACGGCAGCTGCGAGCGGGTGGTCCGCTGAGGGGTCGGATCGCGGGCGTGACCGATGACCCGTCCACCCCGCGACCTCCGACGCGGAGTCGCGGGCCCCGCGCGCCGATGATCTCCCCATGACCACCCGCCCCGTTCCCGGAAGGAGTCACGCCATGTCCCATCACCGCCTCGCCTGGGCGGCGGCCGCCACCGCCTACGTCGCCCTCTGGCGCGCCGCCTACCGCAACGTGACGGCCGCGCCCCGCGTCGTCCGCTAGCTGCTCGCGCCAGCTCGGCCCGGACTCAGCCGGCGGCCACGTGGGCCCGGGCCGCTGCCCGCGCCCGCCGCGGATCGGCGTCGAGGACCGCGTACAGCTCCTTGATGCCGTCGAAGATCTCGTCCGCCGTCGCGCGGGCGTCCTCGCGCGAGACGTTGCCGGTGCCCTGCGCCTCGTAGCGGAACGGATGGCCGAAGAGGACCGTGATCCGGGGCAGCTGACCGCGCTTCCAGTTGCGCACGTGGGAGCTGCCGTGGATCGCCGCCGGCACCACGGTCGCGCCGGACTCGAGCGCGAAGCGGCCGATCCCCGGCTTGGCCCGGTCGGCGAGCTTGCCGCTCCGCGAGCGCCCGCCCTCGCAGTAGGTCGCCATGCAGCCGCCGCGGGCGAGGATCGCCGCGACGGTCTCGAAGGCGGCCGTGTCGGCCTTCCCGCGCTGGATCGGGAAGGTGCCGCCGGTCGTGTAGATGCAGTCCAGCGGGCGCACGAACATCTGCGACTTGGCCATGAAGTGGATCTTCCGCCGCAGCCCGAGGCCGAGGAAGAAGTGGTCCATGTTCGAGAAGTGGTTCGGGGCGATGATCAGCGGCCCCGACCGCGGCACCCGCTCGGTGCCGTAGGGCCGGACGCGGAAGGCCGCGAGCCCGATCAGGCTCGTCAGGCAGCGGACGACCTCGTAGGTCGGGCCCGGCTCGGCCCGCCGGGTCCGCTCGTGGTAGCGGAGGAACTGCTCCGCCGGCCGCTCGTCGCGGTAGACCTGCGGCTTGAGCTTGACGAGGTCGTCGGCCATCGCCTGCGAGCGTAGCGCCGCCCGTCACTCCGGGAGGACCTGCCGCAGCGACCGCGAGACGGCGTCGCGCCAGCCGGCGTGCAGGGTCTCGGCGTGGTCGCGGGACATCGCCGGCTCGTAGGCCGCCGCCTGCCGCCAGGTGCGGGTGACCTGGCGCTGGTTCCAGGCGCCGACGCCGACGCCGGCCATGTACGCCGCCCCGAGCGCGGTCGTCTCGTGGATCGCCGGGACGACCACCGGCACCCCGAGCATGTCGGCCTGGAACTGCATCAGCCAGCGGTTGGCGGTCGCGCCGCCGTCGGCCTTCAAGACCCGCAGCGGCTCGTGGGCGGCGGCCTCCATCGCCCGGACCGCGTCGAGCGTCTGGTAGGCGATCGACTCCAGCGTCGCCCGGGCCAGGTGCTCGCGGGTCGATCCGCGGGTCAGGCCGGTGACCGTCCCCCGCGCGTAGGGGTCCCAGTGGGGCGATCCGAGCCCGGCGAAGGCGGGCACCAGGTAGACGCCGTCGTTGGAGGACAGCGACGCCGCCATCGGCTCCGTCTCGCCCGCGCTGTCGATGATCCGCAGCCCGTCGCGCAGCCACTGGACCGCCGCGCCGGTGGCGAAGACCGACGCCTCGTAGGCGAACATCGTGCGGTCGCCGATCCGCCAGGCGACGGTCCGCAGCAGCCCCTCGCGCTGGGCCGGCACCTGGTCGCCGGTGTTGACGAGCACGAACGACCCGGTGCCGTAGGTGTTCTTGCCCTCGCCGCGGTCGAGGCAGGCCTGGCCGTAGAGCGCGGCCTGCTGGTCGCCCGCGACCCCGGCGACCGGGCAGCGGGCGTCGCCGAGCACCCCGGGGCGGACCGTCCCGAAGCCGCCGATCGAGGGACGGATCTCCGGCAGCGCCCGCGGCGGCACCCCGAGCAGCTCGCACAGCTCCTCGTCCCAGGTCCCCGTGTCGAGCCGGTAGAGCATCGTCCGCGACGCGTTCGAGGGGTCGGTGACGTGCTCGCCCGTCAGCTGGAACAGCAGCCACGAGTCGATCGTGCCGAAGACCGCCGTCCCCCGCAGCGCCCGCTCCCGCAGCTCCGGGGCGTGCTCGAGCAGCCAGGCGATCTTGGTGCCCGAGAAGTAGGGGTCGAGCACCAGCCCCGTCCGCTCGCGGATCAGCGGCTCGTGCCCCTGCTCGCGCAGGCGATCGCAGATCCCGGCGGTCCGGCGGTCCTGCCAGACGATCGCCCGGTGCAGCGGCTCGCCGGTCGCCGGGTCCCAGACGCAGATCGTCTCGCGCTGGTTGGTGATCCCGATCGCCCGCAGGTCGGCCGTGTCGACGCCGGCGTCGTCGCAGGCCTCCAGCGCGACCTCGCGCGTGACCGCCCAGATCTCGGCGGCATCGTGCTCGACCCAGCCGGGCTGCGGGAAGTGCTGGGCGAACTCGCGGTAGCCGCGGCCGATCAGCTCTCCCTCGCCGTCGACGACGAAGCAGGTCGTCCCGGTCGTCCCCTGGTCGATCGCGAGGATCACGACGGCAGCAGGTCGGCCGGGTCGGCGGCGGCCGGCGACCCGGCCTCGACGGTCGTCTCGTCGCTGGCGGCCGCCGCGGCGTCGGCGCCGGTCGGGCGGTGGGCGGCCCCGGCCGGCAGGACGTCGGCGAGGAAGCTCCCGATCCGCGCGGTCGCGTCGCGGCCCTCGGGCAGGTTGCCCCAGATCGGCGGCACGTGCGGGACCCGCTCGAAGACCTGGACCTCGGTGCGGACGCCGGCGGCGGCCAGGCGCTCGGCGACCCGCAGGCTGTCGTCGCGCAGCAGCTCGGTGCTGCCGACCTGCAGCAGCGTCGGCGGCAGCCGGGCCTGGAGCTCGTCCGGACCGAAGATCGGCGAGCAGCGCCAGTCGCCCGCGTCGAGCCCGGCGCACGCCACCCGCGCGCAGCGCCAGAGGGCGATCTCGGGGATGAACGGGTCGATCCCGTCGTGGGCGCGGACGCTGGCGCCGCTCATCGTCAGGTCGCTCCAGGGCGACAGCAGGACCAGGCCGGCCGGACGCGGCAGCCCGGCCTCGGCGGCGTGCAGCAGCAGCCCGTGGGCCAGGTTGCCGCCGGCCGAGTCGCCGGCGACGACGATCCGCGACGGGTCGTGGTCGCGCAGCAGCGCCCGGTAGACGGCCAGCGCGTCTTCGATCGGCGCCGGCAGGGTGGCCACCGGCGGCAGCCGGTAGTCGGGCACGACGACCGGGATCCCGCTGACGTGCGAGAGCTGCGACGTCAGCACCCGGTGGGTCCGCGGCGACCCGAAGACGTAGCCGCCGCCGTGCAGGTAGAGCAGGATCGGCTCGTCGTCGCTGCGCCGCTCGATCGCCCGCGGGGCCCGGACCCACTCGACCGGGACGCCGTCGATCGTCGCGACCTCGACCTCGGTGCCCTGCTTGGCCCGCACCCGACGTCCGCGCGGCTCGGTGATCCGCTGCAGCAGCAGGACCCCGCGCGGCGTCATCCGCCAGCCGGCGGCGAGCGGACGGAGGATCCGCCGCAGCCGCCGCTCGAAGACGATCGCCGCGGGGCTCGGCGGCCCGAGCTCGAGGACGACGGGGCCGACGGGCGCACCGGGAGCCATGTGGCGCAGCCTACAGCGCGATCGTTCCACGACGGGCGAACCGGAACCGGCCACCGGCGCTCTATCGTCCCTGCCCCGATGGCCGGCCAGCTCCTCCGCGACCACCCCGCCGACGGCGTCCTGCGCCTGACGATCTCGAACCCCGGCAAGCTCGGCGCGCTCGATCACCCGATCCTCGACGCGCTCGCGGCGGCCGTCACCGAGGCCTGCGCCGCCGACCACGACGGCCCGCCGATCCGGGCGATCCTCCTGACCGGGACCGACGGCCGCTTCTCCTCGGGCTACGACCTGGGCGAGCTGGCCGCCGGCCCGGCCGACGTCTTCGCCGAGCAGGCCGAGGCGCTGGTGGCCCACCCGTTCACCGCCGCGATCGACGCCGTCGAGGCCTGCACCCTGCCGACGATCGCCGCGCTGCCGGGCCACGCGATGGGCGGCGGGCTGGAGCTGGCGCTGGTCTGCGACCTGCGGATCGCCGCCGACCACATCCGCCTGGCGATGCCGCCGGCCAAGCTCGGGCTCGTCTACTCCCACACCGGCCTGCGCCGCTTCGTCGACGCGATCGGCAGCCCCCGCACGCGCGAGCTGTTCCTGCTCGGGCGGGCGATCGACCCCGGGACCGCGCTCGCCTGGGGCCTGGTCAACCGCGTCGTCCCCGCCGCCGAGCTGGACGCCGCCGCGCTCGACCTGGCGTCGGGCCTGGCCGCCGGTGCGCCGCTCGCGCAGCGGGGCAACAAGCGCGCGCTGCGGGCCCTGCTGGACGCCGAGGGCGCGTTGCCGGCCGACGTCGAGGAGGAGCTGCTGGCGCTCCGCCGCGCGAGCTTCGTCAGCGAGGACCTGCTCGAGGGCGTGCGCGCGTTCGCCGAGAAGCGGCCGCCGGAGTGGCGGGGCCGGTGAGGGTGGCGGGCCGCTCGCCGGGAGCGGCTGCAAGGATCCCCCCGTGCGCCTGATCAGCTGGAACGTCGCCTCGTTGCGCGCCCGCCTGCCGCGGGTGCTGGAGCTGCTGGAGGAGCTGTCCCCCGACGTCCTCTGCCTGCAGGAGACGAAGTGCAGCGCCGCCCAGTTCCCGCGGCTGGAGATCGAAGCGGCGGGGTACCGGATCGACGACTACTCGGCCGGCCCGTGGAACGGCGTGGCGATCCTCTCGCGCGCCGACGTGGCCGACGCGGCGCCGACCGAGCCGCTGGCCGGGCTGCCCGGCGAGCACGACCCGACCGAGGCCCGCTGGCTCGAGGCGACCGTCGGCGGGCTCCGGATCGCGACCGTCTACGTGATCAACGGCAAGGCGCTCGACCATCCCGACTACCGCTCGAAGCTCGCGTTCCTCGACGCGATGGCCGAGCGGGCGCGGACGCTGGCCGCCGGCGGGCCGCTCGTGATCATGGGCGACATGAACGTCTGCCCGACCGATCGCGACTGCTACGCGCCGGAGCAGTTCGCGGGCACGACCCACACCTCGGAGTCCGAGCGGGCGGCGCTGCGCGCGGTGCTCGAGGCCGGCGACCTGGCCGACGCGTTCGTCGCGGTCAACGGCGAGGAGTTCCCGGCCGACGACCCGAAGGGCCCCGGCGGCCCCCGCTACACCTGGTGGGACTACCGGGCCGGCAACTTCCACAAGAACCTCGGGCTGCGGATCGACCTGGCGCTGCTGGACCGCGAGACCGCCGCCCGCGCGAGCCGGGTCTGGGTCTCGCGCGAGTTCCGCAAGGGCGCCAAGCCCTCGGACCACGCGCCGCTGGTCGTCGACCTGGAGGACTGAGGGCGGCGCTACGGCGCCCAGGTCCAGCTGACGAACAGGATCGACCAGCCGGCCTGCAGCACCAGCAGCAGCGGCGCCAGCCAGCGCATCCGCTGGCCCTTGTGAGCCCACAGGCCGAGGGCGACCACGATCGGGAAGCAGGCCATGATGAACCGCGGCAGCGACATCAGCGGCTGCTGCATCGACGGCACCGACAGCGGGTAGGCGAGCGAGATCGCTCCCCACGCGACCCAGCTGACCGGCATCCGCCGCCGTCCCCACCAGAGCACGGCGCCGGCGGCGACGACGACGGCGAGCAGGACGGTGTCGCGGGCCAGGGCCAGGCCGGGGAGCTGCCCCGGCGCCAGCGGATCCATCCGCCAGGCGCCCGCCAGGTCGCCGATCCGGCCGACGACCGCCCAGACGCCCGCCCCGAGGCCGCCGATCGGCGTCAGGAAGGTCCGGGCCCAGTCGCCCTGCGCCCGGATCGCGCCGAGCGGGTCGCCGGTCTGGATCCCCAGGTAGGCGGCGTAGGCCAGCAGGCCGGCGGGCACCAGCCCGATCCACAGCCACTCGCGGCCGCGCAGCGACCGCCGGCCACCGACCCGCCACCAGCGGACGTCGGCGCGCAGCGGCGTCGCCCCCGCCCGCCGGCCCCACAGGTACTCGACCATCAGCGGCAGCACCAGCAGGATCCCGATGCTGCGGCAGGACGCGGCGGCGGCGCCGAGCGCCCCGGCGACGACCCAGCGGTTCTGGCGCGCCGCCCACAGGCTGCCCAGCGACAGCACCAGGAACAGGGCCTCGGTGTAGATCGCCGAGAGGAAGATCGCGGGCGGCACGTAGGCCGCGACCCGCACCACGGTCCGGGCCGTGGCGACGTCGCGGGCCTTGGCGACGATCCGGTGCAGCGCGGTCAGGAAGCCGATCGCGCAGGTCCAGGAGATCAGCAGCCCCGCCGGCACCAGCGCCCCGCCGAGCGGCGCCGAGACGACGCTCATCAGCAGCGGGTAGAGCGGGAAGAACGCCGAGCGCGACGGGTCGGTCGGCGTGTAGCCGCCCTGCGCGATCGTCAGGTACCAGGAGCTGTCCCAGCGGCAGCCGGGCGCGATCAGGGCGTCGAGGCCGCCGATCGCGGTCGGCCGGCACTCCCACATCGGGTCGAGCCGCGCGCCGCGCGACCCCGCCCAGCCGAAGAGCGCGATCGTCAGCAGCCCGGCGGCCCAGACCACCGCCCGCGAGAGCGCGAACGCCCGGACCGCCTCGCGCAGGGCGAGGAGGAGGTCGGCCCCGATGGCCTCCTCGAGCACGCCCGTGGCGGGGCGTGCGACCGTGCGCGCGGTCCGATCGTCCACGCCGGAAAGGATCGCGGGTCGCGCGCGAGGATGCGGTGACGGCGACGTGAACCGCAGGCGAAGGCGATGTCGAGCGCCGGACCGGCGTCGACGACAGGGCCTTGACAGCGGATGGAAGTAAGTACATACTCACCGTCGATGGCGACCGCCCGACTGACCGCCGAGGAACGCCGCGAGCAGGTGCTCGAGGTCGCGACGACGCTGGTCGCCGCCCGCGGCTTCGACGCCACCCCGACGGCCGCGATCGCCGAGGGGGCCGGCATCTCGCACGCCTACCTGTTCCGGCTCTTCCCGGCCAAGCTCGACCTCGTGCGGGCGCTCGTCGCCCGCTGCAACGCCAGGGTCGAGCACGTCATGGATCGCGCCGCGACCGAGGCCCGCGCCGCCGGCGAGGAGCCGCTGCCGGCGATGGGCAGGGCCTACTCCGAGCTGCTGGCCGACCGCGATCAGCTGCTGCTGCAGCTGCACGCCCACGCCGCCTCGCCGACCATGCCCGAGGTCCGCGAGGCGATGCGGGAGTCGTTCGAGCGGCTCTCGGCGCTCGTCCGGCGCGAGGCCGACGTCACCCCGGAGGAGGTCCGCGCCTTCTTCGCCCAGGGGATGCTCTGCAACGTGATGGCCGCGCTCGACCTCTACGGGGTCGACGCCGACTGGGCGCGGACGCTGACCGGCGCTCCGCCCTGGTCGGACGACGAGTCCTGCGCCCCGCCGCGCCCGGAGGGCCCGCCCGCCCGCGCCTGACCCACCTTCCCGCGTGACCCGGCGGCCTCGGCCGCCATTTTCCGGCGCCCAAGGAGAGTGAGTACTCACATCCTTCCTGGCGCGCCGCCACCCGCTTCGCCCCCGCCCCACCACAGCCACCACCCCGAGGAGCACGATCTCCATGTCCACCAGCAGCTCGCCCGCCTTCCCGCTGCGCGTCGTCGTGATCGTCGCGCTGGCGGTCTTCATGACCTCGCTCGACAACCTCGTCGTCGGCGTCGCCCTGCCCTCGATCCAATCCGACCTCGGCGGCTCGCTCGAGTCGCTGGAGTGGACCGTCAACGGCTACACGCTCGCCTTCGCCGTCTTCCTCCTGACCGGCGCCGCGCTCGGCGACCGCTTCGGCCGCAAGCGGATGTTCCTCGTCGGCCTGACCATCTTCACCCTCTCCAGCGCGCTGGCCGCGCTCTCGACCTCGATCGACGTCCTGGTCGCCGCCCGCGCGCTGCAGGGCCTCGGCGCCGCGATCGTGACCCCGCTGACGCTGACGATCCTGGCCGACGCCGTGCCGCAGGAGAAGCGCGGCCTGGCGATCGGGATCTGGGGCGGCATCGGCGGCCTCGGCGTGGCGGTCGGCCCGGCCGTCGGCGGCGCCGTCGTCGAGGGCCTGCACTGGGCCTGGATCTTCTGGCTCAACGTCCCGGTCGGCCTGATCCTGCTGCCGGTCGCCTACCGCCACCTGCGCGAGTCCCACGGCGACCGATCCCCGATCGACCGTCCCGGCCTGCTGCTGGCGACCGTCGGGCTGTTCAGCGTGACCTTCGGGATCGTCCGCAGCCAGGTGCTCGGCTGGGGCTCGACGACCGTCGTCGCCTCGCTCGCGGTCGGCGTCGCCCTGCTGACCGGCTTCGTGCTCTGGGAGCTCCGCGCACGGGCGCCGATGCTGCCGATGAAGCTCTTCCGCTCGATCCCGTTCGCCGCCACCAACGGCCTCTCGTTCGCGATGTTCTTCGGGATGTTCGGCTCGATCTTCCTGCTCAGCCAGTTCTTCCAGGTCGCGCAGCAGATGGGTCCGCTCGAGGCCGGCCTGCGGACGCTGCCGTGGACCGCGATGCCGGTCCTGGTGGCCCCGATCGCCGGGATCCTCAGCGACCGGATCGGCGCCCGGCCGCTGCTGGTGACCGGGATGGCGTTGCAGTCGATCGCGCTGTTCTGGCTGTCGCGGGTCTCGACCCCGACCGTGCCCTACGGCGAGATGATCGCGCCGTTCGTGCTCGCCGGCGTCGGGACGGCGCTCGTCTTCGCCCCGGTCGCCGGAGCGGTCCTGGCGTCGGTCCCCGCCGCGATGGCCGGCAAGGCCTCGGGCACGACCAACGCGATCCGCGAGGCCGGCGGCGTCTTCGGCGTCGCGATCCTCGCCACGATCTTCAGCGCCCACGGCGGCCACGGCGATCCGCAGGCGTTCACCGACGGCCTCGTCGCGGCGCTGCCGGTCGGCGCCGCGATGCTCGCGGTCGGCGCCGTCGTCGGCCTGCTGGCGCCGGGTCGCCGGCCCGCGCCCAGCGCGGTCGCAAGCGACGACGGCGTCGGGCTGGCGGTCGCCGCCGAGGGCGCCTGAGCGGGCGGGCGGCGCGGGACCGGCACCGGTCCCGCGCCGCCGATCGGGCTCTGTGACGGTGGGCACTCGCTCGCCGCCGACGCTCTAGGCTGGAGACGGCTGCGTCCCGACGTCGCACCGTCCCCCGACACGGAAGGTCCTATGTCCCGAGCCCGACTCCTGCCGCTGCTGCTCGCCGCCGCGCTGTCGCTGTCCGCCGCCGGCTGCGGCGGCGACGACGACAAGCCGAGCACCACGTCGGCCAGCACCCCGTCCACCACCAGCTCGACGTCGTCGTCGACCACGAGCCCGACGACGACCACCGACCCGGAGCCGACGACGACCGACCAGTCGTCGACGACCAAGACCAGCGAGACGGAGAAGACGCCGACCACGTCGACCCCGAGCACCCCACTGCAGGACTACACCAAGGGCGGCAGCCCGGCCGACGACAAGACCGCAGACGAGGTCCGCGCCGCGATGCGCGAGTTCCTGACGGCCGTCTCCAAGGGCGACGCCAAGCTGCTCTGCTCGCGGATCATCGGCTTCGACGAGGTCGCCAAGAAGCTCGGCCAGAAGGACGTCAGCTGCGAGTCGCTGCTGAAGAACAGCGCCAACGGCGCGGTCCCGCCGTCGAAGCAGGTGCTGGCCGGGATCGACAAGGCGAAGGTCACGATCAAGGGCGACCGGGCGACCCTCGGCGGCAACGTCGGGCCGCCGATGCGCAAGGTCGACGGCGTCTGGAAGATCGACTACGGCGCGCTGGTGCCCGCGGTCCCCGGCCATTGACGCGGGGCCGGCGCCGCCCGTGAGCGTGCGGACGGTCGTCCACGACGGCCTGACGGTCGACCTCTACGACGCCGCCGATCCGATCGGCGGCGTCGTGCTGCTGCACGGCGCCGGGTCGCGGCGCCAGAACCACGCCGCCGTCGCCGCGATCCTCCGCGACGCCGGCCTGTCGGTCGCGGTCCCCGACCAGCGCGGCCACGGGGACAGCGCGACCGGCCCCGACGGGCGGATGGACGGCCGCGCGATCGACGACGTCGCGAGCGTCGCCGCGCTGCTGCCGCCCGGTCCCCGGCTGCTGCGGGGCGCGTCGATGGGCGGCCTGCTGGCGCTGCTCGCCGCCGAGCGGGTCGGGGCCGCCGCGGTCGTCGCGATCTGCCCGGCTCCGCCGCGGCCGCTGGCGCGGCGGCTGACCGACGGGTCGTATGCGGTCGCGGTCGACGCGGCGCCGCTGCGCGAGCTGCTGGAGCACGCCGATCCCGCGACCGCGGTGGCGGGGCTCGGGGCGCGGCTGCTGCTGGTCCACGCCGACGGCGACGAGGTCGTCCCCGTCGCCCACAGCCGCGCCCTGCACGAGCAGGGCGGCGGCCGGTCGAGCATCGTGGTCCTGCCGGGCGGCGATCACGCGTCGACGGGGCACGATCCCGCCGTCGTCGCGCTCGGCGCCCGCTTCCTGGGCGGTTGGGCCCAGGCGGCCGCTAGTCCATCCGCGTGAACTCGCGCTTGCGCGCGCCGCAGACGGGGCAGAGCCAGGTGTCCGGGATGTCCTCGAACGCGGTTCCGGGCGGGATCCCGCCGTCCGGATCGCCCTCGGACGCCTCGTACACGTACCCGCAGGCCTCGCAGATCCACTGCGCGTCGTCACTCATAGGCGGCAAGAGTAGATGAGTCGTTCGGCGTCCGGCGTGGGCGTCGAACACCGCGTCAAGCCGAGACGCTGTCGTGATCGCCAACGCGCGTCCGAGCGCGCCGACTCCCGCCCCGACCGCGGCGCGAGAGACTAGGCTGGCTACGTGGCCAGTCCCGCAGAGTCCCCCGCCCGGCCCCGGCCCGCCGCCGCGGTCGTCCCCTTGCGCGACAGCCCGGCCGGGCTCGAGGTGCTCGTCGCCCAGCGGACCCCGGCCGCCCGCTTCATGGGCGGCTTCTGGGTCTTCCCCGGGGGCCGCGTCGAGCCCGGCGACGGCGCGGGCGACGCCGGCAACCGCGCCGCCGCGGCCCGCGAGCTGCGAGAGGAGATCGGCCTGCGGATCGAGGTCGAGCGGCTGGTGCCGCTCGATCGCTGGATCACGCCCGAGGCGCTCCCGGTCCGCTACGACACCGTCTTCTACCTGGCGGCGATCGACGGCGAGCCGACGGTGACGATCGACGGCGAGGAGATCGTCGACCACCGCTGGACGACCCCGCGGCAGCTGCTCGCCGACGCCGCCGCCGCTGTCGCCGTCGTCGCGTTCCCGACCCTGCGCCAGCTCGAGGAGCTGTCCGGCTGGGCCACCACCGCGGCGGCCCTCGCGGCCTGCGCCGGCCGGCCGCTCGACCCCGTCACGCCGGTCATCGACCCCCGCGACGGCGACCCGGTGCTGCGGATCGAGCGGGCCGGCGTCGCGCGCGAGTTCGGCGTCGACGGCGTCCCGGCCGCGGAGCGCCCGCCGGCCGAGCGCCCGATCGGGGGGAACGAGCCCGCCGGACCCGCCGACGGCCCACCGTCGCGGGGATAGCATCGGCCGACCACCCGCCGGCGCCACCGGTCCGGCGGTCCACCGAGCAGGAGCCGCAGCCCATGCCCTCGAAGTCCGACGCCGGTCGCACCAGCGGCCTGAACGTGGCAGTGACGGGACCCACCGGCGCCGTCGGTCGCGCCGCGATCGACGCGCTGGAGCGCTCCGACGAGATCGGGCGGATCATCGGGCTCTGCCGCCGCGGCGGGGATCCGGCCGCCTACGGCTGGACCAAGACCGAACTGCGGCAGGGCGACGTCGCCGACCCCCAGGCGGTCCGCGACCTGGTGACGGGGGCCGACGTGGTGCTGCACCTGGCGTTCCTGGTGCTGGCCGACGAGGACGAGGGCGCTCGCACCAACCTGACCGGGTCGCGGACGGTCTTCGACGAGGCCGTGACCGCCGGCGTCAAGCGGATCGTCCACGTCTCGTCGATCACCGCCTACGGGTCGCCTCCCGGCGGCGGCCTGGTGACCGAGGAACAGCCGCTGCACCAGCCCGGCCCGGGCCGCCCGTACGCGTCGCACAAGGTCGAGGCCGAGCGCGAGCTCGAGGTCCACGTCGCGGGCACCGAGACCGAGGCCTACGTGATCCGGCCGGCGCTGGTCGCCGGCCCGGCGGCCCACCTGGTGATCCGCTCGCTGCCCTACGTGCGGCTCGGCCAGCGGCTGCCGTCGGCGATGCTGGCGCTGCTGGACCAGATGCCGATCCTCAAGCCGGTGCTGCCCGACCCCGGAGCCGAGTTCCAGGTCGTCCACCACGACGACCTCGCGAGCGCACTGCTGGCCGCGGTCCTCGGCCGCGGCACGCCGGGGGCCTACAACATCGCCGGCCCGGGGACGTTCACCGTCCGCGACCTGGCGTCGGCGCTCGGCTGGTACACGGTGCCGCTGCCGGAGCTTGCCGCCGACGCGGTCGCCGAGATCGCCGACCGGCTGCCGTTCCTCCCGCCCGAGGCGCAGTGGCTGGACGCGGCCCGGCGCCCGGTCCACGTCGATGCCGAGAAGGCCCGCCGCGAGCTCGGCTGGACGCCCGAGCACGACGCCGGCGACGCGATCCGCGAGACCGTCCGGGCGCACCGCGCCGATCTGACGGCCGCGGTCGACGGGTAGGGCGCGCTACGAGGCGACGGTCGCGAGCAGGTCCTCGCGACCTGCCGCGCGCAGCAGCTGCTCGTAGCGCGGGACGATCTCGCCCGTCAGCCCCAGCAGGTCGAGGACCTTGCGCGAGTCGCCCTTGGCCTGGATGAAGCCGCGGGCGACGCCGATCGCCACGTTCTGGTGGCCGAGCCACAGGTGATGGGCGACGTCGGCGTCCATCGTCAGGACGACGTCCGGCTCCGGCACGTCCTCGCCGGGCTCGCCGAGCGCGACCCGGGCCGGCTCCGCCGAGCGGGCGACCAGGGTCACCGTGGCGTCGGGGTGCCGGCACTTCAGCTGGACGACCGTGTCGAGGTGCGTCAGCCGCGCCCCGAGGTCGGGGTCGACGGCCAGCTCCTGGAGGAGTCGGCCGAGGCTCTCGTGGACGTCGTCTGCTGTGGTGAAGAGCACGGACTGAAGTGACGGATCGGGTCCACCGTCGGCCCCGGACCCTAACGCGATCGGCGCCGATCTGCACCCCGCTCGTAGCGGATGCCACGCGCCCTGCACGGACGGACACGCTGTCCGCATCCGTCCGCAGACGTTTCGGGGACTCCGGCCCGCTCGATCAGCAGCGCGGTCGGGAGATCAGGCCCGCTCGATCAGCAGCGCGATGCCCTGTCCGCCGCCGATGCAGAGCGAGATCAGGCCGTACTGGCTGCCGGTCCGGTGCAGCTCGCTGATCGCCTTGACGGTGATCGCGGTGCCCGAGGCGCCGATCGGGTGGCCGAGGGCGATCGCGCCGCCGTTCGGGTTCACGCGGGCGTCGTCGTCGGCCAGGCCCAGCTCGCGGGTGACGGCCAGCGACTGGGCGGCGAACGCCTCGTTCAGCTCGATCACGGCGATGTCGTCGAGCGCCACGCCGGTGCGGTCGAGGACCTTGCGGATCGCGGTGACCGGGCCGATGCCCATGATGTTCGGGTCGACGCCGGTGACGGCGTAGCCCAGGATCTTCGCCTTCGGGGCGATGCCCAGCTCGGCGGCCTTGGCCTCGCTCAGCAGCGTCACCGCAGCGCCGGCATCGTTGAGGCCCGAGGCGTTGCCGGCCGTGACGGTGCCGTCCTCGCGCTTGAAGGCCGGCTTCAGCTTGGCCAGGCCCTCGAGCGAGATGTCCGGGCGGATGTGCTCGTCGGCGTCGAAGACGACCTCGCCCTTGCGGGTCTTGATGACGACCGGCGCGATCTGGTCGGCGAACCTGCCGGCCTCGCGGGCGGCAGCGGCCTTCTGGTGGCTGCGGTAGGCGAAGGCGTCCTGGTCCTCGCGCGAGATCGCGTCGCGGACGGACAGGTTCTCCGCCGTGACGCCCATGTGGATCTTGCGGAACGGGTCGGTCAGGCCGCCGACGACCGGGTCGACCATCGGCGACGGGCCCATCTTGGCGCCCCAGCGCGCGTTGGGGATCCAGTACGGCGCCTGCGACATCGACTCCGCGCCGCCGGCCAGGGCGACGTCGACATCGCCGGTCTGGATGTGCATCGCCGCGGTCACGATCGACTGCACGCCGGAGCCGCAGAGCCGGTTGACGGTCAGCGCCGGCGTCTCCTGCGGGATCCCGGCGTTGATCGAGACGACCCGCGACATGTACATGTCGTCGGTGCTCGAGTGGATCACGTTGCCGAAGACGACGTGCTCGATCTGGCCGGGCTCGAGGCCGGCGCGCTCGATCGCGGCCTTGGCCGCGGTCACCCCGAGCTCGGTCGCGGGGACGTCCTTGAGGGACTTCCCGTAGCTGCCGATCGCGGTGCGAGCGGCCGAGGCGATGACGACACCGGTCATGAGGTCTCCTGCGGTCTTCCGGGGCGGACCGGCGCGTCGATCGCGCCGTAGGGCGGGGAGGGTAGCGACGATGCGGCCGCGCGCGCCGGCCCCTTCCGGTGACGGCCGCGGACCGCGACCGCGGGGACTTGCGCATCTGAACTAATGGTCGTAGTTTAATTCCTATGAGTCGTAACCCCTCCCCCTCGACCCCTTCCGGCATCGTCCGCCTGACCCGCTTCGGCCTGATCAACGCCTACCTCGTCCCCGAGGAGGACGGCCTGACCCTGGTCGACGCGATGATCCCCAAGTCCGAGAAGGCGATCCTCGCCGCCGCCGAGCGGCTCGGCCGGCCGATCGTGCGGATCGTGCTGACCCACGCCCACGACGACCACGTCGGCAGCCTCGACGCGCTGGCCGCCGCGCTGCCCGACGCCGAGGTCCTGATCTCCGCGCGCGACGCCCGCCTGCTGGCCGGCGACCGCTCGCTCGACCCCGGCGAGCCGCAGGCCAAGCTCCGCGGCGGACTCAAGGGCCAGTCCACCGCCCCGACCCGGACGCTGGCCGCCGGCGACCACGTCGGCTCGCTGCTGGTGGTCGCGGCGCCCGGCCACACCCCCGGCCAGATCGCGCTGCTGGACGAGCGCGACGGCACCCTGATCTGCGCCGACGCCTACACGACCGCAGGCGGGGTCAACACGACCGCCACGATCCCGTGGCGGTTCCCGCTCGCCGGCGTCGCGACCTGGCATAAGCCGACCGCGCTGGAGACCGCGAAGGCGCTGCGGGCCCTCGAGCCGGCCCGCCTGGCGCCGGGGCACGGCCAGATCGTCGAGCAGGCGGGCGGGGATCTGCTGCCGGCGATGGACCGGGCGATCGCGCGGGCCTCCTGATGGCGGAGCCGGGCGGGCGCCGGCGCGCCGGCGACGACGGGCGGGCGGGCGGCGGGCGGCGGCGACCCGGGCTCGACGGCGAGCAGGTCGTCGGCGCCGCCCTCCGGATCGCCGACGCCGACGGCCTGGCCGCCGTCACGGTCGCGCGGGTGGCCGCGGACCTCGGCGTTCGGGCGCCGTCGCTCTACAACCACGTCGACGGGCTCGACGGGCTGGTCCGCGGGATCGCGCTCCGGGCCCTGGGCGATCTCGAGGCGGCGCTCTCGCGGGCGTCGGTCGGTCGCTCGGGCAGTGCCGCGGTGCGCGCGGCCGCCGACGCCTATCGCGCCTACGCCCTCGCCCATCCCGGGGCCTACGCGGCGACCCAGCAAGCCCGCCCGGATGCCGACCCGGAGCTCCAGGCCGCCGCCCAGCGCACGACCGAGGTGCTGCTGGCGGTCCTCCGCGACTGGCGGCTGGAGGGCGACGAGCTGATCCACGCGGCACGCGCCGTCCGCAGCGCCCTCCATGGCTTCGTCGTCCTCGAGGCCGACGCGGGCTTCGGCCTGCCGGTCGACCGCGACGCCTCGTTCGCGTGGCTGGTGACGATGCTGATCGGCGGCCTCGACGCGACCCGCGATCGCTGACGCGCGCGTCAGGCGGAGCGCGCCCTACAGCCCGTCGAAGTCCCCGAACCGCTGACGCTCGACGCCGTCCGGCAGGCGCCCCTCGTCGGCGAGCTTGTCCAGGTGGGCCTGGAGCGTCACCGCCGCGGCCAGGCGCAGGATCCCGGGCGCGTCGTCCCAGACCCGGTCGAGCAGCTCGTCGACGGTCCGCAGCCCGCCGTCGAGCGCGACGACCAGCCGCGCCTCGCGGTCGAGCCGGTGGGCGACGTACTCGTCGAGCTTGGCGGCCGGGTCCTCGACGAGCGGGCCGTGACCGGGCAGCAGCAGCGCCAGGTCCCGCGCGCGCAGCCCGCGGAGGGCGGTCAGGTAGCCCTGGAGGGCACCGGCGTGCGGCACCAGCAGGACGCTGCCCGTCCCGAGCACGGTGTCGCCGACGAAGGCCGCGTCGCCGGCCAGGAAGACGACGTGGTCGGAGGCGTGACCGGGCGTCTCGACGACGGCGAACGGGCCGATCCGGTCGCCCTCGGACACCGCGACGGCCGTCGCGCCGCCGGGCGCGTCCGCCGGCAGCCAGCCGGCCTTCGACGCGACCGGCGCGGGGCCGGTCCGGTGCAGCAGGCCGGCGACGCCGTCGGCGTGGTCGCCGTGGCGGTGCGTCAGGACGACGCCGGCGAGCCCGCCGCCCTCGGCGACGGCCGCCGCCAGCGCGTCGAGGTGCTCGTCGAGGTCCGGGCCCGGATCGACCACCCAGACCGCGTCGCCGTCGGCCAGCAGCCAGCTGTTGGTGCCGTCGAGCGTCTTCGGCCCCGGGTTGTCGGCGCGCAGCAGGCGGATGCCGCGGGAGGTCAGGGGCGCGTCGGCCATCGGCCGAGCGTACCCGTCGGGCCCCGTCGGCCTGCCGGGGGGCGGTCGTGACGTTCCGGTCAGTAGGCGACCGAAACGTGCGGATGACCCGACCCCGAACCCGAACCGACCCGACCCGACCCGACCCTCAGAGCATCACGATCCGGTGGCGCACCGCGCCGGTCCCGATCGCCGCCACCTCGACCAGGTCGCAGGCCAGCCGGTACGGGGCCAGCAGCGGCCCGGTCCGGTAGTCGACCAGCCGCAGGACGTAGGGCATCGCCAGCCACCAGCGGATCAGCGCCCAGGCCGGCCCCCGCCGTGGCCCGCGCAGGCCCGACGGGCGCGCGGCCCGTGCCGGCGAGCGCGGCCGCAGCGCCAGCGCCGCCAGCGCCCGGAACAGCCACCAGTGCCAGGTGCTCCAGAAGACGCCGGCGATCAGCTCGCGCCGCAGGCCCGGGTGGCGGCGGAAGACGGCCGGCACGTAGCGCCAGCGCCAGCCCTTGGCCAGCCGGCCCCACGGCCCCTGCTGGATCACGCCGTGGTGGACCAGCGCCTCGCCGGCCCAGATCACCTGCGCGCCGGCCTCGATCGCGCGCCATCCCAGGTCGGTGTCCTCGCCCGCGATCACCAGCGACTCGTCGAAGCCGCCGAGCCGCTCCAGCAGCGCTCTCGGGTAGGCGATGTTCGCGGTCTCGAACCGCGGCCCCGCCTCGTGGACCCAGAGCGTGGTCGAGAACGGCCCGAAGTCGCGCGGGAACTCGGCCGGATCGGCGTCGACCCGGCCCTGGACCAGCGCGGCCTCCCGATCGCCCCCGGCACCGCGGTGCCACGCGTCGAGCAGCGCCTCCAGCCACCGCGGCACCGGCACGCAGTCGTCGTCCACGAACGCCACCAGCGGCGCGGTCGCCGCCCGCCAGCCGCGGTTGCGTGCCACCGCGGGCCCCTGGGGCCGCTCCTGGCGCAGCACCCGCAGGCGCAGGTCCCCCGCCGCGGCGGTCGCCTCGAGCAGCTGCTCGACCGCGCTCCCGGCCGACGCGTCGTCGCAGACGACCAGCTCGAAGGCGTCGGTCCCGATCGTCTGCGTCCGCAGGCCGTCCAGCAACCGCGCCAGCCGCTCGGGCCGGTCGCGCGTGGGCACGACGACGGAGACGAGCGGTTCGGCCACGGCGCGCAGGCTATCCGCCGTGGCCGGCAGCGGTCAGGCGGCGACCTCGGCCGTGCGGCCGAGGACCCAGTGCATCGCGCGCAGCGTCAGCTCCGGCGCGGAGGCGGTGTCCTGGATGCCGCGCTCCGGGTTGGTGTTGACGGCCAGCGAGTCGAGCGCGAAGGCGACGATCTCGGGGTCCGTGTCCGCCGGCAGGTCGCCGTCCTCGATCGCGGTCCGGACCTCGGCGACCAGCGTCCGGCGCCAGCGCCGCAGGGCCCGCGCCAGCTGCTCGTGGACGGGGCCGACCCGATCGTCGAACTCGAACGCGGCCGCCGCCATGAAGCACCCGCCCCGGAACGGCGGATCGCTGATGTAGCTCGTCCAGGAGCGGCAGATCGCGAGCAGCCGCTCGATCCCGGGCCGAGCGTCGGCGGCCGGCTCCCAGACCCGCGCCCGGAAGAGCCCCGACGCGTACTCGAGGGTCGCCAGCTGCAGGCCCTCCTTGGTGCCGAAGTGCCCCAGGACACCGGCCTTGCTGAGCCCGACGTCGGCGGCCAGGCGACCGATCGTCAGGCCTTCGAGGCCGTCGACGGAGGCCACGTCGGCGGCCCGGGCGAGGATCGTCGCCCGGGTCTCGCGGGCTTCGGCATCGGTTCGTCGGCCAGCCATCGACGCCGATCATAGCAACCGCTCGATCGCCTTTTTGACTTCCGAACGATCGGTATCTATATTTGCCGCCACGTTCCTGCCCGACCCCGCCCGGAGGCACGTCGAATGCCTGCTCACCGCTCCTCCAATCTGCCGCTGCTGCTCGCCTGCGGCGGCTCGTTCCTCGCCTTCCTCGACGTCACGATCACCAACCTCGCGATCCCCGACCTGGTCCGCGACCTCGACACCGACGTCAGCGCCCTGTCGTGGGTCGTGACGCTCTACACGGTGCTGCTCGCCGCCCTGCTGGCCCCGGCCGGGCGCGTCGCCGACGTGCTCGGCCGGCGGCGCCTGTTCGCGGTCGGGGTCTCGCTCTTCACGCTCGCATCGCTGGCCGCGGCGCTGGCGCCCGGTCTCGGCCCGCTGCTCGCCGCTCGCGGCGTCCAGGGGATCGGCGCCGCGGCGATGATCCCGGCGTCGCTCGCCTTCGTCCTCGCCGACACCGCGCCCGAGCGGCGAACGGTCGCGATCGGGCTCTGGAGCGCCTCGGCCTCGGTCGCCGCGGCGCTCGGCCCGGCCCTCGGCGGCGTCCTCGTCGACGGCTTCGGCTGGCGCGCGCTGTTCCTGATCAACGTCCCCGCCGGAGCGCTGCTGGCCTGGCTCGCGCTGCGGGCCCCGGCCGCCGAGATCCGCCGCGAGCGCCTGCCGGACCCGCTCGGCACCGTCCTCGTCGCGCTCGGGATCGGCCTGCTGGTGCTCGCCGTGACCGAGGGCCAGAGCTGGGGCTGGGACGACGGGCGGACGGTCGCCGCGCTGCTGGCCGCGATCGCCGCGACGGCCTGGGCGCTGTGGCGCTCGCGCGGCCACGCGGCGCCGGCGCTCCAGATCGACCTCTGGCGCAGCGGCACCTACGCCGCCGCCAACGGGGTCTCGCTGCTGTTCGGCGCGGCGCTCTACGCCTGGCTGCTGATCGGCGTCCTCTTCCTGACCGACGTCTGGGGCTACTCCGAGCTGCAGGCCGGCTTCGCGATGACCCACGGCGCGGTCGCGTCGGCCGCGGTCGGGATCGCGATCGGGGGCTCGTCGCGGCGACCGTCGCCGCGGGCGCTGGCCGTCGGCGGCGCGCTGCTGATGGCCGTGACCGGCGCGGCGATCGCGATCGCGCTGCCCGAGCGTCCGGCCTTCCTGGCCCTCTGGCTGCCGGCCGGGATCGTCGGCGGCGTCGGGATGGGCGCGCTCAGCGTCGGCGTCTCGAGCGCGGCCGCGCTGTCCGTCGCCCCGCCCCGCTTCGCCGCCGCGACCGGCCTCAACATCGCCGCCCGCCAGATCGGCGGCGCCGTCGGGGTCGCGCTGCTGGCCGCGATCCTGGCCGGCCGCGACACGACCACCGCGGCCCCGTTCGCGACCGTCTACCTGGTCTGCGCGGCGGCCGCCGCCGGCGCCGCCCTGCTCGCGCTGCGGCTGCGGGTCTCGACGGCGACCGCCGCCCCCGCCCGCGACACCGCCGCGGCACCCGCCCCCGACCCGACCGATCGTCCCGCGGCAGCCGCCCCGGCGACCCGCTGACCCCATCCCGGAAGGACCCGGCATGAGCACGCCCTCCACCATCGACGACGTCCTCTTCGAGGACCTCGACCCGACCGCGATCGCCCCCGACGCGGCCGCCGCGCTGCTCGCCAGCAGCCCTTGGCACCGGCTGGTCGTCGCCGGCGACAGCGTCGCCGCCGGCGTCCGCGAGCCGCGCGCCGGCTACCGCGACCAGAGCTGGAGCGACCGCCTGGTCGCCGCCCTCTCGGCCGACGGCCGCCCGCTGAGCGCCACCAACCTCGGCGTCCGCGGCCTGCGGGTGCGCGAGATCCACGACCGCCAGCTGCAGGCCGCGCTCGACCACCGGCCGGACCTGGTCGTCCTGTCGGCCGGTGCCAACGACGCGCTCTCCCGCCGCTTCGACCCGGTCGCCCTGCGGGGCGAGCTGCGCGCGCTGCTGGAGCCCCTGGTCGACTCCGGTGCCCGGGTCGTGACGATCGGGCTCTTCGACCTGCCGCGGTCGGGACTGCTGCCCGAGCCGCACGCGACCCGGCTGGCCTACGCCTTCGAGGCCCTCGACGCGATCACCCGCGAGCTGGCCGGGACGCTCGGCGCGCTCCACGTCGACAGCCACCACCATCCGCTGGCCGCCGATCCCGGGATCTTCTCCAGCGACCTGATGCACGCCAACGCCCGCGGGCACGCGATCGCCGCGGCCGAGATCGTCCGTGCCCTGGCCGCCGACGCCGGGACGCCGCCCGACCGCACGCGCCGCGACCGCTGACCCCGCGCCGTCGCGGCGCGGGCCGCGACGGCGCGGTCTCAGCCGCCGAGCAGCGTCCCGGCCAGCCGCCGCAGCGTCGCGCGGGAGTCGTCGATCGTCGCGCCGAGCGGCTGGACGAGGACGTGGTCGGCACCGGCGTCCCGGTGGGCCCGGACGCGGTCGGCGATCGCGTCCTCGTCGCCCCAGGCCACGATCGCGTCGACGATCGCGTCCGTCCCGCCGCCGTCGAGGTCGTCGCTGCTCCAGCCCAGCTCCAGCAGCGCGTTGCGGTAGTTCGGCGCGGCCAGGTAGAAGGCCATGTGCTCGCGCGCCCGCGCGCGGGCCGCCACCGGATCGGCCTCCAGCAGCACCGCCTGCTCCGGGATCAGCAGCGGCTCGCGGCCGAGCCGCCGACGAGCCGCCGCGGTGTGCTCCGGCGTCACGAAGTAGGAGTGCGCGCCGGCGGTCCGCTCGCCCGCCAGCTCGAGCATCCGCGGCCGCAGCGCGGCGAGCACCCGCGGGCCGCCGTCGGCCGGCTCCGGGCCGGCGTAGGGCGCGCCGTCCATCCCGTCCAGGTAGGCGCGCATCGCGGTCAGCGGCCGCCCGTAGTCGTGGCCGCGCGCCGTCACCAGCGACGCGTGGCTGACGCCGATCCCGAGCACGAACCGCCCCGGGTAGGCCTCGCTCAGCGCCTGGCCGCCGGCGTGCATCGCGACCGGGTCGCGCGTCCAGATGCTCGCGATCCCGGTCCCGATCAGCAGCCGCTCGGTCGCCGCCAGCAGGATCCCGGCGTGCGCCAGCGGCTCCTTGTTCGACGACCCCTCGCCGACCCAGAGCGAGCCGTAGCCGAGCTGCTCCAGCTCGACCGCCGCCGCGCGCTCGACCACCGCCGGCTGGTCGCCGAGCGCCGTCCACCAGACCCCGACCGGTCCGAGCCGCTCGCGCAGCGCCGCCCGCTCGGTAGCCGTCGTCCCATGCATGTTCGCTTCCCGTCGATCGAGGCCGGACGGCGAGCGTAGCGATCGCCGCCCGACCTCTCGACCGGCTCGGCGATCGCGGTCGCCGGCGGGTCGCTCAGGCGGTCGGCGCGACGGCCGGCGGCGCCCCGCCGGCGCCGTCGTCGGACCCGCCGTCGTCGTGCTCCTTCGGCCAGCGGTTCGAGGCCCAGGCGGCCACCAGCAGGGTGCCGATGATGACGCCGAGCGAGATCCCGATCGGCATGTGCCAGACGTCGCTCAGCAGCATCTTGATGCCGACGAAGCCGAGGATGAACGCCAGGCCGTAGTGCAGGTAGTGGAAGCGCTCCAGCAGCCCGGCGATCAGGAAGAACAGCGACGTCAGGCCGAGCAGGGCGAAGGCGTTGGCGGCGAAGACGATGAAGGTCTCGCGCGTGACCGCGAAGATCGCCGGGATCGAGTCGATCGCGAAGATCACGTCGAAGGTGGCGACCATCGCCAGCGCGGCCAGCATCGGCGTGCCGATCCGCTTGCCGTTCTCGATCGTGAAGATCTTCGAGCCGTCGTAGCTGTCGCTCAGCGGGAAGACCCGCCGGATCAGCTTCAGGATCGGGTTGTTCTCGGGATGGACCTCCTCCTCGGAGTGGGTCGCCATCCGGATCGCGGTGATCACGAGGAACGCGCCGAAGACGTAGATCATCCAGTGGAACGCGTTCAGCAGCGCGCCGCCGACGAGGATGAAGATCGCGCGCAGGACGATCGCGCCGATGATCCCGTAGAACAGCACCTTCCGCTGGGCGTAGAGCGGGACGCTGAAGAACCCGAACAGGATCGTGAAGACGAACAGGTTGTCGAGCGAGAGGCTGCGCTCGATCACGTAGCCGGTGATGAACTCGCCGGCCTGCTTGCCGCCGAAGCCGTCGTGGACGAGCGGCACGACGGCGGTGAACGCGACCGCCAGCACGGTCCAGCCGATGCTCCAGATCACGCTCTCGCGGAACGGCGGGACGTGCGAGTCCTCCTCGCCGTCGCCTTCGCTGTGGCGGTGGACGAAGACGTCCAGCGCGAGCATCGCGACGATGAACGCCGTGAAGGCGATCCAGATGACCGGGGAGACCTCCGAGCCGGTGTTCTCGGTGGACGCCGACGCGAGCAGGGTGACGGACATGGGACGACTCCGACCTCTTGGTTGACTGGGTCGAAGGTCTCTCCCACCACGGGGGCGGACGCACCGGGGCACCATGGGGTGACCGGACTGACGGCGACGTCGCTTGCGGGATACTGCCCTTCCCCGCGAAGGCTACCGGACGAGCGGCCACGCGCCGCGTCCCGGTCGCCGGATCGCCCGCCGTCTCCGATGAGCGTCCTCCAGACCGACCTCTACACCCTGACGATGGCGGACACGTTCGTCCGCCACGGCCGCGACGACCTGGTCTCGTTCGAGGTCGTCTTCCGGCGGCTCCCCGCCGGCCGCTCGTGGCTGATGGTCGCCGGCGTGCACGAGGCGGTGCAGGCGCTGGTCGACCTGCGCGGGACCGCCGACGAGCTGGCCTGGCTGCGGGCCGACGGCCGCTTCTCCCCCGAGCTGGTCGCGCGGCTCGCCGCCCTGCGCTTCGACGGCACGGTCTGGGCCGTCCCCGAGGGCACCTGCGTGCCGGCCGGCGTCCCGGTCCTGCGGGTGACGGCCTCGCGCGTGCAGGCGGCGCTGGTCGAGCCGGTCGTGCTGTCGGTCGTCAACTACGGCACCCGGATCGCCACGACGGCGGCCGAGGTCGTCACCGCCGCGGCCGGGCGGCCCGTCTACGACTTCTCGCTCCGCCGGCTCGACGGCCCGGCCGCCGGCGTCGAGACCGCCCGCGCAGCCTGGGTCGCGGGGTTCGCCGGCACCGCGCTGCCCGAGGCCGGGCTGCGCCACGGGATCCCGACCGTCGGCACGATGGCCCACCACGCGGTGATGGGCCACGGCGAGGAGCACGAGCAGGACGCCTTCGCCGAGGCGCTCGCGGACCACCCCGAGGGCACCGCGCTGCTGGTCGACACCTACGACGTCGAGCGCGGCGTGCGACGGGCGATCGCCGCCGCCCGGGCGACCGCCGTGCCGCTGCGCGGGATCCGGATCGACTCCGGCGACCTGGCGGCCGAGGCCCGGCGGGCCCGCGCGCTGCTCGACGCGGCCGGCCTGGCCGAGACCGAGATCATGCTCTCGGGCGACCTCGACGCGCCCGCGATCGCGCGGATGGTGGCCGACGGCGTGCCGGTCGACGGCTTCGGGATCGGGACCCGGCTGCGCTCCGGCGAGCCGCTCGGCGCCGTCTACAAGCTCTGCGCCCAGCACGACACCGACGACCCCGAGCTGCGCCACGTGATGAAGCGCTCGCCGGGCAAGGAGACCGACCCCGGCGTCCACCAGGTGACCCGCCGCAGCGGCCGCGACGGGCAGCGGCCGGCGGTCGAGCACCTGATCCACCTCGGCCACGAGGCGATCGCGGGCACCCCGCTCCTGCGCCCGGTCGTGCGCCGCGGGACGCCGGTGGCCGCGGCGCTCGACCTGGCCGGCGCCCGGGCCCACGCCGCGGCCGAGCGGCGGATGGTCGAGGCCGGAGCGCGCTTCGTCCCGGCGTCCCGCTCGCCGCAGCTGATGGCCCTGCGCGACCGGCTCTCGCACCCGGCCGCGCTGTCGCCCCGCGACGCGCTGGTGGTCGTGGACGTCCAGCACGACTTCCTGCCCGGGGGCGCGCTCGGCGTCGACGGGGGCGACCTGGTCCTGGGACCGATCGGGCGCCTGCTCGACGCGGCCCGCCAGGCGGGCGCCACGATCGTCGCCTCGCGCGACTGGCACCCCGCGGGTCACGTCTCGTTCGCCGAGCGGGGCGGCCCGTGGCCGTCGCACTGCGTCGCCGGCAGCGACGGCGCGCAGATCCATCCCGCGCTCGACCTGACCGGCGCGACCGTCGTCGACAAGGGGACGGAGCCGGACGTCGACGCCTACTCGGCGTTCGACGGCACCGGGCTGCTGGAGCTGCTGCGCGAGCGCGGGGTCGAGCGGGCCGTCGTCTGCGGCCTGGCGACCGACTACTGCGTGCGGGCGACCGCGCTCGACGCGCTCGACGGCGGCCTGCGGGTGCTGGTCGTGACCGACGCCGTGGCCGCCGTCGACGTGACGACCGGCGACGGCGACCGCGCGCTGGACGAGCTGCGGACCGCCGGCGCGGCGCTCGCGACGGCGCCGTAGGCGGGGCGGGGCGCGAGGCGCGGCGGCCGACCGACGCGACC
>NZ_AGUD01000201.1 GCF_000240225.1 Patulibacter medicamentivorans
CGGGCGCTCCGGCGGCCGCGGCGGCCAGGGCCAGGGCCAGGGCTCGCGCGGCGGCCGCGGCGGGCGCTAGCCGGCACGCAGCTGACGCCGCGCCGTACGGCGTGGCGTCAGCTCTCCGCACCCCGCGGCAGCTGGCGTCAGCTTGCCCCGCCCAGCGCGGGAAGATGACGCCACCTGCGGTCGGGGCCCGGCACGTGACGCCACCCGCCCCGGCTCAGGACTCGGCGGTCGCCACGCCGTCCGGCAGCGTGTCCCCCACCGGCTCGACGTCGTGGCGTGCCCGCCCGATCCCGGCGGCCGCGACGGCGCCGAGGCCGGCGGCCACGATCATGAAGGTCCAGCCGGCCCGGAAGGCGTCGAGCAGCTCGTCCGGCGCCGGATGGCCGTAGAGCGCGACCAGGATCGCGATCCCGAGCACCGACCCCAGCTGGCGGGCGGCGCCGAGGATCGCCGAGCCGGTCGCCAGCCGCTGCGGCGGCAGCGTCGTCGCGACGGCGGCCGAGACGCTCGGCAGCAGCAGCCCGACGCCGACCCCGGTGATCATCATCCCGGGCAGGATCGCGCCGGCGTAGTTCGGCTCGAGGTCCGCGCGCCACAGCCACCAGGCGCAGCCGAGAGCGAAGATCGCACTGCCGGCGGTCGCGATCGGGCCGGCCCCGTGGCGCTGCGCGAGCTTGCCCGCGGGGACCGCGAACGTCGCGGCCATCAGCGGCCCGGGCGCGACCGAGAGCCCCGCGGTCAGCACCGACTCGTGCCACGGGCCCGTCAGGAACAGGACCAGGCCGAGCAGCATCGCGGCGAAGGCGGCGGTGAACAGCAGCGCCGCGAGCGAGGCCAGCGCGAACGGCCGCACCCGCAGCATCTCGAGGTCGATCACCGGCACCCGGCGTCCCTCGACCCGCGCCGATCGCCAGACCACCAGCGCCAGCGCCACGATCCCGGCCGCGAGCACGCCGAGCGTCCGCGCGCTGCCCCAGCCGTGGTCGGGCGCCTCGACCAGCGCCCACGAGATCGCGGCCACGCCGGCCAGCAGCAGCAGCGTGCCGACCCCGTCCGGCCAGCGGCGGTCGGACTCGTCGCGCGACTCGCGCAGGACCCGCAGGCCGACCACCAGCGCGGCGATCCCGACCGGCAGGTTGACCAGGAAGACCCAGCGCCAGGAGGCCTCGACCAGCAGCCCGCCGAGCGGCGGCCCGAGCGCCGCGGCGACCCCGCCGACCGCCGCCCAGGCGCCGATCGCCGCCGGTCGCTTGGCCGGCGGGAAGGCGTCCAGCAGCAGCGCCAGCGAGGTCGCCATCAGCAGCGCCGCGCCGACCGCCTGGACGACGCGGAAGGCGACCAGCGCGCCGACCGACCACGCCGCCCCGCAGGCGGCCGAGGCCAGCACGAAGACCAGCAGGCCGGCCAGGAAGACCGCCCGACGGCCGACCCGGTCGGCGATCCGCCCCGTAGGCACCAGCAGCGCGGCGAAGACGATCGCGTAGCCGTTGAGGACCCACGAGAGCGTTCCGACCGAGCTGCCGTCGAAGCTCGCCTCGATGTCCGGGAAGGCGATGTTGACGATGAACAGGTCGAGGCTGGCCAGGAAGACGGCGGCGGCGACGACCAGCAGCACCACGCCGGGCCTGGCGACCCCGGCGGGCGGTGGCGCGGTCGCGGGGGGCGGCGTCGGCGAGGGCATCGGCGAATCGGTCACGGCGGGCTCCAGAGGGGGTCGATCGCGACCGGCCGGCACCCCGGCTAGTCGCTTGACGCGACTGACCGTAGCAAAGCAAGTCGCTTCAAGCGACTCATGCGCTAGACTGGGATCGTGCTTGGCCGGGAGTACGACACGCAGCTCTGCTCGATCGCCCGCTCGCTCGAGGTCGTCGGCGAGCGCTGGTCGCTGCTGGTCGTCCGCAGCGTCTTCCTCGGCGCCCGCCGCTTCGACGAGCTGCAGGAGATGCTGGGGATCACCCGCAGCGTCCTGACCACGCGGCTCAACCGGCTGGTCGACGAGGGCGTCCTGGAGCGGCGGCCCTACAGCCAGCGTCCGCCGCGCTACGAGTACCACCTGACGCCCAAGGGCCGCCAGCTGTGGCCGGTCCTCCACTACCTGATGCGGTGGGGCGACGAGCACTACCCCGAGCCCGAGGGATCGCCGCGGGTGATCGAGCACCGCGGCTGCGGCGGCCATCCGGACGACCACCTGACCTGCGACCGCTGCGGCACCCGGCTGGAGGGCCGCGACCTGCGCTCGCTCCCGGGTCCCGCGATGACCGCCCGCGGCCTGACGACGCCGCGGATCCCGGCGACGTCCTAGCCGACGCGATCAGCCGCCGGACGGCGGCTCGAAGGCCAACTCGTGCCGCATCTTGTCCCGGAGGGCGGCGAAGCGGACGGTCTCGTAGGCGATCAGCCCGACCAGCAGCGCGGTCACGATCGCCAGCGTCGCCAGCGCCGGCAGCTCGACCGCGGCCGGCAGCAGCGCCAGCAGGACGAGCGCGACGATCAGCCGGTGGCTGCTGAAGCGGTGGACGTTGCGCCAGCGGAAGGCGACGTGCGCCAGCAGGTAGAGGGCGACGCCGCCGAGCAGCGCGAACGCCGGCACCACCTTCAGCGGGTCGTCGACGTGGCCGAGCGTCTTCTTCAGCCCCAGCGCCAGCAGCACGATCCCGGCGACCATCGGGAAGTGCAGGTAGGAGAACGAGTCGCGGGCGATCTCGTTGCGCTCCTTGCCCGCCGCCGCGTGGTGCAACCGCCGTTCGGCGACCAGCGCGACGACGTCGAAGTACGCCCACCAGAGCGCGGCCGCGACCGCGATCCCGAGCGCCGCGGCCGCCACGATCCCGGCGTCGACGTGGTTCTCGGCGCCGACCCCGATCGCGACGATCGACTCGCCGAGGGCGATGATCACGATCAGCCCGTGGCGCTCGGCGAAGTGGCCGGGGATCAGCTTCCATCCCTCGCTGCCGAAGATGTACGGCTCGCCCATGTCGAGCAGCAGCGCCAGCGCCCAGAGCGCGCCCTGGGCCGGGCCGTCGAGGAACGACGCGACGACCAGCAGGCCGACGCCGACCGCAGTCCCGATCGCCAGCCCGGTCACGGAGCGCCGCAGGTCGGGATCGTCGCGGCTGCAGCTGATGAAGAGCAGGATGTGCGAGGCCCGCACGATCAGCAGCATCCCCGCGAACAGCAGCCCCAGGTCCCCGAAGGCGTCGTGGACGCTGAGCGCCGCGACCAGCAGCGCCGCCATCGAGACGAAGAAGACGATCCGGACGATCCCCTCCTCGGGGTCGATCACGCTCGTCAGCCAGGCGTAGCCGACCCACGACCACCAGAGGACGCCCAGGATCAGGACGCCGCGGGCCAGCCCCTCCCAGGTCGGCTGGTCGGCCATCAGCGCCGTGCACTGGGTCAGCGCCAGCACGAAGACCAGGTCGAAGAACAGCTCCAGCGGCTTGACCCGAGCCTCCTCGCCGCGCAGGACCGGGTTCACGCGTGGTCGGGCGTCGCTCGTGCTCACGGCGTCATCTTGCCAACCGCCACGGCGAACGCCCATGCGCCAGATGCAAGCCGGATCGTCCGTCCGTCCAGAAACGCGGTCCGCAGACGGTCCCGTGCTGGACAGCGTACGGGGGGACCCGTAGCCTGCTCGCGCTTTGCCCCCATCGGTAGGAGAGGACGCGATGCGCGTGGACGTACTTGGAGATGGCAGCGGCTGTCGGAGGCGGACGCGGCAACGCCGCCTCACCGCCCTGCTGGCCGTGCCGCTCGTCGGCCTCGGGCTGGCGGGAACGGCGCAGGCCTACGAGATCGACAACTTCTCGGCCAAGATCGTCCAGCAGGACGGGACCACCTTCGAGGCCCAGGCTGGTGGGCACCCGTACCAGGGGATCATCAGCTTCGACACGACGAAGCTGGCGAACGGCAACAACGACGGCCAGACCCAGACGATCCGGGTCGACACGCCGCCCGGGCTCGTGCCCAACCCGGAAGCGGTCCCGCACTGCGCGCAGACCCAGCTCGAAGCGAATGCCTGCCCGCCGGCCAGCCAGGTCGGGTCGGTGGCCCTGCGGCTGAGCAAGGTCCTGAGCGCTCCTGGCACCGGCAACAATCCGTTCAACCTGCCGTTCGGCACCCGAGGGGATCTGGTCCTGACGGCCAGCCTCTACAACATGGAGGTCGAGGCGGGACAACTGGCCCGCTTCTCGTTCAACCCGACCCAGGCGCCGAACGGCAGCGGCCACATCGTCGACATCGAAGGCGCCATGCGCCCCGGCGACAACGGCCTCTACTTCACGATCAACCACGTTGCGCGCCCGACGGCCGACGATCCGGCGACGCCGGAGAACGAGGCCGCGACACCGACGCTCACCGGCTCGACCCTGACCTTCTGGGGCACCCCCGGGGCAACGGCTCATGACGGAACGCCGGCCCCCGGTGACACCGCTGGCCGCGGTGAGGCGCGTGTCGACATCGTGTCGATCGATGGGGGAGCCCCGCGACCAGCACAGGTTCCTCCGATCATCGGCTACCTGCCCCCCACCGGTGCCACCGGCATCACCGACACCACCTCGGCCTTCCTCAACAACCCCACCGTCTGCGACGGCCCCAAGCAGGCCACGCTGACTCTCGACTCCTACCAGGGCGATCGCGACACGCAGGACTACACCGTCGAGTCCGCCCCCGGCGTCGGCCTGACCGGCTGCGACCAGGTCCCGTTCAGCCAGACCACGACCTTCGGCCCGAGCGCGGTCCAGCGCGACGCGCCGGCGCCGCTCGGCGTCACGCTCGACGTGCCGCAGACCAGCGACACCGGCACCCTGGCGACGGCCCACGTCAAGAAGGTCGCCGTCACGCTGCCGCCCGGGATGACGATCAGCCCGTCGGCCGCGACCGGTCTCGAGGCGTGCACCGACGCGCAGTTCGGCAAGGGCACCAACGACCCGATCGCCTGCTCGGCGGCGTCCAGGATCGGCGTCGTCTCGATCAAGAGCCCGGCGCTGGCCAACCCGCTGACCGGCGCGGTCTACGTCGGGCAGCCGCAGGCCGGCAACCGCTACCGGCTGTTCGTCAACGCCGACGGCTACGGCATCAGCGTGCGGTTGAAGGGCGACGTCCGTCCCGACCCGGTCACCGGTCAGGTGACCGCCGTCTTCGACGACAACCCGCAGCTGCCGTTCTCGCAGTTCAAGCTCGACTTCGACGGCGGGTCGAAGGCGATCATCGCGACGCCGCAGACCTGCGGCACCGCGACCGGATCCAGCACCCTGACCCCGTGGTCGGGCAACCCGGCGTCGAGCAGCGCGCCGTCGGTCTCGGTCGTCGGCTGCGACGGCTTCCCGTTCGCCCCCGGCTTCGGCGCCACGGCGGCGTCCACGAAGTCCGGCGCCTACGCGCCGCTGAAGGTCGACTTCACGCGCCCCGACGGCAACCAGTTCCTGAGCGGGATCAGCGCCAAGCTGCCGCCCGGGATGCTGGCCAAGCTCAAGGGCGTGACCCGCTGCAGCGAGGCGCAGGTGGCGGCCGAGGCCTGCCCCGAGTCCTCGCGGATCGGCACCACCTCGGTGACCGCCGGCCCCGGTGACTCGCCGTACCCGCTGTCCGGCCCGGTCTACCTGACCGGCCCCTACAACGGCGGCTCGTTCGGCACGGTCAACATCATCCGCGCCGTCGCCGGCCCGTACGACCTCGGCAACGTCGTCGTCCGCCAGGCGCTGAAGATCGATCCCGACACCGCACAGGTGTCGGTCGTCAGCGACCCGCTCCCCCAGATCAAGGAGGGCATCGTCCTGCGGCTGCGCAACCTGCAGCTGAACGTCGACCGGTCGGGCTTCATGCGCAACCCGACCTCGTGCGGCACGGGCCAGATCACGACCGACCTGACCTCGGCGCTCGGCGCCGCGGCCCAGCGCTCGGCCAGCCTGACCTTCGGCGAGTGCGCCTCGCTGCCGTTCAAGCCGAAGATCGCGCTGTCGTTCCGGGACAACCGCGAGATGCGCAAGCTGCGCCATCCGCGGGTGGTCGCGACCGTCACGCAGCGCGAGGGCGAGGCCGGCGTCAAGTCGACCAGCGTCGCGATGCCGCTGGCGGTGGCGCTCGCGGCCGACAACGCCAACGGGCTGTGCGAGAAGGCCGACGCTGCCCGCGACGCGTGCCCGGCCAACTCGATGGTCGGCACCGCGGTCGCCGAGACGCCGATCCTCGACAAGCCGCTGAAGGGCCCGATCTACTTCGTCAAGGGCATCCGCACCGACCCCAAGACCGGCCAGCAGATCAAGACCCTGCCGACCCTGTTCGTGCCGCTGCGCGGCGAGACCCAGATCTACCTGCGGGCGACGACGGCGGTCAGCCGCAACCGGCTGGTGACGACGTTCGCGAACGTGCCGGACGCCCCGATCACGAAGTTCACGCTGACGATCAACGGCGGCAAGCACGGCATCATCGCGGCGGCCCGCGACATCTGCGCGACGCCGACGTGGAAGGCCAGCGTGCGGATGGCGGGCCACAACGGCAAGGCCGCCCCGACCGCCAAGCCGACGATCGCTACCGCCTGCGGTCCGACGCCGAAGCTGCGGCTCGGCAAGGTCCGCCGCAGCGGCGCGACGCTGACCGTGCCGGGCACGCTGGTCAAGACGGCCAAGAAGCGCGTCAGCGTCCGGGTGACCTGCGGCAAGAGCGTGGCCCGCGGATCGGCCAAGCCGCGCAAGGGCCGCTACAGCGCCCGCGTCCGCCTGACCGGCGCCTGCGCCCGCGCGAAGACCGCGAAGGTCGCGGTCTCGGTGCCCAAGGACGGGCGCTACCGGGCGGCGACGGTCAGCAGGACGGTGCGGCTGCGCTGAGAAGCGGTGGGCGGGACGGACCGTCGGTCCGCCCCGCCAGATGTCCTTCGTGGACGGGTTGCGTTGCAACTCCCAGCCTCTACCAAGGACACCCGGATGAACAACCTCCCTAGCCACAACCGCAGTGACATCGGTTCCGTCGGTAGCGGTCTAGGAGCCGCGAGCAGATCGGTTCCAGTGGTGATGCTCGGCGGGAGCCGGAGGCGACTCCACCGGAAGGGCTCATCGTCGAGGACGGGTGAACGTCGTGCGTGCCACGAGTTGGTGGTCGTGTCGACCAATGGTGACGTTCTGTGTCCGCTGGGAATCCCGAGATCGATCGCGGCGATGAGGTACTCGTGAGCGCGAAGACCACCCGCCGCGGTCGACGAGCCTCGGACCGACAAGATCGACCTGATACACGTCACCGGAACCGTTGCGATCGGCGCGGGGTACACGGGCGACCGACTGCCGACTTTGCCCCAGCGAATCTGCCGACCTGCTCGGGCGACTCGCCCGCCAATCGCCGCCGGACTGCCTCACGACGAACGTCCTACTCGGTCTTCGCCACGCCAGGCCGTCAAACAGGCCTTCGCCGCGATCAAGGTTGCCGCAGGGAACCGATCCCTACGGCTACAGGGAACCGATGTACATGCGGCTGACACCTAGGAGTTACGCCTAGGCTGGTCAGGCTGCCACACTCGCACTGCGATGCGGACCTGTCGTCTCTGCAGACGGCATATATATGCAGCGGCAGTTCGGTTGTCTATTCGTCGGAGTTCCCTCTGCCCACCGCGCGGTCGCTGGGCGCTTGAGCCGGCGGTACCGAAAACCAGATCGCAAGAACGAAGTACAAGGGGATGGCCACTGCGATGATCAAACCGACATCGACACCGATCGACTCAATGGTCGATAGACCGTGCGGCTCGATCCAGTCGATTACTCGGTAACTGACGACAGACAGCGCGATCGTGAAGACCAAGTAGCCGTTCTGCGTCAGGCCACGGAGCTTCAAATGCATCACAGTCACCTACTGGCTCGGGCCGAGCGCCATGGGTTCCTCATACGGCGCTGCAATTTATGGTCTTGAGGAATCCTCGCCCATTCTTGATGAGATCAATGATAGGTCCGACTCCAGGTACAGCCAACAGCAGTGAGAAATTCCTACCGAGCTCCAAGCACTTGCCCTTCTTCAAGACGGCGTTCACGACGCTAGCGGTGAGCTTGTTTGCGATGAAGGCTCCGCCAAGCGCACAAGCAACCCTCCCCGCAGGCGATCTCCCGGCCACCTTGCAGACCCAATTGCCAGCGGCTCCTGCCCCTGCTGAGGTAACAGTCTCGATTAGGGTCTTCGAGTAGCTACGTCCGAGTTGGATTCCCAGACGCTTGAGGAAGGGCGTCATGCGATGGAAGACCACCACCGTATCGATTGCCTTCAGTCCGTCGAGGTCGAGGCAGTTGATGGGGTCCTGGTTGCAGTAGTCGTAGGCGTTCGCGGAGCCGCCCTCCACAGGATCCATTTGGAGGAAACGGCCGCTGGCGGGGTTGTAGACCCTCGCACCCATATGGATCAGACCGCCGGGGGTGAACGCGGTGTGCTTGCCGTAGCCGCCGAGCCACCCGTGGCGCAGCCCCTTCGGTGTGCTGGTGCCGGTGGTGTCTGCGGTGGCGCCGAACTCGTCGTACTCGATCCCGGTGCTGGGGCTCGTCGCGGTCGTCGGCGCGCTCGCCACGACATCGCCGTGGAGGTCGGTCAGCTCCCAGGTTGCGGTTCCGCCATCGGTCGAGGTCGCAAGCTGAGTGCCATCAGCATCAGCGACGTAGCGCTCCCATCCCCACGACCCGGTCCTCGCGACCGGTGCGTCCTGGTCGTCGGCGTAGCGCAGCACGCTGGTCGTCAACGACAGCCCCGTGTTCTGCGACGCATCCGACCGCAGACGCCGCAACGGATCCCGCGTCAACGTCTGCTTCGCCGGACCAGCCTCGATCGACGCCACGAGATCATCGGTGTCATAGGTCAACGTGATCGCGCTGCCATCCGGACTATCGCCCGCCGGGACCGTCGTGGTGCGACCAAGATCGTCGTAGGCGTAGCCGGTGTTGCGCAACCGGTCGGCACCGTCGAGGGTGTTGCTCTTCGATGTGCTCGTCCCGGTGCCACAGGCACCACCCGAGCCCGAGGTCTTCGCCGTCAACGAGGTCCGGTTGGAGTTCTTGTCGAACGCATAGCCACGCGTCTTGCAGACCGTGCCGCGCTGCTCATCCGTCCCCGACAACCGGCCCACGGTGTCGTAGCGATACGTACTGGAGGACTTCTCCGACGCACTCGTCGCGAAGCGGCCCAGCGCGTCCCGAGTCGCGGTGCTCGACGCCCACACGCACGCAGAACCGGTGCACCCGGTGGTGCGCTCCCACTTCTGCGCCACCGGATCACCGTTCTCGTTGACTGTGCGCGTCAACTTCAGGTTGCCGGGCAACACTTCCTCGACCAACGCGCCATCAGCGTCACGATCGGCGGTGATGATCCCCGCTAGCGTCGAGTCGGTGACCCCGGAGACCTCGTCGCGCTCGTCATAGGCAACAGTGCGGCTGCCCCGCGAGTCCGTCGCCGTCGTCTGCCGACCATTGAGGTCGTACTCGTAGCTCGTCTGGCCGCTGTCAGCATCGGTGTAGCTCGCCAGACGGCCGTTGTCATCCCACACCCGAGTCACGGTCCGTGCCGGATCTGAGCCGATCGCCGCACTTGTCGTCGTCGTCGGCCGACCCGTGTTGGCGTCATAGACCGTCGTCACATCCGGGATCGCCCGACCAGTCGACGAGCTCGTGATCCGCTTCGTCTCACGCCCCAACCCGTCCCGCTCAATCGTCGTCGTCCGGGACGCCGGATGAATGCTGTCCGACATCAACTGCTGAACCGGATCCCACAACAACGAATACCGAAACCACTTGCCCGGATTCTGCCCCGACGCCGGCTGCGCCACCGGCAACGCGATGCACAACGAGCCCCCGGCCGCGGCCGGCACCGGCAACCAGGTCGCGCTGTCGCACCACTCCGCACCGCTGATCCCGGAGTACATGTACCGCATCGCGTGGGAGTCCGATCCCGACGCCTTCGGCATCCACTTCTCCACCAGCAACGGATAGCTCGCGTGGTACCAGTACGTCGTCGTCGCCGCCTCAGTGCCCTCACCGACCGTCGTCCTCAACGGCTTCTTCAACTCCCAACCACGATCACTACCGCTGTTGCTGTAGGCGTAGCGGGTCACCCGCTCATCGATCACGTGGCTATCCGACGTGCGATACGCACCCTGCCTGGCCTCGGTCACCAGATGCTGATCACCCGAGAAACTGGTCGGCTTGCCCTGGTCGTAGGACATCGTCTTGTACTGCCGCGCGTTGGTCAACGCGCCACTGGCCTGACGGATCTCGTGCTCCGGGCCCATCTGACTCAACAGATCGACACCGTTCGTGGCATACACGTACTGCGTATCCAACGCCTGTGAGCGCGCCGCGGTCGATCCCGACGCCGCCAACGCGCGTTCGCGGTTGCGGGCCGTCAGTTCGCGGACCGTGTTGCCGTTCTGGTCGTACTCCGCGGTCGTGATGTTGCCTTCGGGGTCGGCAACGTTGACGGTCTTGCCGTGCACGCCGAGGTAGTTGATCGTCGCCCGGGTCCACGACGACGGCATCCCGCTCCCCGACGGCACCGCATCCGGCGGAAACACCGCCGTAGCAGTCTGCGGCCGATCAGTCTGCCCCCACGTCGCAACCGCCGACGGCGACAGATCACGCGGCGCACCGGACCCCGACAACGGCACGTCGTAGACGAACGTCGTCGTCGCATCCGTCCCCGCCGGGTTCTTCCGCGTGATCGACCTGACCCGACCGGTCCCAGCATCACCGGTGATCGCCTGGTAAGCGAACGTCCATGGCTTCTCGCCGGGCGGGGTGTACTTCGACAACCTGCCCTCGCTGTCGTACTCGTACTGCACCGGCAACCCGGTCGAGGTCCGCGGATCGGACACCTTCTTCAACCGACCCGAGCTGTCGTACTCATAGGTCTTGATCGTGTGGCTGTCCCCGGACACGACTCCGGACGGATCGACCGCCCTGAGCTTCACCGCGACGACGCGATCCTCCGTCTTGCCCGCCACCGTGATCGTGCCCCACTGCAACTCCAACGCCCGACACCCAGCCGTCCACGTCGAACCCGAGCACGACACGCCCGCCAGCGCCGGCGCGACGATCCGCGACAACCGCCGACGGCCACCCACCGTCACGTACTGATACGTCGTGTCCTTGCTGCTCCCCGCCTCGCTATAGCTCACCGGCCGATAGTTCGGCGACCCCGCACTATCAGGCTCAAAGACGGTCACGCCACCCTTGGAGTCCGTGACCTTGAACCCGCTCGAGGTCTTCTCGACCTTCAGATCCATGTGCTCAGCGTCGAGCACCCAGTTGGATCCGTCCTTACGGAAGCTGATCTTCGACCCATCCGCCTGCTCCAACACCGCATACTCGGTCTCAAACCGCGTCGTCTCAAAGAGCGGCTCGACATCGAGATCGTTGAAATCGAACGTCTCCCAGAACGCCTCGGTCTCGTTCACCGACCAATCCACCAGCTCCTGGCTCTCCTGGACGTCAGTGAAGTTGTAGATCCCGCGAAACGGCATCTCCCCACCATCAGCCTCGAAGCTCGAGACCCAGCCCGGACCGAACATGTCCATCGTCCGCGGCGACCCACCCCGCGAGTGATACGTCCGCGACAACGACAGATCGTCCAAGAACGCCTTCACATCAGCATCCGACTCCGTCACCGCGACGTCACCGGTCAACAGATCCACACTCGCCGGACCAACTTGCCCCTGCGACGACGTCTCTGGGTTCTTGCGGTCCAGCCGGAAGTTCCGCTCCGGCGTCATTCCGCCACCCACGGCTTCACCCGAGTCCAGCAACGCTCGGACGTGGATCGGCCCATCGACATCCCCGCCCGGCGTCTTGTTCAGATCCCAGATCAACCTCGTCGAACGACCATCGGCCACATCGATGGCCGCCGACGACGGCTGCGCGCCAGTCGACTTGAACCGCAAGGCACCCAGCGGGACCGGCTTCCAATCACGCGAATCGCCTGCTACGTACTCGAAGTTGGCCGACGTCACATCTTCGCTCGTCGCGTGTGCGCGCAGCTCCACGAAACGGCTCGTCAGCTTGCCCTCGGCCGGTGCCTCTACCTCGCTCCCAGCCTGTGCCGGAGGCGCGGTGTAGATGTCGAGGTAGGGACGCTTCTCAACATCCGGATGGAGATGCGTCGCTACCGACAGCCACGCCTCACCGTCTTCGCCTGGCAAGGGAAAGCTCGGACCGCCTTGCAGCAGGTGAAACCCCCAACCGGCGGAGGGGACCTGGCCCGGAGCCGTCCCACCTGGCGGGACGGTCCAGTTGTGCACGTCGCTCGTGACATCGAAGTCAACGGTCCCTGGAACGGCTCCCACATCCTTGCGCGTCTCAAAAATCCAAATGCCACCACCAGGGAGAGCCTTAATTCCTGTACCGATCAGGGCAAGCTTCGAGAAGCCGTAGAACTGGCCGGTCGTCGTGACTCTGAAGATCGCCTGCTTGATATTGGTTCCGGCTACTGACCCAGGCAATACGAACCCCCGGATGGCCAGCGCGTCCATCCCGGACCAGGGATCACATCCGGGCGTCCCGGTGCAAGAGGGAGGCGTATATCCGATCTTCGCCGTTTCTCCGACCGGGGTCGTTGGATCACATCGCGCGTCCAGCGGACTGACCAGGTCGAGGGGGATGGTCCGGCACACCGCAGGCGCGCCAAGTCTGTAGATGACGACCGTCGGGTCTACGACGACGGGCCAGCGACGCCCCGCGTCCCGAAGCCACGAGCCGCTTGCGGCAACGGTCAGGCGCCATCGGTCGCCGCCGACCCGGACCACGTCGTATCGGCCAAGGCCAGTCGCCTTGCCAGCGGTTCCTGCCTCATACATCGACCCCCGCGGAATCGTGAAGACAACCGTCGTCCCACGTCGCACGACGACATCACCAGCGTCCGAAACAGACGGCACCAAGCCGCCGGACAGTTCGAGGCGGTACGAGAACCTATGCGGCGCCTTCGGGCCATCGAGGACGAGTTCCTCCTTCACCCCCGACTGCGTCACGGTGGCTCGCTGCGTCACGCCCGGCAGGACGTCGCGCCACTCGCGCACGTTCGCCTTCGTCCGCGCCGCACGACGCGCTTGAGCGCCTTCGAGCGTCATCCGCACCTTAGCGCCGCGGCCATCGCTGACCACGATCTCCCGGCTACCACTCTCGGTCACGGGAAGCGCTACCTGTCCGTCGGCGACCGACGCGATGTCCCTCTTGCCGCTCCGACTCCGCCGGAGGCCCAGATCGAAGGGGCGCCACTTCCCGGAATCATCCTTCCAGCGCACCGGCGATGACGAGACCCGCGTGACGAGCCGACCGTCCCTTGTGAGCCAGGAGGACGACGACGCGGTCTCCTCGCCCTGGAGCGGCGCGACCGAGCGAGTTCCCGGTGGTCGGGGAATCGCCTGGCTCGCAGCGTCCGTGCTCGCCGCCGCCAGAGCGGCTGGCGCCCCGAGAAGCCCGCTGGTACCGAAGGCGACCGCGAAGACGCAACGGCGGATGGAAGACCTCATTCGAACTCCTGGGAGCGGCCCTCACACGCACGAGGAACCTATGGCGACAACGCACTCAGAGATACATACGGCTCTCTGACGTGGGCGAAACCTAGCATGCGCCTCACAGGGCGCCAAAGCATTCGTTGGGCGGCTGGCCGCTTGATCGACGACCGCAAGAAGTGAAGTCACTTCTTGACTCGAGAGGCATCGGCGAGTAGAACCCCCGCCATGCCCGCCCCGACCTTCGAGACCCTGCTCTACACCACCGACGGCCCGGTCGCGACGGTGACGCTCAACCGGCCCGAGCACCTGAACACGATCGTGCCGCCGATGCCGCAGGAGCTGGAGGCGGCGATCGCTCGGGCGACGTACGACACGACGGTCAAGGTGATCGTGGTCCGCGGGGCCGGGCGGGCGTTCTGCGCCGGGTACGACTTCGGCGACGGGTTCAAGCACTGGGGCGAGGCGCTGGAGACCGACGGCCGCTGGGATCCGGGCAAGGACTTCGTGATGGCGACGGCGCCGCAGATCTCCCCCACCCAGCAGTTCATGAGCGTCTGGCGCTGCCCGAAGCCGGTGATCGCGCAGGTCCACGGTTGGTGCGTCGGCGGCGGCAGCGACTTCGCGCTCTGCGCCGACCTGGTCGTCGCCAGCGAGGACGCGGTGATCGGCACGCCCTACAGCCGGATGTGGGGCGCCTACCTGTCCGGCATGTGGCTGTACCGCCTGGGCCTGACCAAGGCCAAGGAGCACGCGCTGACCGGCCGCCCGTTCACCGGTCGCGAGGCCGCCGACGTCGAGCTGATCAACCGCGCGGTGCCCTTCGCCCAGCTCGAGGACACCGTCGCCGCGCTCGCCGCCGACCTGGCCCGGATCCCGAGCAGCCAGCTGGCCGCCCAGAAGCTGATCGTCAACCAGGCCTACGAGAACATGGGCCTGGCCTCGACCCAGACCCTCGGGCCGATCCTCGACGGGCTGATGCGCAACACCCCCGACGCACTGGCCTTCATCGACCGCGCCGAGCGCGAGGGCGTGCGGGCCGTCGTGACCGAGCGCGACGGGGCCTTCGGCGACTACAGCCAGGCGCCGCCCGAGCGGCGGCCGAATCCCGAGCACGTGATCGTCCCGTGAGCGATCGGACGAGCGCCACGCCGGTCGAGGCCACCCTGACCCGTAAGGGCCAGGCCACGCGCGCCCGGCTGCTCGCCGCCGCCGCCGAGGAGCTGCGCCGTCACGGCAGCGTCGAGGTCGCCGCCGCCGCCGCTCGCGCGGGCGTCGCCCAGAGCGTCCTCTACCGCTACTTCGCCGGCAAGGACGGCCTGGTCGCCGCCGTCGTCGACGACTTCTACGACCAGTACGCCCGCGAGGTCTTCGACGACGCGCTGACCGACGACGCCGAGCTGCCGGCCGGCGCCACGTGGCCCGAGCGCGAGGCGCTGCGGCTGGTCCGCGAGGTCGAGTTCCTCTACGCCCACCCGCTCGGGCGCCCGATCGCGACCGGGCTGCTGCACGACGCCGCGGCCACCCGCGCCGACGCCGCCCGCCTGCGCGAGCACGTGGCGGCCGCCACCCGCAACATCCGCCACGGGCAGCGAACCGGCGAGCTGGATCCCGCCGTCGACGCCGGGCTGGCCGCCGCCGCGATCATCGGCGGCCTGCGGACGATGCTGGCCGAGGCGCTCGCTCGCGACCCGCCGCCGCCGGCGACGCAGGTCGTCACCGCGGCGCTGCGGGTCGGGCGGGCGCTGCTGGATCCGGACGGGACGGCGCCGTGGCCGACGCCGCCGCGCCGCGACCCGGCCGATTGACGCCACCGGTGCCGAGGTGGCGTCATCTCTGCCCACCTCGCCGGCGGTGGCGTCATTCGACCGCGCCGTGCGCAGGCAACTGACGCCGCCTCTGGGAGCGGCAGGCGAAATGACGCCGCTGCCCCGCGACGGCGCCGTCGCCGGCCCCGCCCGCCCCCTCGCCGCCTCGCCACTGCCCCCCGGCCCACCGCCCTACATCCGGAACAGCGGCCGTCGCACCGGCTCCAGCGGGGCGTTGGCGCAGGCGTCCAGGGCCAGGCCGAGCACCCGGCGGGTGTCGCGCGGGTCGATGATCCCGTCGTCCCACAGCCGCGCCGAGGCGTAGACCGGATTGCCCTGCTGCTCGAACTGCGCGCGCACCGGGTCGGCCATCGCCGCCCGCTCCTCCTCGGAGAAGTCGATCCCGCGCGCCGCCAGCTGCTGCTCGCGGACGGTGGTCAGGACGGTCGCGGCCTGCTCGCCGCCCATCACCGAGATCCTGGCGTTCGGCCACATCCAGAGGAACCGCGGCTGGTAGGCCCGACCGCACATCCCGTAGTTGCCGGCCCCGTGCGAGCCGCCGACGATCACCGTCAACTTCGGCACCCGGGCGCAGGCGACGGCGGCGACCATCTTGGCGCCGTCCTTGGCGATCCCGCCCGCCTCGTACTCGCGGCCGACCATGTAGCCCGCGATGTTCTGCAGGAACAGCAGCGGGATCCCGCGCTCGTCGGCGAGCTCGATGAAGTGCGCCGCCTTCAGCGCGCTCTCGCGGAAGAGGATCCCGTTGTTGGCCAGGATCGCCACCGGGTGGCCCATGACGTGCGCGAAGCCGGTCACGAGCGTGTCGCCGTAGAGCGGCTTGAACTCGTGCAGCCGGCTGCCGTCGACGACCCGCGCGACCAGCTCGCGGGCGTCGTAGGGCTCGCGGGTGTCGACCGGGACGACCTCCAGCAGGGACTCGGCCGCGGCCTCCTCCCCCTCCGCCGGCGGCTCGGGAGCGCGCACCTCCCACGGCGCGGCTGCGGCGGTGCTGATGCCCGCGATGCCGTGCCCGTCGGGCGACGACGCGCCGCCCGGCGAGCCCCCGCCGACCGCGTTGCGGCTGCGGGGCAGCGTCGCCACGATCCGGCGGACCAGCTGCAGCGCGTGCTCGTCGTCCTCGGCCAGGTGGTCGACGACGCCCGAGGTCCGTGCGTGCAGCTCGCCGCCGCCCAGCTCCTCGGCCGAGACCTCCTCGCCCGTGGCCGCCTTCACCAGCGGCGGGCCGCCGAGGAAGATCGTGCCCTGCTCGCGGACGATGATCGTCTCGTCGCTCATCGCCGGCACGTAGGCGCCGCCGGCGGTGCACGATCCCATCACCGCGGCGATCTGGGCGATCCCCTCGCGCGACAGCCGGGCCTGGTTGTAGAAGATCCGGCCGAAGTGCTCCTTGTCGGGGAAGACCTCGTCCTGCTTGGGCAGGAAGGCGCCGCCGGAGTCGACCAGGTAGACGCAGGGCAGCCGGTTCTCCAGCGCCACCTCCTGCGCGCGCAGGTGCTTCTTGACCGTCAGCGGGTAGTACGTGCCGCCCTTGACCGTCGCGTCGTTGGCGATGATGAGGACCTCGCGGCCGTGGATCCGGCCGATCCCGGCGATCAGGCCGGCCGCCGGAACGTCGTCGTCGTAGACCTCCTCGGCGGCCAGCGGCGCCAGCTCCAGGAACGGGCTGAAGGGGTCCACCAGGCGGTCGATCCGCTCGCGCGGGAGCAGCTTGCCGCGATCGACGTGGCGGGTCCGGGCCCGCTCGCCGCCGCCGTCGGCGATCCGCGCCAGCCGCGCCCGCAGGTCGCCGATCAGCGCCAGGTGCTGCTCGCGGTTGCCGGGGGCCGGCGCTTCCGCGCCCGCCGCCGCGCCGTTGGTGCCGCTCATGCCGCGTCCTCCTGCTCGACCGCGGCCAGGACCTGGCCGCGCTGGACGTGCTCGCCGACCGCGACGTCGATCGTCTGGACGATCCCGTCGTAGGGCGCGGTGACGTCCAGCTCCATCTTCATCGACTCCAGCACCACCACCGACGTGCCCGCGGTGACGGCGTCGCCGGGCACCGCCTTGACCGCGATCACCACGCCCGGCAGCGGCGCCTCGAGGCTGCCGGACCCGTGGGCCGCGGCCGCGGCCGCCTCGGGCGCGTCGCGCCACGACCAGGTGCCGTCGGGGCCGTGGACCCACAGCCACTCGCCGTCGCGGGCGACCGACCAGCGGGCGGCGCCACGATCGTCGGCGACCTCGAAGCGGCGCAGCGCCCCGTCGGCGGATCGCGGCTCGATCGCGACCGCCAGCCGCTGCGGATCCCCGTCGTCGACGGTCACCTCGAGCCCGCCGTCGATGACCCGCGCCGCCAGCTCCAGCGGCGCGTCGTCGGCGTCGAGCAGCCGCAGCCGCGCCCACGCCGGCGGACCGATCCGCCAGCCGTCGCGGCGGTCGAACGGCCCCGCGTCGGCCCCGCCGGAGCGGTCGTCCAGCTCGTGGTGGCGCCAGGCGGCGGTCGCCCGCGCGGCCTGCGCGGCGGCCGCCGCCGGGGGCCGGCGCAGCTCGCCGGCGGCCGTCGCGTCGGCCAGCAGCGCCTCGACCATCGTCGTCGTCTGGCGGCCCTCGACCACCTCGGGACGCGCCAGCAGCCGCCGCAGGAACGCGGCGTTGGTCTGGACCCCGAGCACCGTCAGCTCGTCGAGCGCCCGGTCGAGCCGCTCGCGGGCCTGGGCCCGGTCGCGCCCGTAGGCGATCACCTTCATCAGCATCGGGTCGAAGGCGGTCGAGACGACGCTGCCGGCGACCAGGCCGGAGTCGACCCGCACGCCGGCGCCACGCGGCTCGGCGTAGCCGACGACCGGGCCGGTCGCGGGCAGGAACTGGACCGCGGCACCGTCGCCGCCGGCGATCCGCTCGGCGCAGATCCGCGCCTCGATCGCGTGGCCGACCGGCTCCAGGACGCGCCCGTCGGCTCCGTCGTCGCGAGTCGCGGCGGCCAGGTCGATCTGCGCGCCGTCGGCGATCCGCAGCTGCAGCTCGACCAGGTCGAGCCCGTGGACCAGCTCGGTCACCGGATGCTCGACCTGCAGCCGGGCGTTCATCTCGAGGAAGTAGAAGCGCGGGGACGCGACGCCCGACTCGACCAGGAACTCGACGGTGCCGAGGTTGCGGTAGCCGGCCGCCGTCGCCAGCCGCACCGCCGCCGCGTGGAGGTCGCGGCGCAGCTCGTCGGAGAGGTGCGGGGCGGGCGACTCCTCGATCAGCTTCTGGTGGCGGCGCTGGAGGCTGCACTCGCGCTCGCCGATCGCCCAGACGCCGCCGTGGGCGTCGGCGGCGATCTGGACCTCGACGTGGCGGGCCGGCTCGACCAGCCGCTCGACCAGCAGCTCGGCGCGTCCGAAGGCGGCCTGCGCCTCGCGCCGCGCCGCGTCGACGGCGGACCCGATCTGGCCCGCCTCGTCGACCCGCCGCATGCCCTTGCCGCCACCGCCGGCGGAGGCCTTCAGCAGCAGCGGCAGGCCGGCCTCGGCGGCGAACGCCGCGACCTGGTCGGCGTCGACGCCTGGGTCGGGGGGGATCGTCTCCCCGGGAACGACCGGCACGTCGGCCTCGGCTGCCGTCCGCTTCGACGCGATCTTGTCGCCGAGCAGGTCGATCGCCTGCGGCGACGGCCCGATCCAGGCGATCCCGGCGTCCTCGAAGGCGCGGGCCGCGTCGGCCCGCTCGGCCAGGAAGCCGTAGCCGGGGTGGACGGCGTCGCTGCCGGTCCGGCGGGCGATCTCGACCAGCTGGGCGACGTCCAGATAGGGCGAGCGCTCGCCGTCGGCGCGCAGCGCGACCGCGTGGTCGCAGGCGGCGACGTGCGGCGTGCCAGCGTCCTGCGGGGCGTGGACGGCGACCGACTCGACGCCGAGCCGCCGCAGGGTGGCCGCGATCCGAACGGCGATCTCGCCGCGGTTGGCGATCAGGACGCGATCGAACGGCACGATCAGCCTGCCTCTCCGGTCGCGCTCGGCGCGACGTCGCGATGCCAGTCGATCGGCCCGGCGACCAGGGTGTGCGAGCCGAGCGAGCGACCGAGCACCTGCTGGACCGCGCGGCTGGCGTCGAGCAGCGCGCCCAGGTCGATCCCGGTCTCGATCCCCATCTCGTGCAGCATCGAGACGAGGTCCTCGCTGGCGATGTTGCCGGTCGCCCCCGCCGGCACCGGGCAGCCGCCCAGCTCGCCGAAGCTCGACTCGAACGACGTGCAGCCCGCCTCCAGCGCCGCGAGCACGTTGGCCAGCCCCTGCCCGCGCGTGTTGTGGAAGTGCGCGGTCAGCTCGACCGCGTCGCCCAGCGCCGCTGCGGCGTCGGCGAAGAAGCGCCGGACCTGCAGCGGGTTGGCCATCCCGGTCGTGTCGCCGAAGCCGATCTCGACGGCGCCGAAGTCCCGCAGCCGCGCAGCGATCTCGAGCACCCGCTCGACCGGGACGTCGCCCTCGTAGGGGCAGCCGAACGAGGTCGCGATCACGGCCTCGACCCGCAGGCCGGCCTCGCGCGCCCGGGCCACGACGCGCTCGAGCCCGGCCAGCGACTCGGCGATCGAGCGGTTGACGTTCTTGCGGTTGTGGGTCTCCGACGCGGACAGGAAGACCGAGACCTCGTCGAAGCGGTCGCGCAGCTCGAGCGCGTTGTCGAGCCCGCGCTCGTTCGGGATCAGGACCGAGCGCGAGACCCCCTCCGGGATCTGGACCCGGCGCAGGACCTCGGCGCCGTCGGCCAGCTGCGGGATCACGTCGGCGCGGACGAACGAGGTCAGCTCGATCCGCCGGACGCCGGTCCGCGCCAGACGGTCGATCAGCGCGACCTTGTCGTCGGTGGCGATCGTCTCGGGCTCGTTCTGGAAGCCGTCGCGGGGACCGACCTCGCGGACCCGGACGGCCTGGGGCAGCTCGCTCATCGATCTAGCTGAGCAGCGCGCGGGAGATGACCATCTGCTGGACCTCGTCGGTCCCCTCGCCGATGGTCAGGATCTTGGCGTCGCGGTAGAAGCGACAGACCGGGTACTCCTCCATGTAGCCGTAGCCGCCGTGGATCTGGACCGCCTCCTCCGACGCGCGGACGGCCAGGCGACCGGTCTTGTACTTCGCCTGGGCGGCGGTCAGCGAGAAGTCGCGACCCTGGTCCTTCAGCCACGCGGCCTTGTAGGTCAAGAGCCGCGCGGCCTCGATCTCGGTCGCCATGTCGGCGATCTTCACCTGGATCGCCTGGTAGCTGGAGATCGACTTGCCGAAGGCGTTGCGCTGCTTGCTGTAGGCGACCGCCTCGTCGAGCGCGCCCTGCGCCAGCCCGAGCCCCATCGCGGCGACGCCGATCCGTCCGCCGTCGAGGATCTGCAGGAACTGGCGGAAGCCCTGGCCGCGCGGCCCGAGCAGGTTCTCGGCCGGGACCTGGCAGCCGTCGAAGCTGAGCGGGCGGGTGTCCGAGGCGTTCCAGCCCATCTTGCGGTAGGGCTCGCCGGGCTCGTAGCCGGGGGTGCCGTTCTCGACGATCAGGTTCGAGATCTCGGGCTTCCCCGACGGCGTCTCGCCGGTGACCGCCGTGATCGCGACGTGGCCGGAGATGTCGGTGCCGGAGTTGGTGATGAACTGCTTGGCGCCGTCGATCGTCCACGTGTCGCCGTCGAGCGTCGCGCGGGTCTTGACGTTGCCGGCGTCGCTGCCCGCCTCCGGCTCGGTCAGGCCGAACGCGCCGAGCTTGCGGCCCGCGCAGAGGTCGGGCATGTAGCGCTCGCGCTGCTCGTCGTTGCCGAACAGGTAGACCGGCTGGGTGCCGAGCGAGGTGTGGGCGCACATCGTGATCGCGACCGAGGAGTCGATCCGCGTCAGCTCCTCGACCGCGACCGCGTACTGCAGCGTCGTGCCGCCGGCGCCGCCCAGCTCCTCCGGGAACGGGATCCCCATCCAGCCGAGCTGGCCCATCTTCGCCACGAGCTCGTACGGGAACGACTTCGTGCGGTCGAGATGCTCGGCCACGGGCGCCACCTCGGAGACCGCGAAGTCGCGGACGATGCGCTGCAGCTCGCGGGTGTCGTCGGGCAGATCGAGATCCATACTGGACTTGTACCGAACGAACGGTCTAAATTGCAAGCCGTGGCGCAACCTCCAGCCCGCCCCAAGCTCCGCGAGCGCTACGACGAGCGCCAGCAGCAGGTGATCGACGCCTGCGCCCGGGCGTTCGCGCAGCGCGGCTACCACGGCACCTCGATCGACGACCTGATCGCGGCGACCGGCCTGGCCCGCGGCGGGCTCTACCACTACATCGGCTCCAAGCAGGGCGCCCTGACCCGGATCCTCGAGGACCTGATGGCGCCGCTGCTGGAGGATGCCTCGGCGGTCGTCGACGGACCCGACGCGGCCCCGGCCGCCGAGCAGCGGCTGCGGTCGCTGGTCCGCGTCTGGATGCGCCACGTCGAGCAGCACCAGGCCCACGTCCGCGTCTTCCAGCAGGAGCGCCACACGATCGAGGCCGACCCCGGCTGGGACGACGTCCGCCGCGACCGCGACGCCTTCTCCGCGCTCCTGACCCGGGTCCTGCGCGACGGCGCCGCATCCGGCGAGTTCGCGATCGACGACCCCGCCCTCAGCGCGCTGGCGCTGCAGGGCATGGTCAACCACGCCGCGACCTGGTTCGACCCCGCCGGCCGCCTCAGCGCCGACCAGGTCGCCGACGGCTTCTGCGACCTGGTCGTGCGCGGGATCGACGGGAGCGAGCCGGGCGCCGTGTGACGTTCCGGTCGCTGGCCGACCGCAATGTGACAGCCGGTGGCGGCTCGCTCAGCCGCCGCGCCCTGCCTACCGCGGCCGATGGTCCTGCCTGTTGCCCGGCGACCTCTGCGGCCGTACGATGGCCGTACGTCATGCCGCCCGTTCGAGCCCGCACCACGCGCCTGGAGATCCGCACCACGCCCGAGGAGCGACAGCTGCTCGATCGCGCGGTCGACGCGGAGGGCACCGACCTCACCACGTTCGTCCTCGCGCACACGACCGACGCCGCCCGTCGGGTCCTCGCCGACCGCGACCGGTTCGTCCTGTCGCCCGAGGCCGCTGCGGCCTGGGACGCACTCAACGACGCGCCCGCGCGCGATCTGCCCAGCCTCCGCGCCCTGCTCGATCGCCCGTCGCCCTTCGGCCCCTGACTGGTGACAGCGTCCCGGCAGCTCGTCTACCGCCCGCCGGCGCCGCTCGGACCGGCGCACGACGTCGCGGGGTTCGACTGCCGTTCCACGGAGCAGACGGCCTGGCTCCGGCGACACGCCCGACAGGCCGGAGCCACCGGCACCACGCGGACCTTCGTCGTCACGGCCGGCGACGACGAGCAGCGCGTGGCCGCGTACTACTCCTGGTGCATGGCCCACCTGGCGCACGACGACGCTCCGGTCCGGGCGCGTCGGGGCGCCGGGCGGTATCCGCAACCGGTCGCGCTCCTCGCCCGCCTCGGCGTCGCCCGCGACCACGAAGGCCGCGGCCTCGGCGCGGGGATGCTCGGCGACGTCGTCCTCCGCCTGCTGGCGATCTCCGACCAGATCGGCTGCCGGGGCCTGCTGATCCATTGCGAGGACGAGCGGGCGCGGGCCTTCTACCAGCACCTGCTCCCGGAGCTGGAGCCGAGCCCGACCGACGAGTTGCACCTCGTGCTGCTCACGAAGGACGCTCGCCGGTCGCTGCGCTGACGCCGCTCAGGCCTTCGGCTTCGCCGCCGCCTTGCCGACCAGCTTCGCCCGCCGGGCCGCGGTCAGCGGCACGTAGCGCTGGTGGCCGTCCTCGGCGACCCAGGCGCGGCCGACCGGGGGCAGCCCGGCCTCGCGCAACGGGCCGGTGATCGGGCGGAACCAGGTCGTCAGGGGGATGTCGTCGACGACGTGGACGACGTCCGGCCGGTGCTCGGGCTCCAGCGACGCGAGCGTCGCGGTCAGGTCGGCGTCGTCGAGCTCCTGGTCGCCGCGCAGCGTCGCGGCGGCGACGGCGAGCGTGCGCCCGTCGGCGGCGACGACCGGGTAGGACACCGACAGGCCGATCGCCGGCAGGTCGCCGAGCGCATCCTGGATCGGGAACGCGTAGACCGGCCCGTGGGCGGTCTGGATCGCGGCCTGGCCGTGGTCGACCAGCCAGTAGTCGCCGTCCTCGTCGACCCGGAAGAGGTCGCCGGTGACGTGCCAGGCGTCGCCGCGGGTGAAGACGCCGCGCAGCGGGTGGCCGGGCGCGACCTCGACGCCGGTCCGGACCCGGGTCAGCAGCATCCCGACCTCGCCGGGGGTGCACGGCAGCACGAACCCGTCCGGTCCCTCGATCAGCTCGCCGACGGTCGGATCCCAGGCGGCGAGCCGGACCTCGGCGCTGCCCGGCAGCTGGCGGCCCTTCGCCCCCGGCTTGGCGCCCGAGACGTTGACCAGCACCGCGTCACCCTCGGTCGAGGCGTAGAACTCGAGCACCCGCGCCGGCTTGAACCGCTCCTGCACCCGCTTCCAGAGGCCGCGCGGCATGCCCGAGCCGATGAACAGCCGCACCGGGTGGTGCTGCTCGGCCACCTGCGGCGGGGCCTCGGTCAGCTCGTCGAGCAGCGCCCACGTGTAGGAGACGACGGTCACGCCGTAGCGCCGGACCTCCTCCCAGAAGGTGCCGGTGTCGAAGTGCCGCGCGAGCGCGATCCGGGCGCCGCTGGCGACGGCTCCGCCGATGCTGGTCAACAGCCCCGACGGGTGGTGCAGCGGCGTCACCGCGTAGACGGTGTCGGACGGGCTGAGCGCCGCCGAGGACGCGGTGCCGAACGCCGACAGCGCCCAGCGGTGGTTGGTGATCCGCTTGGCGCGGGTGCGGTCGCCCTCGCCGGTGAAGACGATGAACGCCAGGTCGACCGCGCGGCCCGGGTTGGCCTGGTACCAGGCGGGGACGTCGACCCGATCGGGGTCGATCCGCTCCATGTCGATCACGTGCGGGCCGAGGTCGCGGGGCTCGCCTCCGCCGCCGAGCACGAGCACCTCGACGCCGAGCGTCTCGGCCGCCGCCTGGGCCTGCTCCGGATCGGCGATCACGCGCTCGACCTGGCCCAGCTCCGCCTCGCGCTCGAGCGCCCCGTCCGGCCGCATCAGCACCACGACGGCGCCAAGCCGGCTCAGGGCCGCGACCACCGACAGCGAGCTGGGGCGCGGCTCCATCAGCACGCCGACGTGCTGGCCCTGCCGCACGCCGACGCTGATCAGGCCCTTGACGATGTTGTCGATCCGGGTCTTGACGGCGCCATGCGCGTGGGCGCGGTCCTCGAACAGGAAGAGCACGTCGTCGGGGGCGCGCTCGGCCTGCTCGTCGAGCAGCAGCCCCAGCGAGATCTGGGTCTTGGGGCCGATCTGCTCCAGGCGGAACAGCCGCGGCATCTGGCCGGCGGCCTCCTCGGCCAGCTCGCGCAGATTGCGGACCGAGCGCCGTGCGCCGCGGGTCAGCGACCGCACCAGGCCGACGCCGACGGTGCCGGCCAGCTCGACGCTGGTGCCGATCGTCGTCCCGGCGCCGACCTCGAGCTGACGGGGGCCGTCGTCGACGATCGGGGTGACCGCGCCCGGCAGCTCGCCGTCGCCCTCGCGCCACGCGGTCCAGCCGGCGACGGTCGGCCAGGTCTCGCGACCGGCGCGGCTGCCGACCACGAGCCCGAAGTGGCCCGCCGGCAGCGGCACCTCGTAGGTGTCGGCGCGCGGCGCGGCACGGCGGATCGCGCGCACGGCCGACGGCGGCGCGATCTCGTCGACCTCGCCGACGAACGCCAGCACCGGGCAGGTGATGTCGGCCAGCGTGACCAGCCGCTCGTCGATCACGAAGCCGCCCGAGACCATCCGGTTGTGCGCCACGAACTGGCGCAGCAGCTCCTGCAGCGCGGGGCCGGACCACGCGACCCAGCCCTCGCCCTGGAGGAACCGCCGCTGGCCCTCGCGCGGGAGCAGCGCCTCGCGGTCGTGGAGCTGGAGCAGGAAGTCGATCCGCGAGCGGACCGACTTGACCGGGTCGAGCAGCCGGAAGCCGGTGCGGCTGGCCCAGGCGGGCAGGCCGCGGCCCTCGAAGACGTGATCGGCGAGGAACATCGCCGTGCGGCCCGCGACGCCGGCGGGGATCCCCAGCGGGACCGCGTTGCCGACGTCGACCGGGCTGCCGAAGACGACGATGCTGCGCAGGCCGCTGCTGCGCCGGTACGCCGCCGCCTGGTAGCAGAACATCCCGCCCTGGCTGTAGCCGCCCAGGTGGATGTCGCCGCCGGTCGCCTCGCGGACGCGGTCGATCGCGTCGCTGACCGCCAGCACGTGGTCGGTCAGCGTCCGCTCGAGGCCGCCCTCCTCGTGCTCCGGCGCCCCGAAGTCGACGACCCAGGGATCGACCCCGAGCGCGTGCAGGTCGCGGACGGCGCTCGAGTTCGGGGAGACGTCGTAGATCTCGGCCGCCAGCATCAGCGGCGGCACCAGCAGGATCGTCGGTCGCTGCACCCCGTCGTCCGCGGCGTCGGCGAAGTAGTGGCGCAGGCGGTAGACGCGCTGCTCGGCGACGACCTCGAACGGGGCCGGCTCCTCGCCGGTCTCGAGGCCGCCGAAGCGCGCCACCTCGAGCGCGTTCTGGGCGATCGCCCCGACCCGTGCGCTGGGACGCGCGATCGCGTCCGGCACGAGCTTCATCGCCGGCCCCCCCGGGCGGCGGTCGCCTGTTCCTGCTGCAGCCGCCCTGGTGACGGTCCTGACCCAACGTACGTGCATCGACGCTCCCTTGTGCCCGCGAACCTACACGCCCAGGCGCGGGAGCGGCACCCCAGCGTACGGCGCAGGCCCGACGCTCGGAGGGCGGACGCGCGCGCCGCGAGCGAGGCTCAGGCGAGCCTGCGCCGGCCGGGGGACGCCGGACCACCGTCGCGGCCCGCGGTCGACGCGCACGACCCCTGCGCGCTCACCCCCCGCGTCCGCGCCGTGGTGGTCCGGCGTCGGCCTCGTTCCCCCCGGGACGGAGCGCCCCCGGCTGCTGCATCCCCGACCCGAGGATCGGCGGTGGCCGCTCGCGCGTCGGCGAGCGCGCCCGGACACGCACCGGCCGTGCCCGTTCCGACGTTCGCGTGCAGCCGGCGCTCCATCGATCGTCGTTCTACGTCGTCGCCGCCACGAGCCGCATCGTGGTGGCGACCACGAACTTTCGGCCGCTCAGGACGTCGTGGGCGCCCCACGGCGCCGCAGGAGCCAGTAGCCGAGCACCAGCAGCGCCACCCAGCCCGGGGTCACGTACAGCCCCGGCCGGGTCTCGCCGGAGAAGCCCAGCAGCACGAACACCAGCACCAGGAAAACCAGGCCGATCAGGTTCGTCCACGGCGTGCCCGGCATCCGGAACCCGGTCCGCGGCTTGCGGCCGTCGTCGACGAGCCGCCGGTAGCGCAGCTGGCAGACCAGGATCGTCCCCCAGACCCACAGGATCCCGACCAGCGCGACCGACGTGATGTAGAGGAACGCGTGCTCGGGGTCGACGGCGTTGATGCCGACGCCGATCGCCATCACCACCGCCGACGCCGCGACGCCGGCGGCCGGCACGTGGCGCCCGCTCAGGCGTCCGAACCGCGCCGGGGCCTCGCCCTTCCGGGCCAGCGTGTGGAGCATGCGGCCGGTCGAGTAGAGCCCCGAGTTGCAGGACGAGAGGCAGGCGGTCAGGACCACGAAGTTGACGATGTCGCCGGCATGGCCGATCCCAACCTGGTCGAAGGCCTTGACGAACGGGCTCTCCCCGGCCGAGAACGACGTCCACGGGACCAGCGACAGGATGATGATCAGCGCGCCGACGTAGAAGAGGCCGATCCGCCACGGGATCGCGTTGATCGCGCGCGGCAGGGTCCGCTCGGGGTTCGCCGCCTCGCCGGCGGTGACGCCGACGAGCTCGACCCCGAGATAGGCGAAGGTCACGATCTGCAACGCCAGCAGCGTCTCGTCGAGGCCGTTGGGGAAGATCCCGCCGTGGTCCCAGAGGTGGTTGACGGTGGCGGTGTCGCCGGCGTCGCTGAAGCCGAAGATCAGGACGCCGAGGCCGACGAGGATCATGCCGATGATCGCGGTGACCTTGATCATCGAGAACCAGAACTCGGCCTCGCCGAAGACCTTGACCGAGATCAGGTTGGCGCCGAAGAGGACCACCAGCACCACCAGCGCGGTGGTCCACTGCGGCACGTCGACCCACTTCTGGAAGTAGATCCCGGCGGCCGTGATCTCGGCCATCCCGGTCACGACCCAGGTGATCCAGTAGGTCCAGCCGGTGACGAAGCCGGCGAACGGCCCCAGGAACTCCTCGGCGTACTCGCTGAAGCTGCCCGCGACCGGCCGGTAGATCAGCAGCTCGCCGAGCGCGCGCATGATCAGGAAGACCACGGCGCCGACCAGCAGGTAGGCGAGGATCAGGCTCGGGCCGGCCTTCGTGATCGCCGTCCCGGCGCCGAGGAAGAGCCCGGTCCCGATCGCCCCGCCGATCGCGATCATCTGGATCTGGCGGTTCTTCAACCCCCGTTCGTAGCCCTCGTCGAGGTCCGGGACGGGACGATCGGCGACAGCGGCGGGTGCGGACACGGAGGAGCCTCCTGGGGCAGGCACGGGGGGACGGGACGTTGACGCAGTATCCACCGCCGCCGAGGGAGCGGAGAACGCCGTCGCGCCAGGATCGGCGCCCGCGATCGAGGCTGCTACCGTCAGTAGGAATGTACGATCGCCTGCTCGAGCCGCTCGATCTCGGCTTCACGACGCTGCCGAACCGCGTCCTGATGGGCTCGATGCACACGGGGCTCGAGGACCGTGCCTGGGACGCCGGCCGGCTGGCGGCCTACTTCGCCGAGCGCGCCAAGGGCGGCGTCGGCCTGATCGTCACCGGCGGCTACTCGCCCAACCGCGTCGGCTGGCTGCTGCCGCTGGCCTCGGAGCTGTCGTCGCGGCGGGCGTTGCGCCACCACCGGCGGATCACCGACGCGGTCCACGCCGAGGGCGGCCGGATCGCGCTCCAGCTGCTGCACGCCGGCCGCTACGGCTACCACCCGTTCTCGCAGTCGGCCTCGGCCACCAAGTCCCCGATCACCCCGTTCGCCGCCAAGGCGATGAGCGCCGAGACGGTGGTCCGGACGATCGCCGACTTCGCCGCCAGCGCCGCGCTCGCCCGCGAGGCCGGCTACGACGGGGTCGAGATCATGGGCTCGGAGGGCTACCTGATCAACCAGTTCCTCGCCCCGCGGACCAACCACCGCCGCGACGAGTGGGGCGGCACCGCCGAGCGCCGCCGCCGGTTCGCGGTCGAGATCGTCCGCCGGGTGCGCGAGGCGGTCGGGCCGGACTTCATCGTCGTCTACCGGATCTCGCTGCTCGACCTGGTGCCCGACGGCCAGAGCTGGGACGAGGTCGTCGAGCTGGCGCACGAGGTCGAGGGCGCCGGCGCCACGATCCTCAACACCGGCATCGGCTGGCACGAGGCCCGCGTGCCGACGATCGTCACGTCGGTGCCGCGCGGCGCGTTCACGTGGGCGACGGCGAAGCTGCGGCCGGAGGTCTCGATCCCGATCGTGGCCTCGAACCGGATCAACATGCCCGACCAGGCCGAGGCGATCCTCGCCGCGGGCGACGCCGACATGGTGTCGATGGCGCGGCCGTTCCTGGCCGACCCGGACTGGGTCGCCAAGGCCGCCGGCGGCCGCGCGGACGAGATCAACACCTGCATCGCCTGCAACCAGGCCTGCCTCGACCACACCTTCAGGAAGAAGACCGCGACCTGCCTGGTCAACCCGCGCGCCGCGCACGAGACGAAGCTGCGGATCGAGCCGACCGCCCGGGTGCGGCGGATCGCCGTCGTCGGCGCCGGCCCGGCCGGCCTGGCGTGCGCGACGACGCTGGCGCAGCGGGGCCACGCCGTCGACCTGCTCGAGTCCGCGCCCGAGATCGGCGGCCAGTTCAACCTGGCCAAGCGGATCCCGGGCAAGGAGGAGTTCCACGAGACCCTGCGCTACTTCGACCGCCGGATCGCCCGCACCGGCGTGACGCTGCGGCTGGGCACGACCGCCGACGTCGCTGCGCTGCGCGGCTACGACGAGGTCGTGCTGGCGACCGGCGTCCGCCCGCGGACCCCGTCGATCCCCGGCGTCGACCACCAGCGGGTGCTCTCCTACGTCGAGGTGCTGGAGGGCGCCCCGGTCGGCGAGCGCGTGGCCGTGATCGGGGCCGGCGGGATCGGCTACGACGTCAGCGAGTTCCTCGTCCACGAGCGCTCCCCCACCCTCGACCTGCCCGCCTGGCAGGCCGAGTGGGGCGTCACCGATCCGGAGCGGGCCCGCGGCGGCGTGGTCGCGCCGGTGCTGGAACGGCCGGCGCGCCAGGTCCACCTGCTGCAGCGCAAGAGCTCGCGACTCGGGGCCGGGCTGGGCAAGACCTCGGGCTGGGTCCACCGCGCGGCGCTCGCCCACATGCAGGTCGAGCTCCACGCCGGCGTCGCCTACGACCGGATCGACGACGACGGGCTCCACGTGACCGTCCCCGTGCCCGGTGGCGACGAGCGCCGGCCGCTGCTGCTCGAGGTCGACCACGTGATCCTCTGCGCCGGCCAGGAGCCGCGCCGCGACCTCCAGCAGCCGCTCGTCGACGCCGGCGTCCCGGTCCACCTGATCGGCGGTGCCGACGTCGCCGCCGAGCTCGATGCCAAGCGCGCGATCAAGCAGGGCACGGAGCTGGCGGCGCGGCTGTAGCGCTGGGGGCCGATCAGCGGCGATCGAGCCGTGCCGGGACGCTCCGCGGGGGTCGCGAGACGCGCGTGTCGCCGTCCGGGCTCGCCAGCTGTCGTTCGAGGGCGTTGAACGACTCGATCAGCTCGGGCGCCTCGAAGGCGCGGTTGCGGGCCCCGACCGAGGTCTGCCGCAAGACGCCGGCCGCGAGCAGCCTCGGGATCGCCTCGTTGACCGCCTGCACGCTGCGACCGGTCAGTGCCGCGGCGCTCTTCACGGTCACGATCGGCGCCCCGGGAAGCGCGTCGATCAAGCGGTCGACGGAGGAGCCGCTGCGCACGCCCCCGAGCCGCGCCCGCCACCGCTCGGCGATCTCCGTGACCCGTGCCTCGTATGCCTCGGCATCCGTGACGGCTCGGCGACACGCCGCAGCGAACAGCGAGATCCATCGATTGAGACCTGCGGCGGCCTCGGGCGCTGCCGGGTCACCGAGGTAGCGGGTGGCGGTCAAGCCGTCGACGTAGTCCGCCGACCAGGTCGCGAGGACCAGCGACAGCGGCAGGACGACGTGCGGTGCGAGGCCCCGTCGACGGAGGACGACGTGCACCAGCGCACGACCAGTACGCCCATTCCCGTCGATGAAGGGGTGGATGGTCTCGAACTGGGCGTGCGCGATCGCCGCCTGGACCACGGCGGGAACGCTGTCCTCCGCCAAGAACGCGCAGAGGTCCTCCAACAGCATCGGCACGTGCTCGGGCGGCGGGGGTACGAACGCTGCGCGGCACGGATGGAAGTCGCTGCCGCCGATCCAGTTCTGCTCCTCGCGCATCCGGCCGCCGTGGGACTCCAGCGTCGTCCCGGCAAGCAGCCGGTCGTGGATCTGGAGCAGATCGTCGACGGCGATCCGGTCACGCGCCGTCAGCGTCGACACCGCCCAGCGCATCGCGTCGACGTTGTTGAGGATCTCGACCGCACCGACGTCATCGGCACCGCCGTCGGTGTCCCGCGCGAGCTGCGCCCGCAGCAGACGCCGACCGCCGATCTGCAGCCCTTCGATCGTCGACGACGCGACCGCCTCGGCGCGCAGCAGCAACCGAGCGATCGCCTCGGCGTCGACCAACGCCCGTGCGCCCGCGTTCAGGCCCGCGATCGCACGCTCGGCGTCCGCGACGTCGGCGGCGGTTCCGCCGTCGAGCGAGAACTCGCGACCGACCAGCGGATCGGGCAGGTAGGCCCCGTACTCGCAACCCTGCCGCGCCTTCCGCGACAGCCCCGAGGACTGCGTCGGCTCCCAACGAGCCTTGAGGAGGTCCGCCACATATTCAAGGTTATCCGTAAACCTTGAATATGGAAGCGATCAATTCAAGGTTGCCGGCCCGTCCCAGACCTCGACTCGACCAGGTCCCGCGCTACCGGGCCGCGGCGTCCGCCGGTCGCGGCGCGCCCTGCTCGACGGCCGCGACCGCCTCGCGGACCCAGCGGGCGACGGTGCCGGGATCGAGCACCGGCATCCAGTGCGGCGCGTCGGCGCGCCGGACCCACAGCTCGGGGACCAGGTCCGGCAGGTCCTCGTAGAGGTCGGGCGAGATGAAGTTGTCGCGCAGCGTGATCCCGATCTGCACCAGCGGGACCTCGACCCGCTCGTAGCGCGGGCGCAGGACGCGCGACAGCATGTTCGCCCGGTAGAGCCCGATCCCGTCGATCCCGTCGCGGGTGATCGTCGGCGCCGGGTGGCCGGCGGGTGGCGCGACGCCCTCGCTGCGGGCGAAGACCCGCGCCCAGGAGCGCCCGATCCCCAGGCGCCAGGCGAGCGGCGCGAGCAGCGGCAGGTGGAAGGCGACGATGTACCAGGAGTGCAGGAGCTGCCTGGCGTTCTGGCGGGCGGCGCGACCATCGAGCCGCAGACGGTGGCGGACCCAGTGGCCGGTCAGGTCGAGGCTCGGCCCGGCGACGGCGGTGAACGACGCCAGCCGCGGGGCGACGGTCGGGCTGGCCGCCGACTCCCAGCTCTGGATCGCGCCCCAGTCGTGGCCGACCAGGTGGATGCGCTCGCCGGGGTCGGTCGTCGCATCGAGGACCGCCGCCAGGTCCCGCGACAGCTGCTCGAGCCGGTAGCCGCGGACGCCGCGCGGCCGATCGCTGGCGCCGGCGCCGCGGACGTCGTAGGCCACGACGTGATGGTCGGCGGCCAGCCGCTCGACCACGCCGTGCCACAGCTCGGAGGTGTCCGGGTAGCCGTGGACGAGGACCACGGTCGGCGCGCCGTCCGGGCCCCACTCGCGAACCGCGAGCAGCGTGCCGTCGGTCGAGCGGACACGGCGGGAGACGGCCTCGGGAAGCGCGGATCCAGGGTCGCCCGGGCGGCGGTCGACGGTGCTGCTCGGCGGGGTCACGGAGGCTCCCTTCGGGGGTTCCGCCGGAGTCGGCGGAGCAATTGCTACGGAACCGTAGCAAACGGATCGCGCAGGCCCGGCGGCCCCGCGGCCGCGCTCAGCCGCCGGCCCCGCCGCCGAGCACCGCCAGCGCGTAGGGCCGCAGGATCCGCGTCACCCCGTCGACGGTCGGGCGCGGATCGGAGACCGGCAGCACGACGTAGCTGAGCGCCAGTCGCACCAGCGTGTCGGCCATGAACCGCGCCTCGCCGTCGGGCACGTGCGGCCAGTGCGAGCGGAGGATCGCCGCCAGCCGCTCGCTGGCGTAGCCGAGCAGCGGCGCCGCCTGCGAGGTCACCAGCGGCAGCAGCTCGTCACGGCCGTCCTCGGTGACGACCGCGTGGACCAGCGGATCCTCGGCGACCGCGGTCAGGAAGACGTCGAGCGCGGCCGTCAGGGCCTCCGGCGGATCAGCCGCCCGCTCGGCGACCGCCGCCTCGACCGTCGCGATGAAGCGGTCGACCTCGTACAGCACCAGCGCCTCGGTCAGGGGACCGCGAGCGCCGAACTCGTTGTAGAGCGTCTGGCGGCTGACCCCGGCGCGCTTGGCGATCGCGGCCATCGTCACGTCGCGCCAGGGACGCTCGGCGGCGAGGTCGCGCGCGGCCTCGAGCAGCGTCCGCCGCAGCAGCGACCGGGTCGCGTCGGCGAACGAGGTGCTGGCGCCGCGGCTCATCGCTCGGGAGGGTAGGCGCTCGCGGGTCGCGAGCGCCTCACCCGCGGGTCGGCGGGCTCGAGGTCTCCGCGCCGTCGGCGACCGGCTCGAAGTCGACCTTGTCGCGCACGCCGCAGTCGGGGCAGTTCCAGTGGTCGGGGACGTCGGCCCACGCCGTGCCCGCCGGGAACCCCTCGCGCGGGTTCCCAGTCCGCTCGTCGTAGACGTACCCGCACTCCGGGCAGCGGAAGGCGGCCATCAGACCGCCGCCGCCGTGCCGCCGCCCGTGGCCCCCGGCGTCGGCGTGCCGCCGTACTTGCGGAGGACCTTCGCGCGCTTGCGGGGCTGGATGTTCGCCAGGGTCACGTCCCCACCGTAGTGCTCGATCACCCGGTGGTCCATCACCCGCCGCCAGAGCGGCGGGAAGACGGCGAGCACGATCATGCCGGCGTAGCCCGTCGGCAGCTCCGGCGCCTCGTCGAAGTGCCGCAGGGCCTGGTAGCGCCGGAGCGGGTGGGCGTGGTGGTCGGAGTGGCGCTGGAGGTGATAGAGGAAGACGTTCGAGGCGACGTTGTTGCTGTTCCAGCTGTGCGACGGCTGGGTGCGCTCGTAGCGGTCCTCGCCCTCGCGCTTCTGGCGCTTGAGCCCGTAGTGCTCGAGGTAGTTGACGACCTCCAGCAGCGAGAAGCCGAAGACCGCCTGGATCGCCAGGTACGGCGCGATCCCGATGCCGAAGATCGCGAGCAGCGCACCGAACAGCACGACGCTCATCAGCCAGGCGTTGAGCAGGTCGTTCTTCAGCGTCCAGCGGCTGGTGCCGACGCGCTGCAGACGCTCGCTCTCCAGCTCCCACGCCGACCGCAGGCTACCGCTGACGGTGCGCGGCCAGAACGCGTAGAAGCTCTCGCCCAGACGCGAGCTGGCCGGATCCTCAGGGGTCGAGACGCGAACGTGGTGGCCGCGGTTGTGCTCGATGAAGAAGTGCCCGTAGCCGGTCTGCGCAAGCGCGACCTTGCTCAGCCACTTCTCGGCCTTGTCGCGCTTGTGGCCGAGCTCGTGGGCGGTGTTGATCGCGATCCCGCTGACGCAGCCGACCGTCACCGCGAGCCCGATGTTGCCGACGATGCCGAGGTCACCGTCGGCCCACAGCCAGGCGGCGAGGACCAGCGACGCGTACTGCAGCGGCAGGTAGGCGTAGGTGCACCAGCGGTAGTAGCGGTCCTGCTCCAGCCAGGCGAGGACGCGGTCGGGCGGGTTCTCGGCGTCGGTCCCGATGATCAGGTCCAGCGCCGGCATCAGCCCGAAGACGATCATCGGGCCGAACCACCAGAAGACGCCGAGGCCCGTCGCCTCGACGAGCCCCCAGGCGATGAACGGCGTCAGGGGGACGATCAGCCCCAGCAGCCAGGCGTAGCGCTTGCCGTCGGTCCACTCGGGAGCGTTGACCGCGCCCTCCTGGTGGTGATCGTGGTCGTGGGCCTCGTCGGCGGTCACGGAGCTCATGGTCGGCAACCTCGTGCGGTTTGACATCGTGGCGCTCGGTGTCGAGCGATTGGACATACGGTAGCGTAGATGTAAAGCACGGTGGGGATTTCGTGACGCGCCGTCAACCGCGCTCGGCCGGTCCGACCGCCGGCGACCCGACATGGAACAAGTGACCCTTGCCTGTCACCGTGCCCCGGGGGTAGGCTCGCGGCGTGATGTTTCAGGCTTGTAACCGTGTCGGGGCGCGACCACGCCCATCGGGGGCGCCCGGTCGTCCAGCCCACCGTCGGCGGACGCTCGCGGGGTTGACCCTGTCGTTGGCGCTGCTGGTGCCGGCCACCGCCGGCGCCCACGTCGAGCGGCCGTCCTACTGGCCCGACCCGGCGCCGGACACGTCGATCAGCCCGCCGGCCGGCGGCAAGGTCCCGGCGATCCGCGACCTCTACACCGCGCTCGACGAGGCGCCCGTCGGCACGACCCGCGTGGTCTGCCAGGGTGCGGTGCCCAGCCGGACGGCGGTCGACGCGGCCTCGAGGAAGCTGGCGAAGACCCGCGCGAGCTACAAGAAGCAGCGCCGCGCCGCGCGCCGCGCCAAGGCGTCCAAGGCCAAGCTGCGCACGCTCGAGCGGCAGTTCCGCAAGCGCGAGCGCAAGGGCAAGAGCGCCGTGCGGCGCGCCCGGAGCAGCTACGCCGCCGCGGTCGCCGCGCACCCGTCGATCGCTCGCCTGCGCCGCTCGCTCGACGCCGCCCGCGGAGCCGGCTACAGGTTCCGCCCGTCGGAGAAGGCCCGCCCGTTGAGCGCGGCCGAGGCCGATCGGCTGCTGCGCTTCAACGAGCGGCTGCTGAGCGCCTGCGCCTACCAGGAGATCCAGCCGGCGGTCACGGCCTCGGGCAACAACGACCGCGTGGTCGTGATGCCGGGCGTCTACACCGAGCCGACATCGCGCAAGAAGCCGAAGTACGACCCGGCCTGCCGCAAGTACCAGACCTTCAGCGACTACCCGCGCCGCGCGGGCGCCGCCACCTACACGTACCACTGGTACTGCCCCAACGACGCGAACCTGGTGGCCGTGATCGGCCGCAAGCCCGGCACCACCCCCGCGCCCGACCCGCCGCGGCTCAACCGCCGCGGGATCCCCGACGTCGGGCCGTGCGTCCGCTGCAACCTGCAGCTGGAGGGCTCGGGCCTGACCGCCGACGACACCGTCGTCGAGGCAGGCGACCCGAAGGCCGGCAACAGCGGGCCGTCCGCGGCCGGCCACGCCAAGGACGTCGCGATCGGCGCCCAGCGCGCCGACGGCTTCGTGCTGCGCAACGTCAGCGCCCGCCACGCGCTCGAGCACGGGATCTACGTGATCGAGACCGACGGCTACATGCTCGACCGCTTCAAGGCGTTCTACAACGGCGAGTACGGCACCCTGACCTTCGTCAGCGACCACGGCGTCCAGCAGCAGTGCGAGGCCAAGGGCCACGGCGACTCCGGCCTCTACCCGGGCGCCCCGCCGGAGACCGGCGAGCAGCGCACCCCGGGCGAGCCGCAGCGCTACAACCAGGAGGTCCGCTACTGCGACTCGTACCACAACGCCGCCGGCTGGTCGGCGACCAACGGCAACGCGGTCTGGATCCACCACAACCGCTTCTACGACAACTCGCTCGGCCTGACGACCGACGTCGCGACCTCGGCCGGCCATCCGGGCTTCCCGGGCGACTCGCTGCTGATCGAGAACAACGAGTTCTACTCCAACAACTTCAACGTCTTCGCCAAGGGCTCGGACGTCAAGGGCAAGCTGCCCTACCCGGTCGGCACCGGCATGTGGATCGCCGGCGGCAACGCCCACATCGTGCGCAACAACCACTTCTGGGACAACTGGCGCCGCGGCGCGATGCTGTTCTCGGTCCCGGACGTGCTCGTCTGCGCGCCGGGCAGCGGCAACGTGCAGGACACCTGCGATCCGCTGAAGCTGTCGACCTCGCACCGCAACCGGTTCTACGACAACACCATGGGTCGCTCGCCCAGCGGCCAGGCGGCGCCCAACGGCCAGGACTTCTGGTGGGACGCGTTCCCGCTCAGCCAGGCCAACTGCTGGTACCGCAACAGCGGCCCGGGCCCGCTGATCACGAGCCCGTCGCAGCTGCCGTCCTGCAACGACGGCCGCGATCCGGGGGCCAGCATCGGGATCGCCGACCTCGGCAACGAGGGCGAGCTGCTGAGCTGCATCGTCTCGTTCGAGACCCGCAACTACGACCCGGCCCAGTGCCCGTGGTTCTCGACCCCGCCGAAGCCGTCGGCCCGCGCCGCCCAGCGCCAGGCCGTCGCCCGCGCCCAGGCCTCGCCGTTCGAGGGCAAGATCCGGGACTTCTGCGAGGGACGCCCGGACGCGCCGATCTGCCGCCGGCTCGACGCGGCCCTGGAGGGGTGATCGCCGTACGACGCCCGGGGCTCGCACTGGCCTGCGCGCTCGCGATCGGGCTCGCCGGCTGCGGCGGGTCCGACGGGGGCGGGCGGACCGGCGGCGAGCGACCGGCGAGCGGCGAGCCGCCGGTCGGGGGCGCCGGGCCCGCCGGGTTCGACGCCCGGCGGATGGCGACCTACACCTGCGAGGACTGGCGCAAGGCCGACACCGACGGACGGCTGCAGGCGCTGCAGGCGCTCCACGGCATCGTCGGCGGCGCGATCATCGGCCGCAACAACAACGGCCGCGGCCGGGTCCTGGCCGACGAGGACGCCTACAAGCTGTTCGACAACATGTGCGGCCCCGACTACGCCGGCGGCTTCCTGCTCTACAAGGTCTACGGTCGCGCGGCCGGCTTCGCCGGGGTGGCGCCGTAGCGGAAGGGCGCAAGGGCGGCTCCGGGCCCCGGCGGGCGCATCGGGGCAGCCGGCGGTGAGGCGATCGGCCACCGGGTCCCGGGTGGAGCGAACCGCTGCCCGACGCCGGGCCGTGGCGACCGCCCTCGCCGCCGCGGCCGCCGCGCTGGCCGCCCCGGCGACCGCCGGAGCGCACGGGCTGGTCGTCAGCCGGCGCGACCAGCCGATCCCCGACTGGCTGTTCGGGTGGGCCGCCGCGATCGTCCTGATCGCCTCGTTCACCGCGCTGGCGGTGGCCTGGCGCCGGCCGCTGCTGCAGGACGACCACTGGCGACCGCTGCCGTCGCGCGCCGCGCGGCTGCTGCCCGGACGGACGGTGCAGGCGCTGGCCGGCGCGCTCGGGGTCGGGCTGCTGGCGACGACGATCTGGTCGGGGCTCGCGGGGACCCGCGAGCTGAGCCTGAACTTCGCCCCGACCTTCGTCTTCGTGACGGTCTGGCTCGGGGGCGTTCTGGTGAGCGTCCTGCTCGGCGACGTGACCCGGGCGCTGAACCCGTGGCGGGCGATCGGGCGCGCGGTCGGCGGGCTGCTGGGGGCGCTGCGCGGCGGCCGTCCGCTCCCCCACCTGCCGTACCCGCCGTGGCTCGGCCGCTGGCCGGCGGTCGTGGGACTGCTGGGGTTCGTCTGGCTGGAGCTGATCTACGACGCGCCGGGCGACGCGATGCTCGATCCGGCGACGGTCGCGACGGCGACGATCGCCTACAGCGCCTGGACCCTCGCGGCGATGGCGCTGTTCGGCGTCGAGCGCTGGATCGAGCGGGGCGAGACGTTCGCCGTCTACTTCCACCTCTTCTCGCGGTTGGCGCCGCTGGAGGTCCGCCGCGGCTACCTCGGTCGGCGGCGCCCGCTGGCCGCGGTCGGCAGCTGGCCGACGCCACCGGGATCGCTGGCGCTGGTGCTGACCGCGATCGGGGTGACGGCGTTCGACGGCGCGCAGGAGGGCGCCCTGCGCGAGCCGGGGCGGTGGCTGTTCGAGCGGCTGCTCGACGCCGGGCTCGGCACCTCCGGCGCGCTGCGCGTGAGCAACACGCTGATGCTGCTCGCCACCGTCACCGTGGTCGCCGCCCTCTACTGGCTGGGGATCGTCGGGATGGCGCGGCGGCGCGGCCCGCTCACGACCGGGGCCCTGGCCCGGGACTTCGCCCACAGCTTCGTCCCGATCGCCCTGGCCTACGTCGTGGCGCACTACTTCAGCCTCTTCGTGTTCCAGATCCAGGCCCAGTTCACGTACCTGCTCTCCGACCCGCTCGGCGACGGCTCCGACCTCTTCGGCACCGCCGGCGGCGGCATCGACTACGGCCTCTTCGACGCCGAAGGCATCTGGTACGTCCAGGTCGCCGCGCTCGTGATCGGCCACGTCGTGGCGCTCGTCCTGGCCCACGACCGCGCGCTCGCCCGCTTCGGCGACGCCCGCAGCGCGGCCCGCTCGCAACGGTGGATGCTGGCGCTGATGGTCTGCTTCACGACCGCCGGCCTGTACCTGATCTCGCAGGCGAACGCGTAGGGCGGGCGGGCGAGGCGGGCGAGGCGGGGCCGGGTGGAGTGGCGCCAGTTCACCTCGCTGCTGGTGGAGTGGCGTCAGTTCGCGTCGGTGGGCGGGGTGAGATGACGCCGGTTCACGGGTGGCGGGGTGAGATCGCCCCCGCCGTCAGGCCGCGTGTCGCGGCGCCAGGGCGTCGGCCGCCGCCAGCGTCGCCTCCCCCACCTGCGCCGGCTCCAGGCCGCCGCCGTGCTCGGCGACCAGCGCCGCGACCAGCTGCTCGTGCGAGGGGGCGGGGACGACGTCGGCGATCGCCCCCGCCGTCTCGGGTCGCCAGGGGATCGAGAGCGCGGCGTAGACGTCGGTCAGCACCGGCCGCACCCGCGGCTCGTCCTCGAGCAGCAGCATCGCCGTCACCAGCGCCGCGCCGCGCACGACCCGCTGGGAGAGGCCGGCGATCTTGACCCGGCCCCCGACGTTGAGGCTGTGGCTGCCGGCGCAGTACTCGCCGTCCAGCTCGCCGACGTCGGCCGCGACGCCGACGCGGGCCAGCGCCCGCCGGATCAGGCCGGTCGCCGCCGCGTAGCGCTCCTGCGTCCCCTCGAAGACCGCCTCGTGGGCGATGACCTCCTCGTAGACCAGCGACCCGGGCCCGTAGGCCGCCGCGTGCCCGCCGCCGAGCCGCACCAGCGGGGCGAAGCCGCGGGCGCTCGCGGCCGCCGCGGCCCGGGCGAAGCCGGGCGCCCGCGCGTCGAGCTTCGAGAACGCCACCGTCGCCCCGGGCCGGTACGCCCGGACCAGCGGCGGGCGC